>NZ_SJPP01000004.1 GCF_007860075.1 Symmachiella macrocystis
TGCAACAGCGGGTGAAACAGCCGGGACATCCCGTGCCTGTCTGTGATTTCGATAAGGTGTTGTCGAATTGGGAGATCGCATTGTTTTTGTACCCCGCCGGAACGTGCGTCACAACAATTCGGCGCCGAAAGCTGGGGGTGTCGAACGTTGAAAAACGTCTCTTTGTCGCGCATGCTGTTGACCAATGGATCAAAGGTTTTGGCACTCCCCTCCGGTTAACACAAAGCGAGACATTTCTGTTCACCAGAAATCGTGCGCGACACAGTCGATTTTGTCGCGCTAAGCCGATTTCGCATCGCTTGCCCTGCCCCGCTCTCTCCGTCACCTGCGCACGTTCCATGCTTTAGGTAGCGGCGTCCGTCAAATATCTCTTTGCACAAAGAGATATTGGTTCGAAGAGGGTTTCGAACGGGGAGACTACTGGCGTTTCCGAGATTCCGCCAAATCACCTTCCCGCAAGCGCGCGATTGATCTGTACGATGGCCTCCGCGAATTCTCGACGGGAATTCTCCAGTTCGCCAGGTCGCAGACTACACACGTATTCGAACCACCGTCCACGAATTGACTCGTAGCGCTCTTGGCGGACATGTTGCGCCTGCGCGATTGCGACTCTCAAGTCATCTGAAGGGTTGGATTGCTCAAGTCGGTGCTTCGCTGCGGCGATTGCGCGGTCGAGGGTCTCGAGGTACCGCACGTCATTGATGCCTGCGCGATGAGCTTCCCAGGCGAGTGTTGGAATCGGTTCGCCGAACTCGTCCGGATAGCTGACCTGGTGGTTGATGGCATCGGGATCATAAATCCGCTCATCAGGTGCATCTCGGTAGGCCCACGGGCTGGAGCCGAGATAACCGCAGGATTTGTTGTACAAGCCGGTGAAAGCTCGATACCAAAGCGGATAGATCGTCGCCGTGGTCCAATACGAGATGGGACGAAAACCCTTCTCTCGGGCGTACATGGCCGCAGAGTTGTCTTTGCCACCGAACACGTAAATGTTGTAGACGGGGCGATCGACGAAGTCTCTCGTTGCAAGTTGCGCCTTCGTGCTATTGATCGCGGTGAGCATGTGCAACCCCAATCCGGCTCGCCGCTCGGCTTCCTTACGGCATCGCTCGATCTGAGCCGGATTCCTCGGTTCATCGACCCCATAGTAATAGAGATCCTCCAAGCCGATCTTCTTGGCGTGTTCCACCTCACCTTGCGCCGAATCACCAGGCCAATGCATCAGGCAAGGTGCTCTGGTCATCCCAGCCCGTTTGGCCAGGGAAATCGTGGAGAAGCCGCCGTACAACGTTGTCGCGTTCAAACCGTGCCGTACCTGATCCTTTAGTTCCGCAAGGAACCGTTGCTCGGAAACATGCAAGAGTTCGGTGGGTTTGGCCGGGTTGTTGGGATAGTAAATGCCATAGTAGCCTTCGGCGGGAAGAAGTGTCAGAGGAAGCACTTCCAACTCGATCGGCAGATGCTGCAATCGCTCTTCCCCACCGTTGGCGCGAAGTATAATTTCGCCGCGATAGAGACCAGGGGGTGATTCAGGCGGCACGCGCACAGTCAGCCAGAACTGGCGGCTGTGGTGAGCCGGGATCCGCGTGACACAAACTCCGCCGCCATAGCCGCCTTGTTTGCCCCCCGGCGGAAGAGCCGTACGGTCGTCGCGAAGCAAGAGTTCGGGCACGAGAATTCGTCGGCGGCTGTGTCGAAACAGGGCATGCTTACGCTCGCGGACATGAACGACGCGCAGGTCAATCTCATCGGCCGCAAGCAGGACGCCGTCGGGACCGGCCAATTGATTGAGTGACACGCGAAACTCGTTCGTTGCATCAAGCATACGGACAGCAAACGTGGAGTTGACGTACTGGTTTGCCGCTCCCCAAAGTTGAACACGCTCCAGCACACGATCGCGTTTCGGTATCCAGTCGTAGAGCAGCTCTTCATAGGGAATTGACGACCCCACGATAAAACCTCGTACGCCGGCATCATTCTTCAGGAGAACATCGTCTCGATAAGTACGCAAAGCCCTCAAGACAGGCTTTTCGACCGGATCAGGAAGGGAGCCTCCTTCGGGTTGTAGATCGGCATCCAACGTGAAGAGTATCGCGTCGAGCATTCCACCGGGAACGGCCACATCAACATGATGCCGACCTTTGGTGATAGTGTACGTTCCTAAATGGGTCCAAACATATCGCGCGCCGCCCGGTCCGCCTTTCCCCTCAGCAAGAGATTGTTCGTCCACGAAAACTTCAACCTGACCGATTCCACCGTATTGGCGAGCCCATACGTGATATTTACCAGGCAGATCGAACGCGTGGACCCATGTCAATGATGCCGGCTTGCCACTGCGATTCCAGGCTGCGACCTCCTGCAAGGGTTTGGTCCCGTTGTAAGCCTGGCCCAGCGGATAAAATCCCCAAGCAGGCATGAGGGCGGCTCCGGTAGTCCAGACCGTATTTTCACCAGACTGTAACTCCGCAACCGGTTCAGCACGGTCCTCCGCGAAAGCCTCAGTGAGAAGCGAAATTGCAAAGACAGCTATGAACAGCGCAGATTTCATTGTGGGCATAGCATTCCTTATGCTAGTGAACTGATCACTCTCCTATTGAACAATGTAAGACATAAATAGTCCATTGGGCACGTGACGGTCTTTCGGATGTTCACGCAACTAACAGACTGGCAAGGAATGTCTTCTTCTGCTTGGCGACACTCCGACAAAACTTGGTTCATCAAGCCGTCAAATGCTCAATGTTTTTGGAAAGCCGTAAATTTGCCCCTGCTCTTGACACAGACTCCACGCTCTGAAAAACGGTTGGGATTTTCGAAATCCGCGTGATACAGCTCAACGACATTGCCGTACTCGCAAAAAAACTTTTCGAAAACTGGTAGAATTGTGTGTTTTCCCCGTAATCCGTATCGCTGCGAACACGCTTACTTTCGTAGAGGACGTGTGAATGACCGATCACACCGGCAAATTGGAGAATTACCGTGAATTGCTGGGGTTGCTGGGGCGTATGCAGTTGAGTGTAGAATTGATCGGCAAAGTCGATGTATCAGGTGTTGTCCAAGTGACATTGATGGAAGCCCACCATGGCGGATGGGAAAAACTTGCGGAGGATGATCGCGCCCCGTGGCTGCGGCTTGTCTTTGCCAACAACTTGTTGGACGAAATTCGCAAATATCGGACGCGAGCCCGCGACGTCGAGTTGGAACAATCCATTCAAGCGGCGGTCCATCAATCCGCGTCGAGGCTTAACAGATGGATGGTGTCGGAGCAAACATCCCCCAGCGAGAAGGCGGTTCGGGCGGAGAATGGTGTGCGGCTGGCAAGTGCACTCGCTTGCCTCCCATCCGCACAGAGACAAGCAATCGAGTTGCACCACCTTCAGGAGCTGCCACTGGAGGAAATCGGAAAGAGGATGAATCGTAGTAAGGGCGCAGTGGCCGCGCTGATCTTTCGCGGAACGACCCGGTTGAGGGAATTGCTGCGAACCGGAGAGGAGTAACGAAAATGGCGAGCATGCACGACTCCAAGTTTCTGGATAATCCCAAATTCGTATCTCGGCTAGTCGCCTGCATCGAGTCGCTCCAGCAAGGCGAGCCTTTCGACCGCGACTCGCTCTGCCGCGACTTCCCCGAGTATGCCGCTGACGTGGATGAATTTCTGCATGGCCAGAAAGATCTCAACAAGCTAGTGACTGATCTCGGCAGGCTGAGCGGCGATCCTTCTGTCGAAAAAACAGTCGGTGCAGATGGCAGCATTGATGAATACCGCATCGGTGAAACAATTCGCTTCATCGGTGAGTACGAGCTTCTCCAAGAGGTTGCACGTGGCGGCATGGGAATTGTCTTTAAGGCGCGACAGCAATCATTAAATCGTATTGTTGCACTAAAGATGATTCTGGCGGGGCGTTTGGCAGATGCATCAGAAGTTGAGCGGTTTCAACGCGAGGCCCAAGTCGCTAGTCGCATCAAGCATCCCCATATAGTTCCCATCCATGAGATTGGGCAGCACGAGGGGCGGCACTACTTCACGATGGACTTCGTGGAAGGGAAGAGTTTAGCGGAATAACTCCGTGAAGGATCACTCGCGCCGGACCAAGCTGCGGAAGTAATCCACAAGATCGCATTAGCCGTACAAGCGGCACACGAACATGGCGTGCTGCATCGAGATCTAAAGCCGGCGAACATCTTGATCGCACAGGATGGAATTCCTCATGTGACCGATTTTGGATTGGGGAAGGTGCTCGACTCGATTAACGAGGAATCACGCGCCGACCTGACAGCTTCCGGTGAGATTCTGGGGACTCCCAGTTACATGTCCCCTGAGCAAGCAGCGGGAACGCCCAAGGCGGTCGGGGTTCAGTCGGATGTGTACTCCTTGGGAGCGATTCTCTACGCCTGCCTCGCCGGCCGTGCACCGTTTGTCGCGAATTCACCGGTAGACACGCTGTCGCAAGTTATGCACCAGGAGCCAGTCGCTCCACGCATCTTGAATTCGTCGGTACCCAAAGACTTGGAAACAATTTGCCTGAAGTGTCTCGATAAGGCCCCCCGGAGACGCTACCAATCGGCCGAGGAATTGGCCGAAGAGCTCAAACGATTCATGGATGGAGAAACGATATTGGCGCGGCCAGTAAATCGAGCAGAGCGGTTGTGGCGGTGGTGCAAGCGCAAGCCCGGTGTGGCTGCGGCCTGGGCGACAGCCATAACCTTATTGCTCACGCTGAGCATCGGCGGGCCGCTGGTCGCCTATCAGCAGCGACAAATAGCCAAACAGCAACAGGACTTCGGAGCACAAGAGCATCAATTTGCGTTGCAACAAAAGAAAAATGCGGAAGAAGAACGCGCCTTGCGGTCACAGGCTGAATCGGCACGGGAAAGCGAAGCGGCAGCGCGGAAACTGGCGGACACCAATGCGGCGCTGGCCCAGACTGAACGAGATGCCAAGGCTCGGCAGCTGTACCTGGCCCACATGAACATTGCCCACCAGGAATGGCTCAATAGTCACGCCGCCAGAACGCGCGAACTGCTGGCGCTAAATATGCCGGAGCATACCTCTGGCGAAGACTACCGCGGCTGGAAATGGAATTATCTTTGGCGGCTTTCTCATGCTGAACTGAACGCGATTGAAACGACACCGCCCGAACTCAAGTCCTATCCGAACCAGCAAGACTTTCACCTCAGGCTGCTTTTTTCGCCTGATGGTCAATACTTACTGACGGCAGGCTATCGCGGCGAGTTGACGGTTTGGAACGCGGACGGGGCAAAAAAACTTAGATCCATACGTGCACATAGCGAAGCAATTAGCAGTATTGATGTCAGTTCAGATGGGATGTACGTGGCCACCGGCAGCGCCGACAAAACAGTCAAGTTGTGGAACGCAAGAGATTGGACTGTCGTACGCGAATTCTCCGGTCATGAGAAATCTTGGTACGGAATGGCATTGAGCCCTGAAGGGGACCGCATCGCGGTTGGAGACAAACAGATCGTGATCTACGACACGTCTGCAGGAAACGAAATCGTGCGATTGTCGGGGCATGGTGGTTCCGTCAAAGAATTGCGTTTTTCCAGTGACGGGCGACAGCTCGTTTCAAAAGGCATGCATGCCACCGGCATTTTGTGGGACGTGGAGACCGGCCGAAAGCTTCATCGATTTCCCTCAGTGGATACGATCAACATCAGTCCCAACGGAAACACGATCGTCACTGGATCCCGAGGTGGAGATGTTACATTTTGGCAAGCGGATTCCGGGAAAGAAATTGCCACCTTGAAAGAACACGCTGGAGCGCTAAAACGAATTCAATTTCGTGCCGACGGAAACCGCATGGCGACTACGGGAAATGACACCACAGTTAAGGTCTGGGATGTGCACTCTCGACAAGTGATCCACACATTTTACGGACACGACGGACCGGTCACCGACGTGGCGTTTTCGCCCAATTCCGATCACGTCGCTTCGTGCGGTTGGGATCTTGTCAGCCGCGTATGGGATACTGCGAGCCGGCACGAGTTGATGTGGACTGGCCCCAATCAACTCAACGGGATTTGTTTCAGCCCCGATGGAAAGTTCTTGTTGGCTGGAACCGGAAACAAACTGATGGTGTACGATGCCAACAGTCGCGAGCTTATATGGGAGCGGAAAGAAACTGGTTATTCTTCACAATGGTCGTTTCCGGCTCGATATGATGAAGCGGGCCACCTTATTGCCAGCGGGCGAAGTGACGGGTCGGTCAGTCCAGTCGCATCGTCTAACGATGGGTGATATCCAGCATCGAAGCTTGGAGTCCGACTGTTGATATCCCTCGAAGCCGCTAACTGCCACGACTGTTGTCGACCATTCGCACGTCGAGGGGAGCCTGTTCGCTGTTGAGAGAAGTGTGCGTGACCCGATTTGGTAACGAAAAACGGATACCTTGGTTTTCGAAAGCATGAAATACCGCTAGATTGAACTTTTCGCCAAACGCGAGGTAATCCCAGTAGTTCGGTGGGTGATACCAATAGATCACGCGAATCGTGAACGCAGTCGGCAGAAAATCCACAAAGTAGACGCGTGGCGGATAGTCGGGATTCATTCCTTCATGGTTGTCGAGCTGCTCCTGCAGAATTGCCACAGCAGCTTCGACCTTTTCGGAAGGGGTGTCCAAGGGAATGTGAATGTCGGTCACGCGCTTGATGCATTGGCGTCGTCCGACATTTTCAATGTCACTTCGAGCCAACTCGTCGTTAGGGATTGTGACTTGATGACTTGTGAGCAATCGAATTCTCGTTGAGCGTAGCCCAATATCTTCGACCACGCCGTCGTAACCTTTAATAACGATTCGCTCACCCACCCGAAACGGCTTGTCGGCCATCAGCATCAAGGTGCCAAACAAAGTTTTTAGCGTGTCTTGTGCTCCCAGCGCCAGCGCTAGGCCACCAATTCCAGCACTCGCTAAAAGAGTTCCCACCGGGATGCCTAAGTACTGTCCACCGACCATCAGCACGATGACCGCTAGGACAAGACTCGTTAACTTCGACGCAATGCGTATCAATTGTGCGTTGAGGCCCTGCCGATTGACTCGAGGAGACGCAATCACCGTCTCGGCAACACGGTTGGAGGCTGCAAAGACAACAACAATACCCGCCAGCGTGGCTGTCGCATTTGCACAGAAGCTAACAATGTAGAGAGGAGTTCCTCGGATCGTTAAATAATCACGTGCGAACCACTCAAAGAGTAAAGGCACCATCGTGGCGGCGACTGGATAGACAATTGTCAGGCAATAAGCCAGATTTCGGCGTCCGCGCGTGCGTTGTGTGATCACTAAATGCCATCGGTAAATCAACACCATGAAAGCGACCGTAATTAGCAAAGCGACAAGGAGAGCTGGCCATTTCCAATTCGTTAAGCCGAGAGTGCGGCCGAATCGCATTCCATCCGGCAAACGACGCACGATTGCAGCAACGAATGGGTTGTGCGGCGTAGACATGTACCATTTGTGCAAGTCTGGTGAGGTGAGTGGTCCATCGGTGCGATAGGGGCTTGCCTGGACGTCGCTAAAGTAATCGACTGCGCGATCAACAGTTCCAGTCGAGAACAAGTATTCATGTTTTTGCGGGCCTTCCTCGATGCGCGCAATCGTGATCCGCGTGCCAGGGACCCTCCAGATTGAGAATTGCTCGAAGCCACCGGCGGACTCGATTGCGGCTGTGTCGGGTATTTCGTCCCGGGACGGCAACTGATGGCGATCGAGAATCTCCTTCAAGCAGATTGCCGCCTCAGCGGCTCGCTCTTCGCGCTCGAATGCTGGAAGATTACTCGCATCGATGCAATCCAGAATCCGCGTTTCAACTGCTAGATGTTGCGGGTTTTTCGAATCAATGTAATGCTCAGTTAGAATTAGCTGGTGCAATTCATTGCAGGCGTCAATGAAACTCTTGAGCATCGAGCGTGGGCTTGACGTATCCGCAACCGTGGGCTCCATGCTTTGCTGTGCGTATAAGGGCGCAGAATGCAGAGAAAAACACACGAATGACAGCAACACTATCCCGCTAAATCGCCACTTCATGATTGATGCCATAGTTGAATCGCTTGCGCTCATTCTGCAACTAGAGGTTTTTCGACATTGTAGTTTCTCTCATCGTCGGAGCGAGATCGCGTCACCACGGAAAGGGAATATGGGACTCTGACGCTCCGCTCAGCGGAACTATCTTCACAATACGTGATTCGCCTTTGCAGTAGCAATATCCACCGGGGATTCTTTGAGCGATTACGTACAAGCCCCGGTGATTTGTCTGATTGCGCGGCCACGGAGAGGCGAATCAAGAATGCCGGACAACACCCTTGGTTGAATCCCACATGTTGTGAGGTTTGTAAGCCAAGCGGCATTGCCTTGGTCACCTCTCAAGCTGACTTCCGACCAGCGTAACCTCCGGCAGAATCATTAGAGTTGCCGCGCGACTTGCGCCTTGACGAACGATGCCAATCGGAGCGAAGTTCAGCTTCGTGGTTTCGTGGAACCCAGCACCCAAGGAACATTGGGAATAACTTGCCAAGTCTTGAAGCACGGGCACGCACAAATGACGCCTGACATCGCTGCGGCTCATGCCTAAGAACCGCTCGCTAAGTGACGTTTACGTTGCCATACGGCTAGCCATTGGATTCGGGTTTGCCTTGAGCGTGCAGAGATTCCTTAATTGTTTCCGTGAACGCTCGCGTTGCTACGGTAACCATGAGTCCAAAATATATTGTGCCGACAAACGCGAGGAAGACACTGATGCACTGCCCGATTCCGGTTTTGGGTGTGATGTCGCCAAATCCAACGGTTGACGATGTGATCAGTGGAAAATAGATCCCTTGCGAATAGGGGATGCCTTGACGCAGGCCGCACGGTGATGATGGCGGACTGAATCCCAGCATCCCCAATACCCAAACAAGGAAAACGCCACCGACAACAACAAGAAAAGCGACAGTTGACCATGCCGGATGAAAGCCCGAAATGCCCATCACAATCAAGGTACAGCACAAGACTGTAACAATGGCCAACGGGATGTCCCAGTACCATTTCATGACAAGTGCTCAGTACGCGCAAAAAGGCATTGCTGTGTTTCAACAAGTTCCACGACGACTCTTTTAACAATCTCCAGGTTGACGTCCAACTTAAAGATGCTGCCCGGATTAATATCGCCTTCTGCAAGTGTAGGCCCGGCAGACCGACGTAGGTTGCACAGCCCACGAATTAGGATAGTTCAGCGGATCGTCCCAAAAAATCGTGGCGACTGAAACACATTGAAAAACGACCGATTTGTCAAAAAACGTTGCCCGTTAGGTTTTTGACACTTGCCGACTGTCCAACGTATATCGAGACAATCATTCGTCGCCATGGTTCTTGGCCACAAGCATTTGATTCCGCTAAGATTGTCATCCATCGTCGCCGATTTGGTGCATCACAATCAGCACGATTCCGAAGACTACAGATGAATCTCAAATCAAAGATCGAACTGCCATGAAACACACTCTCATTCTCTTCCTCGTTCTGCTGCTGACTCCGCTGGCCCCGATCCAGGCTGCTGAAACCTTCCTTGTCGAAGACGGACAACCGCGTGCGGAAATCATCGCGGACAATCCTCAGCGATCCGTGCGACTCGCGGCTCAGGAATTGCAGGACTACGTGCTGAAGATATCCGGCTCGAAGCTGCCTCTGGTCACGCAGCCGAGTGAAAATGCAACGAAGATCTTTGTGGGCCGCAGCCCCAACACGGATGCCCTGAAACTCACGCCCTTTGAATTGAAGTACGGCGCGTATCGCATTGTGTCGGGCAGAAACTGGCTCGCTTTTCTGGGCGATGATACTGACTTCGTTCCGATTGAACCTTGGGCGAAGAACAACAATCACCGGGCCAGCGGCTGACTGCAGTCTGAGTGGGACAAGTTCACCGGCCATCAGTGGGGTGTGCCCAATGGTGGGATGTATAAGAATCGCCTCCGGCTACCGGGTGCCATCGGCTCGTTTCGGGTACATCCTGCGAGCAGAAACAGTAGCGGCTGGAAAACCCGTCCCATCTTGATAGATTCCCTTCAAATACTGCGGATTCATGGGGGTGTTCAAAACTATTGATACACCGCTGAGACGCTCGCCACACCCGGTTGAAGGGCCGAAATGAGCCTTCCCAACGCATTGACCATCGCTGGTCCTCAAAGCCTGCGCAGATTACCGCTTCGATTTTACGCGCGGGCTGTTAACCAACTTCCAAACAGTTCGAAGAGGGTTGGTTACGTTTCGAGCCACCGTGACGGACTCGAAATTTTGTAAACCCTTGCTACTACTGGGTTTTAAAAAACAGTCCCAAAGAGCATGGTTACGAAGAGGGTTTGACACGGGGAGGCTCGAATCAGGCTACTGCAGGGATAGCATTTTGACCTCTTTAACGTACACTGGGCACTGCATGGTACTGATGCGAGTTGAATCGGGAACTGTACCGGGAATTTCACCAGAACAACGTTCTTGCGATCACGCGGTGCGAGCGAGGCCACATGTCACCGGATGAGTCAACAATGAGTTCACAGCCGGTTGTACTTTTGACAGGGGCCACAGGCTATGTCGGAAGTCGACTGGTTCCGTTGCTGGAACAGCGAGGTGTCGTTCTGCGATGCCTAGCACGAAGTCCTGAAACACTTCGGCAAAAGGTGTCCGCATCCACCGAAGTTGTCCAAGGCGATGTGCTGGACAAGAAATCGCTCGAATTGGCTCTTGCTGGTGCGGAAACGGCTTACTATCTCGTCCATTTGATGGCTTCTTCGGCCGACTTCGAGGCAAATGACCGTAAAGCCGCAGAATACTTTGGCTCCGCCGCCCATCAGGCGGGCGTTAAAAGAATCATATATCTGGGTGGACTAGGTGACGAAACTGATCCCAAACTCTCACCACACCTGCGCAGTCGGCATGAGGTGGGTCGAATTCTGAGGGAATCTGGAGTGGAAACGGTTGAGTTCCGGGCCTCTGTCGTGGTGGGAGCAGGGAGTCTCTCATTTGACATGATCGGTTCCCTCACCAACCGTTTGCCTATTATGCTCTGTCCACGGTGGTTGGCAACACCGACGCAGCCGATCGCCGTTGATGACGTTCTGAGCTACCTTTTGGCTGCTTTGGATTTGCCACACGGCAAAAGTCAAATTTTCGAAATTGGCAGCGCCGATGTCGTGACGTATGGCGACTTAATCCGTGAATATGCCCGTCAACGGGGTTTGCGCCGATTGTTGATCTCCGTCCCGGTGCTCACCCCCTACTTGTCGAGCTTGTGGCTGGGATTGGTGACTCCGGCCAATGCAGAGGTGGGTCGTCATCTGATCGAAGGATTGAAGAATCCCACAATCGTGCGAAACAAGACTGCGTTGGAAGTGTTTAATGTGCGTCCTCTGGGAATTGGAGAGGCAATTCGAAGAGCCTTGCAAAGTTGTGACGAATACTCGTCAATGGCGATTAAATGAACGACACGAGACTCAACATTTACTTGAACGATCACTTAGCTTTAATGGTGGGCGAAATCGATGTGGCGGCACGCTGTGCGTCCAGCAACCGCGGGACTCCATTGGGAGACTTTTTGCATCGATTGGAAGTTGAGGTCGAGGCTCAAAAATCGATTGTCAGCAATCTCATCCGACGAGTGGGGGGAACAGAGAGCTCCGTAAAGAAGGGAGCAATGTGGTTGGCTGAAAAACTGGGACGGTTCAAATTGAATGATTCGCTGCTGAGTTATTCTGACCTCAGTCGAGTCATCGAATTAGAAGCGTTGGCTGCGGCTGCTCAGGAACGGGTCGCTCTGTGGGACACGATGAATGCCGTTGTAACCAGTGACGAGCGGTTCGCTGGAATCACGTTCTCTTTTTTCCTTGATCAGTCTCAACAGCATCTCAACGAAATCTGTACCCGGCGAAGATACGCTGCCACGCAAGCGTTTTCTTGAACCGAATTCCGTCTGTTTCCCACCAAGCACATTCTGGTCGAACCAGGGGTGAAACTGAAAGCGGTGGATCTTCCAGCACGAATTCGTTCACAAAGGCAGATCGGCTTGAAGCGGGGACTGTTCGGAGCGACTCCGCTGTGGTCCATCGAATACTTTGCGAATGGAATGCCACAAAAAACAGCCCGAAAGAGAATGGTTACGAAGAGCGTTTGGTAGGGGAGTTGGCCTCCGTTAAAGGAGCCCTAGGTCACTTGGGAATGGGCGTGTATCACCACTTCCACGTCGCTTCGCGAACATGCTGAGGCACGTAGTTGTCCTGGAATGATGCCCGGAAAAACAGTTCTTGCAGATTTGATACAAATCGCACGCCAAGCATCATGATTTGGTAGAACGGCATCAACGGAAACACGGCACAGATGAGGCTGTCGCGGCGGAGATTGTCCGAGTAATAGGCCAGCGTGCACACCTGCAGCAACTCGAATAGGGCGGCCAAAACATAGATCGTCAAGCTGACGTTGAGGAGGTCGTTCGAAAAGGTAAATGCTAAATAGATACTGTAAAAAAACAGTGCAATTGGACAGGCAAATTGTGTGATGAATGCCTCCGTCGCAACCATTGCGTTGGAGAGCGAATGGTTTTTTTTCCAAAATTGAAACATGCCGGCGTGCTTCCGCATATAGTTTCTGACGACGGCGCCCTGTTCCCAACGCAATCGCTGCTTGATCAAGCTCCAAAGCGTTGTTGGCATATCCGTAAAGCATTGAGCAAAACGCGTGAACTCGATGCGGTACCCGCTTCGCAGCACGCGGAGCGTCAAGTCAAAGTCTTCTGGGGGACCGACGTCCCAGGCACCACTGCGATCCATTGCTTCGCGGCGAATTGCAGCAAATGCTCCCGACGCGATTGCCAACACCCCGAGTCGCCGCGCTACCTCGCGCCCGACAACGATGCTGTGCATGTATTCGTAGGATTGCATCCACGTCACCAGATTGTCCCAAGGGTTTCGCGGAAGAATGCTCGCAGACACGACTCCCACGCGCGGATCTTGAAACGGTTGTACGATTTCCCACAACGCATTGGGGCCTAACGATGAATCCGCATCGACGCAGACAATGATTTCGCCTCGTGAGTAGTTCAGCCCGAAGTTCATCGCTGAGGATTTTCCGCCACGATGTGGGCGGGCCAAAACGGTGACATCTTCGTGTGTTTCGGCGAACTTGTTGGCGACGCCTGACATGTTATCTGTCGAACCATCGTCGACGACGACAAGTTCCAATCGCGGATAGCTACCATACAGCGATTCCAATGTGCCATGGATTGTTTCGCCTTCGTTGTAACCGGCAACGATGACCGTCAGCGACGGGCAATGCGTGAAACGCGTCCTCAACGTTCCGTTCAGAGTGCGCCAAGCGTGCCCGGTCACATCGATTGTCAACACAATCACGCGAGCGACGGCATACCGTGGGCCGTCCAGCAGCATGAAACCGGCCATGAGCGTCATCAACTCGATGGCATGGTGGCCGCGAATCCAGTGATACCATTGCTCAAGCATCGATGGAAGACTCTCGCAAGGTGAGGTTCAAGGCGATTCGACACAGTCACTCTGGGAAATAGACGCGTGCTGTGGAGATGCACCGCGACGAGAGTGATAGGCGACCAGACTCTCGACCACGCTTTCGGAGGCCGGGAAACGATAATTGCATGCGAGGCAATGTGCGATGTGTTCGAGTTCCGCTGCGGACCATTGGCAATCCAAACACCGGTAGGGGCCGGTCAGGTACTCAAAATCAGAGCCAACAATTAGGTTCACCGTCCGGCATTTGGGACAGGTGATCCGGCCGTCATTGTCGAATGCATCAATTCGTGCGACGTGTGCGCAGGCAAAATGATGAATGAGCCGTTCATTGGTCACGCACCCTGATCCACACGACGCACAGCCAAATCGAAAGGAGGGCAGCGCACGACATTTTGGGCAGACTTGCACGCTGTCCAACAACACTTTTTGGAGGGTTCCATCATCCTGCCACGCGCGGAGCATTGGAGACGGGACACCGTAGTTGAATTTGAGCGATTGGGGATCAAAAACGGGAGTGAGGAATCCGCTATCTGCCAAGGCGGTCGTCGCTGGCGACGGTGCATCCATCCAGAGGTCCATCGCCCGGTTGGCGGGTGACGCGTCATGGGGTAGGGCTGTGTTCTCATTGGCGACAAGCCGTTGTCCCACCATTAGTCGCGCACGTAATTCTTTGGCGTCGAATGGCTTGCTAATGAAGTCATTGGCGCCCGCCTCTAAGGCACGAGCAAGGTCATCGGAACTGGAGCGGCTCGTCAATATCAAGATGTAGACATCGGAAGCGGACCGGTGTTGGCGAACGGCACGACAAACGTCAATACCGTCGAGCTTAGGCATATTCCAGTCGATAATCGCCAGTCGAGGGCGGCGTTCCGAGAGGAGTGCTCGACAGGACTCCTCACCGTCGTCCACGCTCTGCACGTCGAACCCCCATTTTTCTAGGGAGGCATTTAACAAATGCCGGCAGATGGGGTCGTCGTCTGCGATCAAAATATCAGTGTGCTGGCACTGGTCCGCGGCTACCATGATTTCAACTCCGATATGTCTTTCAGGGCAATCGACGACTTTGGCAAACGGACCTGCGCCCCTGAGCGTACGCCGATCGCTTCGAACACTGTGTGGACCGGGCGCAACTCGATCGCGATTAACTGTTCGTGTGGAGCGTAGAATGTTTCGATTTGCGCCGGAGCACGTGAGAATTCATCAGCGACTCGTTCCACAACGCAAGCGATCGTTTCCGTATGTGGCCGAATCTCGATGTTGACCGTGTCCCCAATGGCGAAACGGTCGCGAGCTGCTTGTGGGAGGAAAAGCTTGACGTACTCGGACTCCTCTTCGACGATCGAAAACAGCGCATCGCCTTGTTTGGCGAATTCCCCCGTCCGTAAGTCCCACTTGGTGAGCCGTCCATTGACGGGTGATCGAACCTCACATTGGCGTATCAATTCCTCAATCCGAGTCGACTGGGCCTGCAGCGAATCGATCCTTGCAAGAATCGGGTCGATATGGTCGGTAGACATGCCGGCTTTGACCGCGCCTTCGGCGCGGGTGCGCCACGCCTGAAGCGCATCGCGGCGTTTCTTTATTTTTTCATCGGCGCCTTGCCGTTCGTAGAATAACTCTTCGTATTGATCGGAAGTCAGCACGCCGCTTTTGTGCAGTCCTTCTGCACGCGCTAATCGTTTCTCCATTGCTTTTTGATCGGCGACTTCACTTTCCAGACGCGCCCAGGCTTCGTAGTAGTCCGCAATCGCTTCGTCATTCTCCAGTTGTTGATTCCGCATCTGCCAATTCATTTTTGCTGTTTCCGCCGACAATCTGGCTTGTTCAATTCCCAACTCGTCGCGCGTCTGTTCCAGCTGGTGTTCAAGTTCGACGTTGTTGATTGTGAGAATCAACTGTCCTTGTCTCAACGTTTCTCCCAAGCGGGCATGAACCGACTGTACGGTGCCCTGTATCGGAGCCGAGACTTGCACGCGATGACTGTCGACAATGCCATAGGCGGAAAACCGAAAAAATGTCGACCAGACTTGCCAACTGCCAAAGCCAATCATTCCCAGCAGCAATAGCCCGGTCAGAAGGCGTCCCCTGGGGCGTACGGGCGTCGGGTGCGCATCCGCCTGGGGCTGAGGGGAATTTTCCGCAGTCTGCTTGGGAATTGCGGTCCCTGTGTATTGATAACCCCGAAACTGGGGTGCCGAGTCCGGTGGATTCGGGGGAGCCGCCGCCGAATCTTCGTTTTCGCCGAGCTTTTGCCGACGACGCATTTCGGTGTAAAGCTCCATTTCCTCAAGTACTTGATCAATATCCGGTTTTTGAATCATGCTTCGCGATCCAGGGTGAGGCTGACGACGTGTTGGCCGGCGGGAGGGCAAATGATGCAAGCTAGCGGAGGGCGCTCCATGATTGTTCATCGGAAACGGCGACTAATCGCAATAGGATTCCAGTCGGCTTATCCCAACGGATCAAATTATCGTTCCATTTCGGAGGGAACATCCCGCACATACGTCGTATCGTAAGGCTCAAAAGAACATACGTAGTGACTCAATAACCCGATACCAGCGGAACAACTGTTGTCAGCCACACAAATCGCACGACGGACCCAAGAGTTACGACGGGATCCCCAGCAAATAGTCACGTTGAAATGGGGGGGCCAAGATTTGGCGAGTGTATTTTTTGCCCGGCGGCGTTGGGACGCTGAATTCAGTTTTACTTGGTAATGAATGCCGACGGCGTCCACTCTCGTGGTATGAACTCGGCATTAGTCTAATGAGGCAGCGTACTGATCAATTTGTTGGATGGCTTCTTTAATTGCGCGATAGATACATTGTGCGTCGCCGATCTGAGCTTCCTCAAGATGTTCCATCTGCCGCGTGGTCGCTGCCAATTTATTTGCGCCGATGCTCCGGGCTGCCCCCTTCAATTGATGTGCAGCCAGCAGGGCAGCTTCGAGGTTTTGGTTTTCAATAGCGCCCCGTAGATCGGAAAGATATTTTTCCCCGCCGGCAACAAACATCTCCAACAGCTCCTTGGCAAGTTGTACGTCACCCTCGACCCGGGCTAACAACTCCTCATATTGAACGACCGCCAGGTCACAAAACGCATCCTTGCGGTTTTCTTTGTAAACGTGGGAAGATTCAGTGATGTTGGCGACTGCTTTTCGCAAAACATGAATATCGATCGGTTTTTCTAAGCAGGCATCCATGCCGGCATTGAGGCATCGCGCTGTTTCGCGTTCCCCCTCTTGGCCGGTCATGGCAATGATGTTCACCCGACGATTTCTTGTGCATTCCCATTCCCGAATCTCGCGTGCTGCAGAAACCCCATCAAGAACCGGCATTTGGATGTCCAAAAGCACAATGTCAAATTCGGTACGTTGAACAGCCGCTACTGCCTTGGCACCGTTGTCGACGACCGTTACCTGGTGCCCATGTTTTTGTAAAACCTCCAGGCCCACACACCTGTTCACAGGATCGTCGTCGGCCAGTAGTACACGCATGCTGCGAAATGTAAGGGCGTCGGAGATTGTATGGTGATCGGTTTCCAAAGAAGCGGACTGGCCAGGCGACATTTCGAACCGCGCGGTAAAGCTGAACAAGCTTCCGTGTCCGAGTTCGCTCTTTGCGAGAAGTTCCCCGTCCATGAGTTCAACCAATTCCTTGCAGATCGACAAACCCAGACCGGATCCACCATAAGAGATGGCAGTGGAGCGGTCGGCTTGCATGTATCGTTCAAAAATGTGCGGCATTTTCTCCTCTGCAATGCCGATTCCCGTATCGCTGACAGAAAACTCTAAGAGGACTTCTGAATTCATTGTTTTCTTGATGCAAACCGATAATACGATGCGTCCACGTTTCGTGAATTTGAATGCGTTACCCAGCAAATTGGCCAACACCTGCTTGAGGCGATGGGCATCGCCGGTTAATACATTGGGAACGTCGTGGTCGATATGGCAGCTCAAGTCCAATCCGTTTTTAAGTGCGAGATGCCGGAATGGCAACAGCATTCGTTCCACCTGCCCACGCAGCTCAAATGCCGCCAATGCCAACTGGAATTGATGCGATTCCAGTTTGGAATAGTCAAGAATGTCATTCAGCAGCGTCAGTAGCGTCTCCGACGAGGATTGTGCCGCTTCCAGGTATTCACGTTGCTTGCCTGTTAAATTGGTTTCCAAGGCCAATTGGGTCATGCCTACAATTCCATGCATAGGATTGCGGATTTCGTGGCTCATTATTGCCAAAAAGTCACGTTTAGCCTGCTCGGCCTTGGCTAGTTTTGGATTCTGTTGTTCCGAGTTGGCTTGCGGTGACTGCTCTTGCGACAAAACTGCAGTTGGCAATGCAAGCTGAGCGTCGTTTGTTGTGGATTCCAAAAGAGACGCCAGTGCGTCTTGAATGCATTCGCTACACCCCTGAGCCAATTGTTCAGCGTGCAAGGGCATTGATAAACGGTTCCGCGACGTCACGCAGAGCACGGCAAACACTCGATCGCTTTGCATCACGGGAGATACGACCGCTCCGCCAATCAATGATTGAATCTCGAATCTTTGCAACTCGGTGATATCGAAACTCAATACCTGTCTACGGTCGGCACAGACGTGGGCGAGCCGATCTTCGTGCGCTTGCCAAGCCAACTCAATTCCACGTGGAACGGGGATTGCACCTACCGCCAGCCGCGACATGGGCGATGAATCATGCAAAACCAAAAGTGAGACACGATCGACTCCCAATACTTCACGTAACTGATTCACATAGTGCGTGATCAGGTTTACGGGACTGTCGCCAGCAGCTTGGGTGACTGTTTGGATTTTTGCGATCGCGTCGCCGATTCGTGTCCCAAATTGTTGCGCTCGGTTGTTTCTATTTCGGATTCTTAACTCGGACAGGCAATCTATTATCTCTGTTGTGAATCCTGGTTGTTGCGGTGATGCAACATCCATCGAAAATCCGTTGGTCGCCACAATCACATCGAAGTCGCCACCAGCGTCCCCCAGGCGAGTGAGATACAATTCGTTCACCTTCCGGCGGTCGCACGTCGTCAAGCATCGGAAAAGTGCGCTTTCACGGAGTTCGCGTCCGCTCAATATTAGGTGTGGTTGAAATCTGAGTTGCTCGTACAATTCATGATCGACCGTAAGTTTGCGGCGGGATGCCTGCGAGAGCCCTCGGCTCCGGACGGGTAAGTCATCAATGGGGTTCGACTCGAGAAGTACCGCGAAGCCCTGCTGCTGATCGGGAATTAGCCAACGCAGAAATTGCCGAATAGATTTATCAAAATCGTTTTGTGATAAGAGTTCGTCTAAGAGCCTGCGATTTACATCTTGGCGTTTTTCCAAAGGCGATTCATGACATGATTGCTTCAGGAAAAGTCCCCGGTAGCGGCAAAAGGCATCACGCGCGCCGTCGGTCCACCGTGCACGCATCACCGCCCATAATCTGCGCAACAATTTGTTCGACGCAGAATATGCACGACTTGCAGGCAATTTATCACGGGTCTGATTGTCACCGACTTGACGCATCTTGACCGTTCACTCCAAGTGAAATCAACAATTGTGAGCTTATAGATCTTCCGTAAAAGAATATGTTGGAAAATGTCAACGTGCCGCGAGCATGTTTCTGAAATGCGACATTCATGACCGGCTAAAAACTAAAGTGCCGAAAGTGTCGGTTGGGTCGCTCGTACAGATTGTATCAAATCTGACAACTTCGCTTGTGATCAGGAACATCGGACATTTTTACAAATCCCAGACGCTCAATAATTATCCCATACTGCCCGTTCGTAGCATGAAAGATGACGAATTGGAAACGCGTGAATTCCACCGACGAGTTTGTGGCGACGACGGATTAGCAAAACGACATGTCACTGGTGTCTCTACCCGATTCCGGTTTCGGGTTAACGGATTCGCCCCAAGGCGAATTGAGTTGTTGACTTGAAGTTAACCATTTAGAATCGATGTCGGTCCGCAATTATTCTTTTCAGTTGCGTTCCTATCGAAACGTCAAATGGAATCCAGCCAAGGCATGCGGTTAACAACGCTAGCCGATCGAACAAATTTGGGGTAATGAACTCAATGCGTATTTCGCGAGGCAATCTCTGGATTGGTTTACTGGCAACGCTCGTCGCCTGCGCAGTACATCAAAAAACCATCGGGGCACCGGAGGCGAAATCACCAGAGACAAACGCTGCGAAGAAATATGATCCAATAAAGTACGATCTTGTTATCTACGGAGCCACACCAGGCGGTGTGGCGTGCGCGGTCAGGGCTGCCCGCGAAGGTCTCAATGTCCAATTGGTCAGTCATACGAAACACGTCGGCGGAATGTTAACCAATGGGTTGAGCACGATGGACACGCTGTACAACGGCGAACGCGCACCGATCTATGACGAACTCCGGGGGCGGATTTACGCGTTCTACCGCGAGAAATACGGGCCGGAATCATTGGCATACCAAGCAACACAGCCCGGCCACCCTAAAACACGTTATGAGGCGCATGTCGTAGAGCGATTGATCAGTGAACTTCTTGCGGCGGAGCCGCGAATTTCACTGGTCACGGGATATTATCCGGTGGCTGCAAAGCGTGAGGCATCGCTACTACGGTCCGTCACGTTTCAACAACTCGATGGAAACCAAGAGTGGACGGTTTCTGCCAATGTATTCGCCGATTGCTCGTACGAAGCTGACTTGGCAGCCGTAGCAAAAGTGCCCTATCGAGTAGGTCGCGAGTCTGGGGATGAATTTAACGAGAGGCATGCCGGCGTGATTTACATGCGTCGCGCGACTTGGCCACCGTTGAATGCTGACGATGAAGACTTTGTTTTGAGTCGTCGGCTTAACTTGTACCGCTACAACGAGGGATACGAGATGATCGAAGGCGCGAGTACAGGGGCCTCACATCCGGCAGTGCAAGGGTATAACATGCGCACTGTCATTACCAATAACCCTGCCAACCGTGTCGAAATCAAAAAGCCGCAAAACTACGATCCTGAATCGTATCGCAAGTTCGGCTACGGGAAACCACAACGGCCCGGACTGAGTATGCCGAATCAGAAATTCGGCCTGAATGAACCGAAACTCGTCGGTGAACAAGATCCGTATGTCGAAGGCGACTGGGCGACCCGACTCGCAGTGATCCAGGAACACAAACAGGCGACACTCGGGCTGTTGTATTTTCGTCAGCATGATCCAGCCGTCCCAGCATCGATTCGCAAACAATGGCAAGAGTACGGATTGCCGCGCGATGAATTTGCAGACAACGGACATATGCCCTACGAGATCTACGCGCGCGAGACACGGCGAATTCAGGGACGCGCCGTTTTCACAGAAAACGATGCTCAACTCGCGCCCAAGCTACGTCGAACTCCCGTACATGCGGACAGTATTAGCATTACCGAATGGTTCCTGGATTCACACGCGTGTACCCCGCGGCAAGTCGACGGCAGCGAACTTGAGGGAATGGTCATGCTGAAAAATCAAACGTTCCCTGGCCAAGTTTCGTATCGCACTATCCTGCCGGAGGGAATCGACAACCTGCTTGTCCCGGTCTGCCTTTCATCCTCCCATGTCGGTTGGGGGACGATCCGGCTTGAACCGACCTGGATGAGCATTGGAGAATCCGCTGGTCATGCGGTGGTGCTGGCAAAGCGGCAAGGTGTGCATCCCGCACAGGTTGACGATAACGCCTTGGTCCGCCATTTGGCAGAACAACATGTGATGATTTCGTTTTTCAATGATGTCGAAGGGCATGCGAACGCGAACTGGTATCCCGCGGTGCAATATCTCGGCGCAAAGGGCTATTTTGCGACGTATGACGCCCGGCCTGCTGAATTGTTGACAACCACTCTGGCCGACGCATGGATCGAGCGGCTTCGACACCAAGTTCAAGGGCACAAAGAGAATCCGACGATTGCTGCTCAGAAGGTTTTAGCAGACAAACAAATGCCCGGGCTGCCGATCACCGCACGTGATTTTGTCGAACGGTTGGCGAAAGTCGTTGCCGACACAAAGTTGGGCCCGAATTGGGTGCTGAAACGGTTGTCAGATTTAGAAATCTCTCCGGACAAATCGATCAATCGCGGCGATGCATGTCGTTTGATATTCGCCGTGGAGGCGATTTAGGTCGAAGACGACGATTCGAAAAACATCCTCACTGAGTTTCCACTGGCGTTAAAACGAGAAAACCCCCCAACGTGGCGGAACGTGGGGCTTTGTTCGAGGCCTATTTCTTGATCGCAAACAACCCGCAATCAGCCTTCACAAACCGCGAGTCTTCGCCCTCGCGTTGGATGTCGCGGAGTATAGCAGCATAAAGCGTCTCAGGCGACGTCTTATCGCCGGGGCTGGTCCAATTTTCCATGGCCGCCATCCGCTCGATCAAGCCTCCTTTAGTTTGATTTTTCGGTGACGACACGGGCAGTTCTCCGATTGCGAACAATTGACGTATACACTGGGGCAACAACCAAGGTCGAATGAAAAGTAAAAGGGACCGACACAACAATGTTGTTGGGCCAATCGTTTGACAGAAACCATTTGAATTGAATGCACGAATTCTCAATCCGCTTAGCAACGAAACAGGCGACAATTAGCGTTCGATGGCGATTCGATTATCCAATAATATTTGTATTCGGTAGCGAATGATTGAGCTGGTTGATTCCCTGTCGACTGAGATTTGTATGCGAAACATCCAAAACTCGGAGCTGAGGCATTTTTTGAAAATGGGCAATCGATTCATCACTGATTTTTGTGCGACTGAGGTAGAGTTCGGATAGACCTAGTGGGATCAATGCGGGGAGATCATCATTTGAAATCCCGCTCCCGCGCGCGAACCCCACATTGATGGCGCGATGTTGGTAGTTTTCGACAATAGAAACGCCTAGCTGATCAAAGTGTTTTTTGGTGATAGGGTCCATCCTCTGAAACAGTGCTGTACGGTTGGGACCGCCTGCAGTATCACCATCCGCCGTCGCAATGAATGGTGATTGGCCGAATCCAAGGATCGGGTAGAAGATAAAACCAAGACAGGCAAGCCCCCATCCAAATCCTGACCCTTTGCCAAAGGCTCTAGCAATGTCGACCGAAACGACAAAAAAGACCACAACATTCACCAACGGGATCATTAACAATATGATCCACCACAGGGGCCTTTGGGCGACCCGAAGCAGAAGAACAATGTTGTAGATCGGAATGAAGGCTCCCCACCAGGGCTTGCCAGCCTTGGAAAATGTCAACGCCAGGCCAATGAGTTCGAAGATACAAAGTGCGATGAAAATGATTTCGACGCTTTTGCTGCCGGTTCCGCTAGTGCTCTGTGCAAGCACGAGCGATTCATGGGATTGGTTCATGGCATAGCCTTACTTATGTGTGTTGAGAAGTGTCTCTTCGTCGCCCGCTGATACGTAGGCAGTCAGCTGCCGAGTGCTCAGGGTCTGAGCCATAAGTTGGCGTGATCTCATGTGAGATGATTGAGTTCCGACACGCTGTCCGACAAACTGGCAAACGAGGGAAACACAACAATGCGAAATCGTGTTATCGAGCCGATGCGAAACCAAATGCCGGCACTCGGACGGAACACCTCCTGTGCAATCTGCCGTCCTTCCTTGACCCTGAAAATTGACTGCCTCACGTCGTGACGAAACAGCCGGATGAGAACCCGGTCCGAGTATTGGCTCATTCTTAATGCGGCCGCCTCGAAACGGGCAATGTCGATCACATTTGCCGCGACATTCTGACAACGAGCGTTGCGGGTAAGATAAACGACAAATTGCAAAGCGTCGTCTCGATGTTTGTGGCATCCTTGCGGGCAAAACGTTTCGGAGTACGTTGAAAATATTTGTCCGAACGATTTGCCGAGTGCGCGACAGGTATAAGGCAGCAGGCTGCGCACCTCATCGGCCCGTTTTCTGCGCAACGATTGAGCAAAACATTCGATTTGTTGAACTGACACCGCGGTAAGCTGAACCGCCTCCACCGTCGATAATCCCAAAGTTACGGACGTGTCGTCGGGATCAGCTAGAAACTCCGCGCGCAACGTCGCATCGGTGTATAACTTCGCCAAAGCTTGTTGCAATTGCTCTAAACCCATTGACGTTGTGCCTTGCCAATATGCCGCACCCTTTTCAATTCGTCTATCAGATTCTCAAAAGGGGGCAGATTCTTATCTCGCTCAAGAATAACACCCTGGACCGTGAACCGTTCCAGCACCTGTTCCATCAGTGACCAGACTTCCGCAGGCGCCGGTTGTGAATGGCTGTCGATCAACGTACCGTCGTGCCAGTGCCCTCCCGCGAAGTGCAATTGCACGATCCGCTCCATAGGTAGGCGATCTAAAAATGCAAGCGCGTCGAAGCAGTGATTGGTTGAATTGGTAAATAGATTTGTGACATCGAGTAGCAATCCGCAGTCGGTCCTCTCTAAGACTTCAGTGAGAAAGGCTGCTTCATCCATTTCGGAGTACGGAAACTGGACGATGTAAGTAATGTTTTCCAAGATCAACGGCGTGTCGATCCGGCTGCGCACGTGATCGATGTTGCGGCAGAGTGTCTCTATCGATTCATGAGTGGTTGGGAGTGGTGAGAGATGCCCAATCGGCACGCCGCCGGCACGTGTGAATGCGATGTGTTCACTCCACCACGGGGGCTGGAGATGATTGATTAACTCCGCCAATTTGTTGAGATAGTCCTCATCAATACCTTCGGCACTTCCGAGAGAAAGATCGAGTGTATGGGGAATGATCGGAAAATGGTTGGCCAATAGATCGAGTTCACGTCGTTTTTCACGGGAGGCGTCGAGATAATGATCTGCGACGATTTCGACGAAATCGACATCCTCGCGATGCAGAAACAATTCGCTGAGGAAAGGCTCGCGAAACCCGATCCCGACGCCTAAGTTTGGAAATTCAGCGAAACGCGACATTGCCATAACTCCTGTGTTATTAATCACCACACCCACCGCAGCCGCCTCCGCCCCCTCCACACCCGCCGCCGCAGCCACCACTGCCACCGGCGGCAGCTTGTTTGAACATATCGTGAAAGGATGAGTATGCTGTCCCCTCTAGAATCGTGACGCCAAAGATACCCATCGTCAGCAGAAGCGCGGGATCGGGCTCACTGGTTGCATTGATCCCTTCGGATGCCTTCACACGATCCTGCAGCTTACCAAAAGCAAGTTGCAATTCCTCAAGATACCGTTTCCCACGTTGCGAGAGCCGCGGAAGCTGGCAGATTGCGGCAAGTACAAGGAGCGAGATCGCACCAATTGCAATCAAAAACCCCACATTCGTTCGTCCAGCTGACAATGCTACCGCGAGCTTGAATCCGCCTAGCCCCACAATGATCAGACCGCCCACGAGAAAGGTGGGGACATCGAATTTCACTTGTGATGACGAGGTCAGGAGTTGGGATTGTTCGAGCTCGTCCTGCCAGTCTTCAAAATAGGAATTCAGTTCGTTAGGCAACGATTTGAATATCTCGCCCGCAGCGAGTGGAGAGGAGAAGTAGTCGAATACTTCTCGCCGCATTGCCGAAAGGTGACGAGGAGAGGGATGGTCGGCGGCGCGCTTGATCTGCGAAGGTTGGGTCTCGAAAACCAGAATTTTCTTTGCTTCGTTCAGAACCAAGTAGCCTCGTTGGATCAGGTCGAAAATCAATAATCGCGTGACTTCATTTTCACCTCCCCGTAAAAACGCAGCTTTATAGGGACCCGGATTTTCGGGAATCTTGGGGAGAGGCAAGTCTCTTGTTGAATCCCGGTTATGAACCCTCCACCAACAACCCACAAGCGTACTCGTAACAACAACTCCATAGATCACGAGAAATTGCGGACCGGGCATGTTCACGATTGCAAATGGCAAATGCATGATGGTTACCCCAACATCTAGATCGTATCGATGAGTTCGGCCGCCCGATGAACGGTCCGCATGAAGGAATCGTAAAGTTGTTTCAACTCATCCGTGGTCAATTCTAAATCGCCACGCCGTAGCGACAGGCACTTAAGCACCGGCCCGACATCGAGTCCGAGTATTTCGGCTCGTTCAAAGACTTCTTCGTTGTTCGCAGGTGTCGTTCCCGTTTTCAACTCGACGAGCACTCTGAGGCTAATAACGAATGATGCGACCCCTTGGATCAAGGTTTTTTCAACTCGCTCAAAATAGGGTGCTTGTTGCAAGTAAAAGTGATGCAGGCGAAGCATGAGGTTCTTGATTTCCTGCTCGCAACGCAATCGCAGATGATCGTGCGAAATCTGCAAATTGGCAAGCACGTCCCGGCCCTGCAATAGACGGTGGCGACGCTGCATACCGAGAAACTTTATCGGAAAGACGTCGGTTGACCGGCGCAATTCGTCTTCGCTGAGCAAAAGTACCGCCAGGCCAAATTCCCGGCATCCCACCTGAACAGGTATAGCAGCCTGATCGAGCAGTTCGACCGAGACAGCTTTGAGTACGACCATGACATTGACGGAAGTATTCTCTGGTGTGAAATCCTCACCAACAAATCCGCCGTAAAGCACGATCGAGATGATCTGATCACCGAGCGTGCTCTGCATCTTCTCACAGAACTGGTCCAAACCGGATTGAACTGCCGCCGGCAACTGACCGTCCAAAGATTCATTTGAGGCCATTGAGTCGACCTTTCGTAGGATGGACTTGAGAATACAACGTCCCGTTTTTACGCTTTTAATGATGCTGGCCTGTGATTTCGATAATGTATTGACGAAGTGAGCGATCACATTTATTTTCTCCCCCACCGGAATGGCAATCTCAACGATCTAGCACGGGGAGGAGGGGTGACAATCTAGGACTGTTGCTTGCGTTCATCCGCGAGGCTGTATCTCTGATGCCACTTCGAGTCCGCTCCAACCCCAATGCAGCGAACATTGACGTCAAGAATATACGGCGCCCCTTCGCGTGTCGCGTCGATTCCTCTTTGGATGGCATCTTTTAATTCGCTAGGATGCTCAACGGCCGTCCCTTCAACTCCCTGGCTCTGGGCAAGCTTAACAAAATCAATTTCAGGGTCGCCCAAATAGGTGCCCGTGAATTGATTCTTCTTCACCATCTGGCCGCCGTATTCGACATAAGCATTGCGTACCGTCTGGTAGTTTCGATTGTTGCAGACGACCGTTAACACTGGGATGCCATATCGTGCCTGAGTCCAGAACCCTGCCGCGCTGTACATAAGCGACCCGTCCCCAATATTGCACACCACTTGCCGATCGGGTTGCCCCAGTTTCGCACCCGTTGCCGCTCCCAACCCCCAGCCCAATCCGGATGAAGTGTTACCAATCCAAAGCTTGTCATCCTCCCCACAGCCCGTGGAGAAAAATTGATTTGATCCGGTAATGTTCTCACTCACGATGATCGCATTTTTGTCTAGCATCTCTTCGAGGGTCCAACCGAGTTGATCGGGATGCATTGGCGACATGTTGAAGGGAGCGTGCTGAAGTTTGGTGGACCACGGTTTGATTGGCCGACGTTTGGCAACAGTCTTGGCACGACGCTGTTGGGTTGTGCTGCTGAGCAACTCGTCGATCAATCCCCGTAGTGCTAACTTCGGGTTAGCAATCATTGCGACATCAAACCGCTGTGTGCGTCCTATCTCAGAGGTATCGAGGCCAATGCAAACAACCGTGGCATCGCGGTCATATATCGACTTTTCTGGAATGCTTCGCCCTCCTACGTCCAAGGCACCACAGTTGATCACCAGGTCGTGTCCCGCGAACATCGACCTCGCAGAGTCTTTCTCACGTTCGACCCAATACTCGCCAGCATAGAGTCGATGGCGTCGAGGAAAATTGTGATAAACGCATCGGCGGGGGTGAGCGACAGGAATATCGAGCAATTCTGCGAACTCCAATGCCTCGCGATGTGCGTCCATTTTGGCAATTTCGTCACCGACCACCAACAGAGGAGAGCGGGCATTCAGCAGCTTTTCTGCCACATGTTTAACCAGTTTGTCGTTTGGTGGGATCTCATCAGGAAGGATGAACTGTTCCCAGGGATAGACGCGGGCCGTGACGTTGGGCTTTTCCAATACCGTATTAGGCACGGCCAAATAAACGGGTCCTTGGGGAGCTGTCGTGGCAACCTTAAAAGCGCGCCGAAGCATCACGGGAAGACCGGCCGCATCGTGCGAATCCCAGGAAAGCTTAGTGAACTGGCGGTTTATTTCTTTCTGACCGAATCCTGGGCGAGCCCCCAGCAGCAAATTGTCGCTGAACGTTTCGTTATCGATCATCCCCGCGGTGACAATGAGGACAGAACGATCGCGGCTCGCATTATACATCTGGCCTGCGGCCTGCGCTGTGCCAGCTACGGTGTGAACGTTGACGAAGCCGGGCTTGCCGCTGGCCTTGTGGTAGCCATCGGCCATCGCAATCACGAGTCCTTCGTGTAGTCCGACAATGAGTTGTAGGCCCTCTCGACCGAGGCAGGCATCAAACAGGCCAACCTCGAAAGAACCGGGATTCGTGAAGAGATAACGAACCCCGGCATCTCTCATTTGCTCGACCATCAGTTTGCCGCCGGAACCTGATACCGTTCGACCAGCCCCCGTTTTGCCTTCGGCGACGGCTGCCGCTGAAGCCGCGACTTGATCCGCTGCAACCGCTGTGAAGCCTGCGACAAGCAGCGACTGGACGAAACCACGGCGCGACAATTCGCCCCGGAGATACTGCTGAAGCTGTTCTTTCATCTTTGCACCCGGTGGCTTGAAGAATCGATCGTGTAAGGAACTTCAATATTCGTTCGTGAGTCTGGCTCCAGGGCTAAGTTGAGGCTTCTGAGATCTCCTTCGCGGTGCGAATCCCCGACTCCACCGCGCCTTCAATCCAACGATGATCGAGAGAGGTATGTTCTCCCGCGAAATGAATGCAGCCTTCGGGGCGTCTTATCTCTTGGTAATAACGCTGTTCCTGCCCGGGATTGAACAGCGCAAATCCCCCGCCGAAGTGCTCCATCTCATGCCACATCACGGACGTGCCCCCCTCGATCAGATTCTTGTTCTTGATGTTGGGGTGAAGCCGCTCCAGGTCTTCGGTCGCTTGCTGAACCTGGTCTTCCACGCTTAAGTGAGACCAGCGTCGCGTGTCCCGGGCCCAGGTGTAGCTTGCTAACAATACGCCTCTCTCTCCGGCACCTCGAAATCCATTCGCATGCTGGGGATACCAGGTAGAGCGGATGCCTAGGTCCGACTGGCTCCCCCCGCCAAAAATCTTCTCTTCTTCCCAGAACCGTTTTCGGCATTGCAACAGGATCTTGCCGGACTGATCGTAGTTAAGCCCCGTGATGGCGTCCCACTTGTGTGGACTGAGTTCTCGAAGCCCCTCGACGTGTCGCAACATCGGGAAAGGAATCGCGAGGATCGCATGGTTGGCCTTTAGCGTCTCGGTTTTATCGAGAGACGTCTTGTACTTCACAGTAACGGCATCTTGTTCTTGATGGATCTCAGTCATTTTCGCATCAAAGACAATGTCGTCGGCAAGATCCGGGTAGAAAGACCTCGGAAGCCGATCGCTGCCCCCTTTGATTTCATACAAGTTCTGGAATGAACCAGAGAGAACTTCCCACAGGAGCGCAGTCACTGAATTGTTCAGCCTGGCCCGTTGATTCTCCACGATGCCGAATATGGTAATCGCATCCTGTGACCAACCTTGTTTCTCAAGAAACTGACGTGTTGTGAAGTTCCCCCATTCCTGCAAGATGACCTGCCAGCCACCAGCTTCAAATTGCTTACGGAGTGGTTCGATCGTCTCATTCCAAAGATCACGAGGTGTCTTGCCACGTTCGGAGTCCTTCAGATTCAACCCTGCTGCGGTAGGATCACGATGAAACTGGCTCCATGTCCTTCGTTGACGATTGAGATGCAAGAATTGGTTGTCGCGGGCCATAATGAATGGCTGCGTTTCAAGACTAAATTGTTTGATATATCGCAATGTCAAACGATGTGCATCAGGGATTCTCATTGCCCCACCCTCGGCGTACAAGCCATGGGTGAATGGCTCGCGGAGAGTCCACACCCTGCCTCCTACACGGCGATTTGCCTCAAGGATTGTGACTTGGTGCCCCGCCTTTTTTAATTCGTAGGCGGCCACGAGCCCCGCCATGCCGGCGCCAACTACGACCACAGACGTGGGTTTCTTGGCCTTTGGCAACCCATCATCGATAACGTCCAGCAGTTCTCCTTTTTCGATGGCAGCTTCGGCAAGCTTCTCCCAGAGCACAGCAGTGGAAACGGTACCTGCGGCAACTGTTTTAAGGAAGTTACGTCGCTTCATCGGATTCCCCCAAGTGATTGCGTTTTAGAGAGCCACACATCCCACCTGTTATCTAGGCACGAATGGGCAAACTATCAGGCGCAATAAATCAGGAAAAAACCAAAATAACTTTCTCGACCATAGTTCTGAGAAGCGGCGAAATTAGCCTTCAGGCTTTTAGAAGCACGCCCCAAGGCTTGGCGACTTAGTCGATGACGTCCCCTTCCTCAACGACCACTACCAATCCAGTCCACACTCCATTGACTACGACCGGAGCAATGGCTGCTTGACGCGAAGAAATGCCGGGTGGGTCCACTGGTCCGGAGTAGTCGGCCACAAGAATAGCGTTGAAATGATCGCTGTTCGTAAAGTCTTGGGCATCGATCTTTTCCAGCAACTCGGTGGAGACTCGTTTTAAAGATTGAGGGTTGTCATTCACATTATACTTCAGGTAAATCCCTCTGAGTGACTCCTTCCCGCCAAACGTATTCTCCCGCATGTCGATGAGATCAGCGTCTTCCAAGAAACCGAGGTCGATCGTCATAGTCAAGACACCGAGACGATCCTCGACCGGACCAATAGGAACAGAGAGCGCGACGCGATAGGCAAGTTTCTCTCCCACACTTCTGTAAACGGCTGAAAGCTTTGGCCTTTCGAGCATCGGATAGGCGACTTCTGCTGGCTCTTTCTTGGGTAAGTCATTCTTTCCCCCGTGAAAATATGTTCGGTAGTCGAACCGAACACCATGAAATTCAGATTTGCCTGGTAGATTGGGATCGTATAGCGCAACGATCCGGCCCTGGCTGTCATTGACATACCAACTTGTGACTTTTAAATCACCGATACCTTGAACAGCTCGTTTCGTTAGCCAGTCTTGAACCTCGTCAGCCTCTGCAATTTGCAGATCATTCATCTCGTTGACTCTGCGCAGTGCCTGATGTAGTTCCCCATCGTCCGCCCAATGCTCCAACTTACCCCAGCGCCCCCTTAAGTCAGACGACCAGCGAAGCGCGGCAGTATTGGCCAGATGGAGCAACAAGCTCTTGTTGAGTTCGACGGCCCTCGAATAAAATATTGAGGAGACAATCAATCCTGCGGTGACGCTCAGCAGGATCAAGATCGTACTAACACCACCCGTTAGAACAGCAACTGGGTGATGACGCGACCAGCGGGCGATTCGTTGGGAGGCATTGTCGGGGTGGACTGAAACCGGTTCGTCGGCAAGAAAACGCTCGACATCTTCAGCCAACTCAAGGGCTGTTGTGTAGCGGTCTTGCGGCTTCAACTCCATAGCTCTCAAGCAGATGGCTTCCAGTTCCGGGCTCACGTCGTGCCGCACTTCACGAGGACTTGGGTAGTCTCCCCGAATTATTTTTTGTATTGCGCTCGCGAATGTTTCACCTTTCAAAGGCGCCTGTCCACAAAGAAGTTGGTAAAGGGTGGCCCCCAAGGCGTAAATATCTGCCGCTGGTGTAAGTTGCTGTTCGCCCGCTGCCTGTTCCGGCGCCATGTAGGCTAGTGTACCATTAATGACGGGGTGTCCCTCAGAACTCCCTCCGTTTTCCGGAAGGATTGTCCCGTCCCCTTCGGCTCGAAGATCGCGCGACGGCTCTATCGGTATGGACAGTCCCCAATCCACGACTATCGTCTCACCGTAACTTCCCAGCATGATATTGTGTGGTTTGATGTCACGGTGCAGAATTCCACACGAGTGGGCGTAGGCAATCGTCTTGCATACCGAAACATAGCAGGCCAGCATGTTCCGAAAATCGACCGCACGTTCACTTTCGTCTTGCTCTACATGTTTATGATACTTACTAAGTTGGTCGCGAAGCGATTCGCCTGGCAGAAACCGCATCACGTAAAACCGCTGCCCCTCCTGTGTTTCTCCAATTCCATGGACCGGTGTGACGCCGGGGTGATCGAGGCGCCCCGTGATTTCTGCTTCTAGCGCGAACGTGTCACTTGCTGTCTCCGTCGCTCGGTCGGGGCGAATAAATTTGATGGCGACTCTGCGATTGAGAATCGAGTCTTCCCCGGAGCAAATCACACCGAGCCCACCCTTTGCATGAAACGCAATCTCCCGGACGACCGTTTCGAAAGCTATGTCATCGGGAACGTCGTGATACGATTCGACATTAGCATTCGCGGGAAAATCAACCGTTTGATCGTTGATGTCGTTTGCACTGTTCCCGGAGGGATCCTCCGCTCTATTCGAGGAGGGCTCTCCATTCAATCCGATTTGATTAGCAGCTTCGGCATGGCTCCGAAGCACCTCCGCATACGCCGCACACGCGGGCGATTCTTGGAGGAAATCGTCCACGTTCGCATTGCCGGTGCTTTCCTTGTAACGCAGATAGGCCAATAAAGCCTCGGCGTTGGGTCCGCTAACAGAATCTAACGTTTGCTCATTAGGGTCGTCAGTCATGTCTTACTGCCTTGCAAAACGGCATCCGACTATTCGTTTACCATTAGCTTTTTTAGTTTCTTGATTCCGCGATACAGAAGCCCAGCCACGGCAACGGGTGACTTATCCATTTCGATTGCTATGTCATCTATCTTCATCATCTGAAAGTGCTGCAATTCCACAGCTCGTCGCTCGTTTTTGCTCAATTCTTCTATTGCCCAAGACAAGCGGAGGATCAATTCATTTTGGGATGCACGATTCTGCGGACAGTTGGAAGATGCTGCACGGCACGTTTCGGCGAAAACGATTGCACTGCTGTACGACTCGTTGATCGTGCGGTCCACGTCCCTCTTTTGTGCCTTCTGGAAACGAACACAGTTTTGAGCCGTCCGGCTCAGAATGGTCTTCAGCCAGTCGACGAACTGCGCCTCGGTTTGCCCTTGGAATTGATTCAGGTCTGCGACTGCTTTTTGCATCGTTTCTTGTGCGATGTCGGATTCATCGACCCGGACCAGTACCTTTTTTTGCAACATCCCTACAGCTAGGATTCGAACCAAGTGACGGTATTTTTTAAAGAGCTGCTCGGTGGCAGATGGGTCACCAGCCAACACAAGTTCAATGAATTCACGAAAACTGCATGGTGGATCGGTCATTTTGGAATCTTAGGATATAGATATAGGCAAGAAAGAGGGCTCACCCCGGCGCTTAATCGGTTAATTTTCCCGACGATTAGATAAATAGTCGCGGCTGAGCCTACCCGCCTTGTCCCCAAAAAATGAACGACGGAACGAGGTTCGTGTGAAAATTGCCTGGCGGAACTCTTGGCGGAGATTTTGGTAGCAAGCGACAAAGGTGCTTGCAAATTGGGAGGTTTTGCCTGTCTGTGGTTTCGATAACGTCTTGTCGAAGCGAGAGATACCATTGTTTTTGTACCCCGCAGGAATAGTAATCGCAACGAATGCGCGCCGAAACTCGCGCGGTGCTAACCGCCGACAACGTCAATTTGTCACGTTTTCTGTTAACCAATCGTGAAAAGTTTTGGCACTCCCCTCCGGTTAACTCAAAGAGAGATTTCTGTTAACTAGAAATCGCGCGAGAGACAGTCGATATTTGTCGCGCGAAGACGTTTTGCGTTGCCTGCCCCGCTCTCTCCATAACGTGCGCTCATTCCAAGCTTTAGGTCGCGTCACCCGTCAAATATCTCTTTGCACAAAGAGACATTAGTTCGAAGAAGGTTTTGAACGGCGAGGGGGCGCGTAGAACGTGAAAAACTCTGCCGGTCGATACAAATCGAGAATCTCGTCCGCTACGCGTCGCTTTCGGACCTGCGAGAGTCCTGGGCTGGATGACACCCGGGACGACCTGATCGTGGGTCGTGCTTGCGAGAACTGTAGAGGCAACTTTGCCTTACCCATCAGCCATTGGGCTGTGCCCATCCACGTGCCATGAATGATAAGCCGCCCGCCAATATGGGGGAGCCAACAATCTCCATGAAATCCGTCAGAGTTTCACCGACCTCGGCGACTGCCGCGACATGATCGAGGTCACCAGGAGAAATCTCGTTACAGTCGGCCTCAAGCATTCCGATGAGATATCCAATGCTCATATCGCGAGCCCAAATCACCTCCCGTGCGTCGCACTTATCCTGGACCGCTGCAATCAGGTCGAGCAACCGACCTCCGCGAACAGCACTGTCAAGCTCCGCAAAATCACTTTGCTGGAACCGTAACACTACCCCCCGCCGTTGCCCGACAGTGAAAGGTCCGACAACCAAGCTCGCTTCTCCTGCTTGCGCTCGCCAACCGATGTCCTCACCGCCGTCCGCCTTGTCAAGCGAACTAACCGCGTCGGCGAGGGTGGCGCGCGTATCGGACGGCGACACGCCGTCAGCGCCGTCATTGACAAGGGCTACCGCCGTCTGTGCCTCGACGCCGAACTTGTGCAGTATTTGACGGATACGATCGCCACGCCCAGGTGCATCGCCGGGGGGCAGTGTCATCCATACCAAGTGCAACATGTTCATCACTGGCCTCGTAGACGGTGGAATCAACAGGTTCGATTATAGACGTATCCCGAATCTTTTGCGCCTCCGATGGTCTCAGAGCTGGCATATTCGGAGTAGGCTTTGCCATCAACGTAGCTCCCTCGTTGCCGACAAAATGAAGGCGATGACTCGAAAACACCCTAGGCGCAACGCTTCTACGGAGGGCCAAGGATTTGACGTCGATTGGATTGAGAGGCACCATAATCGAGACTTCCTCGACAGAATCCACGCAATGGCGGCTTTGGGAACACATGAGAATTGCCCAGTGGGGCATTCTGGAGTTCTCCCGAAATTCCAACCACGTCTCACCCGATTTCCCAGACGGCTATTGGCGGGATGGCGATGCACCACCGGATTCAGATTCGTAGCGTGATTCGAGAATGACAACAGCTGCACTGGAGGTAATACTCGACGAAAGGAAATTGCCTCATGCTTCTCCGCCCCGAAGAAGGGTATCGAGCTGAGCACCGATAACGGCTCCGATCAAGACGATGACTCTTCATTTACCTCTCGAATAGCCCATCCGATTTTCGGTCGGACGGAGAAATCTTCTTCGTCTTGAGTGAATGCGGTGAACCCAGCGATAAACTCCATTGACAATGGTTTACCACGAAAATGCCAAACGAATGGCATTTTCGAAAGACTACCGGGGAGATCGCTGGTTTGAATTTCGCGATCCTGCTCAAACGACCAATTGCGGCAGTTCCTGCCTTCCCGATCCTCAAGATACGGAAAGAAGTCGGTGATCCATCCGGTAATGAGGTCGCCACCGCTCATTAATTCCCGTTTGTATTTGAACACTTCGTCGAACTGTGCCGTGAACTTTGTGTCGCGGTCGCGAATCAGATAGGATGGCTTTTCGTCGCGATCGGCGGTGTGCATCAGAAAGTGATGAATTCGTGCAGAAATAAGTCAAATCAGCTATCAATGTAAAGGGAGTCAAAGCAACCACGTCTTTTACAACTCCTGGAGGCAGTTGAACATGCGCGATCCGACAAAGGCCAGTCCATCACAGCGCCGATCTTATCACGCAAGAACTTGGGGTTGGGTCGGGGTGCGGGCCTTACGTATTCTCACTGCTACCTGGAGCGAGCATCACGAAGGACTGCACCTCCTGGATGAGTTGCTAGAAAACAAGCGTCCACACATCATGACGTTCTGGCATCGCAAGTTCGTTACACTCTTTCCGTTACTGCAAGGTCGGCCTGTTTGCGTTGCTACAGCGGCCTCTCCGCCTGGTGACATCATTGCAGACATGTGTGACAGATTTGGATATCTAAGCGTCCAGATTCCCGACCATGGCAGAGATCATTCGTTGAACTTGATGGGAAAAGCATTCGCCCATGCTGATCAAGCCAGCATGGCTGTTGACGGACCGCATGGTCCTTACCATGCCGTGAAGCAGGGTGCCATTCAGCTCGCATCTGAACTTGGTCATTTGATTGTTCCTGTCTCAGTTGCCACTCGACGGAATATCGTTCTCTCGCACCGATGGGACCAACTCGAAATTCCCGTCGCATTCACACGGGTGTCACTGGTCATCGGCGATCCGATCAATATTCCTGCGAATCTTTCCCAAGACAAATTACCCAGCTGGACCAAACGGCTGCATGATGTGTTGGAAGAACTCGACGAACGTGCAGAAAGAAAAGTTCGTGAACTCTGAGTTGCTAGTGGCTTTCACAACCGGCAGACTGATAGCAATCTGTCGATACGCATGCAGGACCTATATCGCGAAATAAACCTTGGCTGATTTCAAAGCGATTGACAAGGTTCGTTGAGACTCGACAGAGGATCGGCTCAAAGTCTGAACGCAGTTGCCAGCGGTATCAAAGGTTTACTGCAACTGACGCTGGAGGGTTCAAGCAGGACCCAGGCCTCACTCGTCTGTTGATTCACCGGCATCGCCTAATTTGACAACGTCGCGTACATGCTGATGGCAGGCAATGCAGGTTCCCGTCATATTTTGAAAGGTGTATGCTGCACCTTCTAGGTTTTTGGACTCTGACATGCGAACCAGCTTTAAAGACAGACGTCGAAACTCTACGTGAAAGTGCCGATAGGCAGGATCTGCCTCCGCCACTCCCCAGCCGGGTTGTTCGGAGACATCGTGGAGATCTCGCGCGCCATGCAACAACAATTCGAAGTCAGCGCTCACCAGGCCCTTCAGTGCCTGATTGGAGCCGTTTAACTTCTGACACATCAATTCCGTAGTGGAGAGACCAGCGCGGTCGGGAATCAGCGAGACTTTCTGTTCCGCACGAATGTACTGCGGGGGCCAAAACAAGCCGGCGAGCACAGCGCCGCTTGTGCCAACAATCATAAAAAATGTTCGAAGGGCCGCAGACATCGCACCAATTTTCGGTTGAACCAGATACCCGCTATGAGACCGTACAATCCGACTTATCTTCCTTATCGGAAAATCCTGTAGAGTCCCTTTAATTTTTCATCCGGCACGTGCGCCTCGCCAAGCTCCGGTAGCGATGAGCTTGTCCGCTTCACGCAATTGTGATCTGCGGGTCCAGATAAACATCTTGAATCGCGTTTAACAACTCGACGCCTTCGGACATGGGCCGTTGAAACGCTTTGCGCCCGCTGATCAGTCCCATGCCGCCCGCACGCTTGTTGATCACAGCCGTACGCACAGCTTGGGCCAAATCACCGGCACCGGCTGAGGCCCCGCCAGAATTGATCAACCCGCTACGCCCCATGTAACAGTTGGCCACCTGATACCGGCATAAATCAATCGGATGATCACTGGTTAAGTTCTCGTAAACCAATGGAGATGTTTTACCACATTTCAAGGCCGTATAGCCGCCGTTGTTCTCGGGTAGCTTTTGTTTGATAATGTCAGCCTGTAGCGTGACACCCAGATGGTTTGCTTGCCCGGTCAGGTCAGCCGCGACGTGATAATCTTTATCCGCTTTGAACGCGCTGTTACGGAGGTAGCACCAGAGGATGGTTGCCAGACCGAGTTCGTGCGCCTTTTGGAATGCTTCAGCCACTTCGACGATCTGCCGCGACGATTCGACAGAACCGAAGTAGATCGTAGCTCCAACAGCGGCGGCGCCCATATCATATGCCTGCTGCACGCGTCCAAACATAATTTGATCGAAAGTATTTGGGTAAGTGAGCAATTCGTTGTGATTAATCTTCACAATGAACGGGATTTTGTGAGCGTAACTGCGGGCAACCACGCCGAGTACGCCGAACGTTGATGCGACGGCATTACAGCCACCGGCGATAGCCAGCTTGACGATATTTTCGGGATCAAAATAGGCGGGATTCGGAGCGAATGAAGCGCCAGCGGAATGCTCGATGCCTTGATCGACCGGCAAGATGGAAACATACCCAGTGTTTTGCAATCTTCCGTGGCCGAAGAGCCGCTGCAAATTCACCAATACACGAGGATTACGGTCGCTCTGCATGAAGACGCGATCGACAAAATCGGGCGATGGCAGGTGCAAGGATTCCTTCGTGATGCCCGTGCATTCATAATTGAGCAATGCATCGCCGTCAGCACCGAGTAGATCGTTTACCTGGAGTTTCATGGATAGGTCCGTTCGATTGAAAATCTTGTTTATGATTCTGGGATGATCGCTCGGATCGCAAAAACGTGCGAAGTCGTTTGATTGATAAAAGCCCGCGCGGTCTAAAAACAATGTCCAATGGAAGCCAAACTCCAAAGGCGAGTTCGACGATCAAAGTTAGGTGGAACTGACGACAAATTTGATAGTAGCCTGCGGAAAATCTTATTGCAATTCGGTAGCTTTTTAGATGAAGCGCTCATGGAGAACGCTGATGTTGCAATCACAGACAGTTATATCGGTGCGCGGTACTTTCTTGGCATTGATTCAGGACGTAGAATTGTTTGTGACGGACGATGTCATTGAGAACGATTGGGTGGCTCTCCAGCGGTGGATGGCTGTGTACTGAATGCGTGTCTACGCGGCCCTCTTCAGAGGGGGGGCCCTACAATGCATAGGCACCCCTCAATGAGCGGAAAGTACGACAACTGAACGAGGCTCGACTCGATAAGTATTTCCGGATACTGGCGGTAGATCCGGCCATTCACTGATGTCCTCGGGCGAAGATCGCGATGTGTCAATCCACCGTTGCCACGGCATGCCATTTGACGCCGCGGGCAATTCGAATTCCAACGGTTCCCAGTAGCTGTTGAAGATCAGGTGATAGGACGAGTTTCGATGTTCGGCCGTTAGGGCAATGCTATGCGAATTCTCGCTCCAGTCTGGTTGATTCAGTTTCACTCCGTGCCAAGAATTACTAGCCTGGCCGATCATGTCAGTCAGGCTCACTCGCTGTTCCTCATGATTGACACCCCGTAACAACCTTCGTGCCAAGAGTAGCTTGACGAATCGATGCACGTCCGCATGCTTGTCTACCAGTGACCAGTCAAACCAGGTAGTCGCATTGTCGTGGCAGTAGGCGTTGTTGTTCCCGACTTGAGTCCGGCGGACTTCGTCTCCCATGACGATCATCGGGACCCCCAGTGAAAGCATGGTGATGGTCAAAAAATTCTTAATCTGCCTGTTTCTCAACGTTTCGATGGTTGTGTCATTTGTCGGACCTTCGACGCCACAGTTCCAACTCTTATTGTTATCGGCTCCATCACGATTTTGTTCGCCGTTTGCCTCATTATGTTTCTGGTCGTACGAAACCAAGTCATTGAGCGTGAAACCGTCGTGACAGGTGATAAAGTTGATACTTTGTTCAGCCTCTCGTCCCTTATGGCCATAGATCTCATGACTGCCAAGCATCCGATCAGCCATACGGCTGGACATGCCAGGTTTGCCTCGGAAGAAATCGCGTGTGTCATCTCGGAATCGCCCATTCCACTCTTTCCAAGCATCACCGATGAATCGACCGACCTGGTAAAGACCAGCAGCGTCCCACGCTTCAGCAATTATTTTGGTGCCGGCTAATGCAGGGGCCGATTCGATATCCCAAAGCACTGGTGGGTTGGGCAATACACGACCCGATGAGTCACGTGAGAGAATTGACGCGAGATCAAACCGGAATCCATCGACATGCATTTCGGTCACCCAATAAAGCAAGCTGTCGAGGATCATTCGCCGGACCACCGGGTGATTGGCATTGAGTGTATTCCCACAGCCAGAATAGTCCGCATAACGCGATCCGCCGTTTTCCAGGATGTAGTAAGTCGGGTTATCAATTCCACGGTAGCAGAGTGTTGGCCCGTCGTGGTCTCCTTCTGCGGTATGATTAAAAACCACATCCAGGATCACCTCGATTCCCGCTCGATGAAGTGCCTTGACCATGTCACGGAACTCGGTTACTGGGCCAAGCGGATCTCGACGGGAGCTGTACGCTGGGTGCGGAGAAAAATACGAAACTGGCTGATAGCCCCAGTAATTAACAAGACCTGCAGGGCACGCTTGCGTATCGAATGCTTGAATCGGGAGCAGTTCAACCGCCGTAATCCCCAGGTCTTTAAGGTATGGGATTTTTTCGACCAACCCAGCGTAAGTGCCACGGGTCTGGGCCGTAACGCCAGAATTGCAGTTACGCGTGAAGCCACGAATGTGCGTTTCATAGATGACGGTACGGGCCGAGGGACGGTGTAGCGGCACATCCCCTTCCCAGTCGTACTCCGCGGAATCCACCACCACGCTTTTCATTGCGGTCGCGCAATTATCGCCTGCGGTTGACGCGGCAACGCGTGTGTAATCCTGCGGGGTCACAACGCCACGACCGTAAGGGTCCAGCAAAACTTTTGCCGAGTCGAAACGTAATCCACGAGCGGGATCTGTTGGGCCTTGAACGCGATAGCCATAGATCTGACCTGGCCGAACATCCGAAACAAACGTGTGCCAATAATAATACGTGCGGTTCCTGACAGGCTCCAGGACGACCACGCGGGAAGGCTTGCTATCGTCTTCGCGGTCAAACAACAGCAATTCCACACAATTTGCCGTGCGCGAAAATAAGCTGAAATTGACGCCGCCATCCAAAACTGTAGCCCCCAAGGGTGAGGACTGGCCCGGTCCAATGGTATTCACGCTGCTGCTCCGGTTTGACTTAATTTTTGTTATTCCGTTTTCATTTCGTCTTGTTCCAACCAGTCAGTATTAACAGCCGGCAAATTCTTGTTTTGGAGTTGGAATTGTAACAGCTATCAGGCGAAGATGTGCATTAGACAAGCGAGAGTTTCTGCCCAGAATACTTACGATGTCGCAAGAGACAGAATGTTCCCAGACTGAAAACTGCCATGCTGCTTTGAACGCATGGAGCATGATGTGCTCTTGTGAGACACAGGGCTGCGTAAATTCTAACCCGGTGGTGAGCAGTTTGATCTGCGGGTTCAGTTTTAATGTCAGCAGAATGCCGCAAATGGATTCTGAGATCAAAGGATCGCCACGTAAAATACGCGCTCGATTGCTAATTCGCGAATCAAAGCATGCCGGTCAGCAAGCAATCTGATCTCGATTTCACGACTGAATCGACACCTAGTCAATTTGAAACCCTAGGTCATTGGGGCAAAAAGTGATTGATTTTTCATTTGGTGATTGGGTACAGTCAGTTTGTAGACGAGACAATGGGCTTAACGAGGATGAATTCCAAGATCCGTATTCGAAGATCCATGGGATGCCTAATGAATCACCGCCAGCTCGGACGACACCGTGACGAATCCACGCGTAGCAGCCTGCTCAACAAGGCACGAGCGAATGATGAAGATGCATGGCAGCGGCTCACGCAGTTGTACGGTCCGTTGATTCGCTGCTGGTGTCGACGCCGGGGATTGCGGGACGAAGCGATTGACGACGTCGTTCAAGAGGTCTTGTTGTCCGTTACCGGTGCGCTGGGGCGTTTTCGTCGTGGTGCCAGCCGCGGCAGCTTTCGAGCTTGGTTGCGGCGCATCACCGAAAACAAGATTCGTGACCACTTTCGTCGCTGCCAACACCAGCCCAATGCACCGGGTGGTAGTGCAAACATTGCACAGCAACTGAATATCCCAGCGGAGCCGATTTCGAATGAGACGGGATCGAATTCGCTGACTGGCTCGTCGAGCGAGGTCATGGCAGCGCTGGACTCGATTCGCGAAACAATTTCCGAGCGGACCTGGAGGGCGTTTGTCTTGGTGACGTTTCGTGATTTCTCACCGGTGGAGGCAGCCACCGAACTAAATATGACGAGCAATGCAGTACGACTTGCCAACGGCCGTGTTCGCAATCGACTTCGCAGTCTAGTGTCCGACTTGCCGAGTTGAAGACTCGACCGCGGGAGAGATGCTGCAATGTGGGCACAAGTGATCTCCAGATAAAATGTTATGGCCGGCGACCTCTGCAAGTCGAGGCTCGTCTTGGTCAGCGCGACGCGCTTGAGCGTTTTACCAGGTGGGGAATTATTTCCACTCACCCAGAGGCTATATGCCATAAATCGTTCAAGAGACATTCGCATGCTTGATCAACCGCAACTTTCTCCACAGGAAGAGACATGTCCTTCGCTCTCGGAACTCAGATCACTTTTGATTGGCGATGTGCCCGGGGCTGTGTTTGACCAGTTGGAAGCCCATGTGGATCAATGCGAGGCATGTCAGAAACGATTGGAGACAATCGGCGATGTCCCTGATCCGGTGTTCACTGCCATCCGTGAAATGTTGGGCCCCGCCGCCGCTGTATTTGAATCGGACCTAGGTGCCGACGAGATAGTCGATCTGGTCACTGAGCAAGTGACGCTGGGTGATTTTAGGATTGTGCGAGAATTGGGTCGCGGCGGGATGGGGGTTGTCTATGAGGCGGTACAGCTTTCGCTAGGCCGCCGGGTTGCGTTGAAGACGATGACTTTTGCCGGCACGCTCGATCCCCGCCAGTTGGTCCGCTTCGAGAATGAAGCTCAAGCAGCGGCACTCTTAAACCATCCCAGTATCATTCCTGTTTATTCGGTGGGGAGCGACCGGGGCGTTCATTATTTTGCCATGCGGCTTGTGGACGGATTTGATCTGCGGAAAGTCCTTCGAAACGTTTTTAGTGGCGGGTTGGATATTGATCCGCACGCGACCACCAAATGTGCCGCTATTGAGACGAGCGACGAGGGAAACAGCGTCGATTTCATTTCCAAAATACCAAACGGCCCGGCGGAGAGTGTTTCTCCAGAGTCGAGTTGCTCTAGCAGACCAAATCCAAAGATACTGGCTGACTTCTCTGCGGATGATGTTGCTACAGAGCAGGACTACATGCGCTGGGTGGGGAAAATCGGCATTCAAGCGGCCGAGGCACTGAATGCCGCCCATGAAGAGGGCGTTCTTCACCGCGATGTGAAACCGTCCAATCTGATGTTGGAAAAAACCGGGAGTTTGTGGGTGACCGATTTCGGATTGGCCCGGCTTGAGGCGGGTGCAGATATGACCGCCACTGGCGACGTCTTGGGAACGCTGCGCTATTCCAGCCCAGAACAGGCACTCGGCAAACGGGGGCTTGTTGATCATCGCAGCGACATCTATTCGCTGGGGGCGACATTATACGAACTGTTAACAGGCGTCCCCCTCTTTAGTGATTCGCAGCGCGAAGCACTCGTCGCAAATATCGCTCATGATGAACCGCTCCCGCCGCGGAAGATCAACCGATCTGTTCCTTTGGACTTGGAAACGATCGTGCTCAAGGCGATCTCCAAAGACGCAGCAATGCGTTACAAAACAGCGCAGCATTTGGCGGACGACTTGCGGCGGTTTTTAGACGGCATGACCATCGAGGCCTCACGACCTTCTGCCTGGAACCGCACGGTCAAATGGGTGAAGCGAAACAAGCCGTGGGCGGCGGCGATCTGCACGGCTCTTGTGGCAATCACCAGCCTGCTGGCAGGGTTAGCTGTGCATAATCAAAGTCTGGGCACTTTTAACAAAAAACTGAGGGACAGCAACCAAAAACTTGAGGCGGTGAATGCGGCTTTGTCCGAGGCGGTGATCGAAAATCGAGAAAAGCAAAATGAATTGGAGGAAACCCTCTATGCGGCCGGCATGCAACTTGCGGAGGAGGCTTGGCGGGAGAGTGACCCTCAGCAGGTGATGACGATACTGAATCGCTACGTCCCCCGCGAAGGACAACCCGACCGCCGCGGTCCGGAATGGCATTATTTGCAATTACAAGCGTCTGGCCTGGAGACCACGATTGCCCAATTTGAAGCGGCAGTCTATACGCTGGCGTTTTCGGCAGCCGGACGTTGGGTGGCCGTCGGCGGCGAAGAGGCTACCGTGTACATATACGACACGGTTACTTTGACCGAAGTCGTCCGCTTTGCGACAGAACAGGGCGAAGTCAACGGGGTGGCCTTTTCGCCTGATGGGACGCTATTGGCGTCATCCGGGGACGATGGGACGGTCCGCCTTTGGGACTGGCAACAACGACGGCATGTGCGGACGATACAAGCGCATGCGGATGAAGCTTACGAGGTCGAGTTTTCGCTCGACGGAAACCGACTGATTACATCGGGAATCGATCCTATTATTCGCGTTTGGGACGTCGCAACGGGTGCGGTCGTAGGCTCGTTAGAGGGCCATGCGGAAGCAGCCGGCGCAATTTCCGTCTCACACGACGGCCGACGTCTCGCGTCTGCTGGTCGTGACGGGACAGTTCGGCTCTGGGATCTGGATACGTTTAAAGAGCTTCGCATCGTGCGGCAGGCCGAGAACACAAAGCTGTCATGCATCGGCTTTTCCAATGACCGACGCTGGCTGGCGTCCGGCGGTCGCGACGGTCTATTGCAAGTTCATGACGCGGACTCAGGTGAATTGGCCTTTGTGGGAAAACATCACGACGGTGTCCAAAGCGTGGCTTTTTCTTCCGACAACCGACACTTGGCGAGTTCGGACCGAGGCGGCAACATTTACTCTTGGACTTTGCCAAGGGAAAAGCCGAATGAGATTGTCGAAATGACCGCCGAGAGACAGTTTTCAGCACATGGGCAAGATCGCGCGTATTGCCTGCGATATGCGCCGGACGGCCTTCACCTAGCGTCGGCCGGATCAGACGGCGCGATTAAATGGTGGTTTCCCACGAAAAAGTCGGTCTGGCAAACCATTTCTGGTGCCGGTGAATTTGCGAACGGCAGCGCCTTTTTACCCAACGGGAAGGAGCTGATCACGTGTAGGGAAGGCGTCTTCCGAAACGACGTAGCTGAGTTGCGGACGACTGAGACCATTTCGGCAACAAAAAAGAACTTTCGTTCTATCGCCGTCTCTCCCGATAGCCAACGGATTGCCGCGGGCGACGCGCAGGGCAACCTAAGCCTGTATGATCTGAACAGCAGACACGAAATTCATCACACGCATTGGGACACCGAACCAGTTTTAGGGCAGTGCGTCTTTGCTCCCGATGGCTCAAAACTGGCCATACAATTGGGCTCAAGCGAAACAGTTGTTGTTGATGTGAATTCGCTGGAAGAGCTGCCTTTTGAAGCGGTGATTGACGGACACCACGCCGTGTTCACGCCGGACGGACAACAGCTGGTTGTCACCTTCGATAACAACATTATCTTCTGGGATGTTGCGAGTCGAAGTCGTGAGAGAATGATTGTGAAGGCGCACCACGAGGGAATCAATGCAATGGCGATCAGCCCTGATGGCCGCATTCTCGCCAGTGCAGGCGGTGATCGCCACGTGCGATTGTGGAACGTACAGACAGAGGACTCCCCTTTTGAATTGACCGACCATCGACACAGTGTAAACGCTTTGGAATTTTCCCCAGATGGTCGAACGCTGCTTAGTGGGGATGCGGCTGGAACACTCATCGCCTGGCGTATCGCAGGTGACCGCATCAGCGGGCAAAAGACATTGCAGTTCGGGGAGTTACCGACTGGAATCTCGCAAATTGACTATAGCCCCAATGGCGAAATCATCGCTTGCCGGTTGCTCGATGGCCGTATTTATGTACTCAAGTTGCGCGGCGGGGCACCTGAGTTGCCAACGTCAGACGTTCCAATTGCCCCCAGAATTGCGACCGGTCGACCGATTTTCATGCAAGGCCCCCAGACGCTCGGCAGCGGGGATACCAATTACGCGGACGTGGCGTTAGGCGATTTTAATGAGGATGGTCACCTCGATGCATTGTTCGTCACAACGGATGAACCGGGCAGCCAAATCTGGTTAGGCAAGGGTAACGGGACATTTTTCGAGCCGCCTCTTAATGTTGGCGACCCGACTGCTCCGAGTTGGAGTGTGGCTGTTGGTGATTTCAACAACGACCGCCATTTGGATCTATACTTCGCGAACTCCTACGTTACGGTCGCATCTGGGGGCGAACCAAATACCGTCTGGCTCGGGCGTGGAGACGGAACGTTCAGCGCAGGGCAACAGGATCTCGGAAATGGCATGAGCAAACGCATCACGCTCGGGGATTTGAATCAAGACGGCCACTTGGATGCAGCCGTGGCCAATATCAATGGTGATTCGGTGATTTGGAGAGGAGATGGGATAGGTGGCTTCAAACTCCAAACCCAGTTGGGCTTTCACGGTTCCACTTCACAGATTGCCTTCGGTGACCTGAATGATGATGGCTATTGGGATTTGTTCGTTGCCCATCATAATCTTAATAAGGTACGCATGGGACAGGGGAATGGGACGTTCGGGTTACTGCATCAAGCGACCCACTTCGGAGGTGCGCTGAGTCAGGGGGTCGCACTCGGGGACCTAAATGATGACTCCTACCTCGACGCCATTGTGGTCAATGCAACTCCCTATCGGAGCGCAGTGTGGCTTGGAAACGGCCTTGGCCGTTTCCAAGCCACACTGATCTTAGGTGACCCCGTACAAAGCGAATCTATCGCATTGGCAGATCTGGACGGAGATGGTCACCTGGATGCGTTCATTGCCAACGGCGCTGCTCACGGACCACCGGCGAACGACGTGTGGCGGGGCGATGGTCGCGGCGGATTTCAATACGTGCAAAAGTTGGGGCACCGCTATTCAAGCGGCGTCGCGCTGGGGGACGTGGATGGTGACGGCGATTTAGATGCCGTTGTCGCGAACGGCGCCCCCCCCTCACCGGCCAATACGATCTGGATCAACCAGACGAAAGCCCCGTTGAAGGTTGATTGACGTCGCCACGCTTGCCACAGCGACTCGCGCGCAAAGCCCACGCGGTGTGTTCGCCTTGAAATCGAGATTTGCACCGATTTCTAGTAAATATCGCAACGCGTTTCTGGACAGGTTGTTGCAGTGCCAGCGCATAGCTGGATTCATGCTTAAATCGGCCTCCGCGATGCTAAAACATGCCTGGAAGCGACGCGCAATTTCGTTCTCTTTAGTAGGGGAAACTGGTGTACCCATTTCCTCCCTTGTCAGCCTGAACGCGCTTTGTCGGCGACTCGTGATGTCAGTCTTCACAGTGCCGTGTTTGTCCTAGACTTCGAGGAGCGTGGAAATGACAACAAAGAGAATTGGTATTAGCGGCATCTGTCTCTTGAGTCTGGTCTTAGCCTGTTCACCTACACGTGCCAATTGGATCGACACGTTTGACGGTGGCTTGGATCAGACGTGGTACTTCGGCAATAGCCCCGCATCCTCGACATTTTCCGCCAGTACGGTCGGCAATGTCCTTCGGATTGAAGACCCGGCGCCGGTTTTTAGTGGTGGATCGGCGTTTGGCTTCGGGTATGTCAACGAAACGTTTTCTAACGTGCGTGTCTCGGGCATTGTAAACCCTGGCGACCTGACCAATGTTAACTCCGATCACACATTAATAGCGCGGGCCAATCCGAGCGTACTTTCGGCTTATGCTTTGACCTTAGACTACCGAAATGACGCCACAGGTGATTTGCAGGGCACCGTAATCCTCTCCAGAATTGATCCGAGTGCTGTGACCAACGATCTGGTCATCGAAAGTATCGGAGAGAGCGACTCATTTTACCTTGAATTTGATGTGTTTGGATCAACTTTGACAGGACGCGTTTATGACCAACCAGGCGGGACGCTTTTGAAAACGGTTTCTGCATCAGACAGTGCCTTTGCAAATGGAGTCTCTGGAGTTGCGGCCAGTGCGGATTTCTTTGATGAACCTCTCCTCGCAGAGTTCGACAACGTCGCATCGTCGGTTATTTCTGCCGCACATTTTGACGTGACTATCCAACCCAGCGCAGATTCGAACGACATTGTCTGGACCGTGAAATGGGATTCCTTGAATGGCATCCCGGCAGACGACTTCGGGAGTTATGCCTGGGATGCCATGGACCCGATGACCGGTGATGTTGTCGCGACCGCCCCTTGGGGGAGCGCCGTGAAGGAACTCTATTTTGACGATATCGGCGACCCATTCGGGGCTGCCTACTCCTTTGGAACCAGTCGGGGGTTTGGCGATGCTATTGGTGGAGTGAGCAGCGATCCATCCGGATGGGGCGTCGGTCCCGACTACGACGGTGGTGTTTCAAATAATGATGACTTGTTCATTTTCAACACGCTCTTAGATTCAACCGCTTCCTTTCCGACAAGTGGGGAGTTCGTTCTGACGGTTTCTGGTGCCAATTTGAGCAATTACAACCTCGGTACTTACACGAACAACCCGTTCGTCACTGTTACCGTGACAGATACACTCTATATCGCTCCTGTCCCCGAACCCAGCACCTTTGCTCTACTCGGTCTCGGCAGCCTTGCCTTGGTCGTTTACGGCTGGCGACGCAAGCAGCATGACTCAACGTGCGTTGGGAAGTCGCTCTCCTAATTCCCTAAAGAAAGAGTCGAACGTAGATTTCTTTCTAATTTCACCCTAAACATCCAGAGTATCTGAGATGGCGAAGCATTCACGAAACCGACTTTCTGCAGCAGTCACAATGACGGGACTCATGGTGTTGCTCGCGTGCTCGAATGAATCGGTTCAGGCCGGTGATTGGTTGAGTTTCCACACTGGTGGCGAAGGCGTATTTGTGCCGGCTAACTTGGGTGTCGGTGATCCCGCTGAACACCCGACAATCATCGGCGATGGGGATGGATTGGCGACGTATGACGGTACTCCGACGGGCAACGAGTTCCGCCTGGACGGTGAATTGGTCGGTGACGGATGGGACCGCCATTTTGGAGCTGCCCAAAGCCGCACTGCAGGCATCGCACGTGGCGATCTGGTGTTTTATCCGTATCGAACCGCTGCCAATCCAGACGGTTCGGGACAAAAAATCCACATTATGGAAACCCGTGCCGGCGAAGTGTGGTTCAAGTACACGGGCGTCTTCACGCTCGATCCGAATGACGGCGAGGCAGGTACTTTGATCAGCCGCTCAGGCTTCAGAATTGTCAGTGGCACCGGGTTGTTCGAAGACGCTCGAGGATGGGTGTTTGTCAGGACCGAAACCAGTTTGGCCGATGTGTTTCCCGATTCGGATGGGAATTTGAACGCGCCGTTCCGCTACGACTTTGATGGATTTATTAAATTGGCCGACGACTGACGCTCAGTTGGCAAGGGGGGCCGCATTGGGCCCCTTATTTCCGCAGCTTTCATACGGGCGGCGCGTTTTTTCTGTTTTGTGATGGGTCGCCTTAATGCTGGCTCATAGGGGGAATTGTGATGGGAGCGGGTAACGCACAGAATCGTCTCCAGGGGCAAAGTCACGAACCCAATGCCTATGAACTGTGGTTGGGAGTCCCCGAAAGCGAGCAGCCCCCCAACTTTTATCGGCTACTCGACCTTCCGCCGCTGGAATCCGATCTTGCCAAAATTGAGCAAGCGGCGAAACGTTGCGTTAGCCTAGTTGAAGGTCATCTTGACAGCGGAAACGATCGTGCCGCCAAGAAATTGCTGAAGCAGATCGGCCATGTGCGTCAGACACTGCTTAACGTGGAGGACAAGGCACGCTACGACGAAAAGCTTCGCGCGAAACTGAGCGGCGATTCAGATAAAATGCGTTCCGAATCAGCGGAGCGGTTCATTCTGAATATGAGCAGTGACGATTTTAATAAGCCCCGTTGGCTGCCCGAGCAACTCCTGGCGACAATCGCCGTTGCCGCATTAGGAATTCTCGCCATCAGCGTCGCGGTGATTGTTTGGCAGTCCGCGTACGAGAACGTGGCCGTTTCCGTTACCGAAAATTCGCCACCTGGCACGGATCCACCCAAAAGACCTCCTAATTCACAGCTAGGTCCACGGGGATCTGTCGAAGATGACTCTTCACCTGGCGCGTTGGAAAAGCTGCCAGTTGAGCCAGTGGTTCCCAATTCGACATCGGTTGCTCAAAACGATACGCTCCCAACCGACGTCGCTCACAAACCTGAACCGGGTGAGACGCAACCCGGCGATGCGAGCTTGAGCGAATCGGACGATTCGCTCAAGGGGCCCATTCCCGGGACGCCTGCAACAATATCCAGTATGAAATACCCATCCCGTTTCAAAAACGTTGGCCCGAAGATCGAGCTCACCCCTCAGGACGTCTTGGCGGAACGTGACTTAATAATTATCGAAAATCAGTTAGTGCTGCGCGAGGAACTCGAAATCAAGACTTCGATGAAAGCAATCGAGGAACTGGGAAATGACATCAGCAAAGCACAGAAAGCCCAAAAGAGCATCCAAGGGAAGATCGGCGGTGTCGATAAAACAGTCGCCCGGCTTACTGGCCAGATGATGAAATTGAATGCGCGGATGACAAAGCTCGGTCCGAACAATGTGCTGGGAAACAACAAGATTGTCGCCGAAATGAACAGCATAAGCGGCAAGCGCGACATTGAACTGAAGGACAAGATGAAACTCAACGCGGACCTGGAGGCAGCCCGCGTAAAAGAAGGCCAAGCACGTGGGACTTACATCGAGAATATTTTGCAGATGCAACGCTTAGCCGAGCGAATTGATGAAAAATATCGACAGCTCGTTGATGACCCAGAAGTACAGCGTTCTCTAGCTGCATTCAACCGCAATCTTAACGATGACCAGAAATTTACATTCCAGCGATCCACTCAACTCGAACAACATTTGGCACAACTCAAGACCATGGCGACCGCGGTGTTGTCCGCGGTCATTCCGATTCGACAGGGACGGGGCAATAGTCTGTATGTCGATGTGACGTTGAACGGCGACAAAACGATTCCAATGGTGCTTGATTCCGGCGCGAGTCTGGTTTGTCTACCGCACAAAGTGGCGATCGCCGCCGGAGTGGAATCGAAAGATTCGGATGCGAAGATTTTGCTCCAGATTGCCAATGGTGAAACAATCAAAGGGACAGCTGTGACGATCCCAACAATGCGCGTTGGGAAATTCACGGTACAGAATGTAGACGCTGTTATCATTGGTCCCGAAGCACCGAGTGCTCCAACCTTGCTGGGGATGAGTTTTCTGCGCAACTTTCAATTCAAAATCGACCCCGCTGCAAATGAGTTGAAACTGATTAGCATCAACATCGAATCTCGCAAAATGATCAAGAACAAGTGACGGTGGCTGCGTGTGGAGAATCTATTATTAAACTCGGGCGGACAAGAATAGGGGTTGCGTGCCATGGCCATTTCCTTCTGCTGTCCTCATTGTGAGAATATTCACATCTTTTCAGACGATCTGGCCGGCAAGCGGATTCGTTGCCAGAGCTGTCAGCAATTCGCGACGCTCACGACCGATGGTTCTGATGTGGATTCCTCGCCGTCAACACGCCGCTTGTCTCTATTAGCACGCATGAATCGGTGGCACGTTCTAATCGTTGGATCGGCAATCATGGCTTGCTTGCTCATCGCGTTAGCGGTGTTTCGTGTTGGGCACGAGAAAGACTTGACTGCCGCGGATACAAATGGCAGCCTACCCTCTCCTTCCGGCGCCCCGTCGCTAAGCCCCAAAGTTAATAACGACGCCGAAAACGATACTCCCCCCAGATCAGGAGATGTCGCTAGTAATGTCGAAAAGCCCGACGTCGACTTACCATTGCCCAGCAAAGTTTTGGTCTCACCCCCCACGATCCCCCCGAGCCCACCAGAACGGATTACAAACTCAATTGGCATGCAACTGACACTCGTCCCTGCCGGTGATTTTCAAATGGGGTCACCCATAATGGAGAGTGGCCGCGATGAGGACGAACTCTTGCATAAAGTCGCGCTGAGCGAACCGTATTACATGGGGGTTTTTGAGGTCACGCAAGAAGAATACCGTACGGTTATGAATCGGAGTCCGAGTTACTTCTCCTTACAAGGAAAAGGCCGAGAGAAAATAAAGACACAAGACACCGCACAATTTCCCGTAGAGTGGGTTTCGCGTGCGGAGGCTATGGAATTCTGTTCCAAGCTGTCTCTTCGCCCGGACGAGCGTGCCGCAGAACGTATCTATCGCCTTCCGACGGAAGCGGAATGGGAGCGCGCGTGTCGGAGTGGACAAGAAAGCCAACCATTCAGTTCAGGAGATTCGTTATCCTCCACCGAAGCGAATATTAACGGAAAGTACCCCTACGGGGGTGGCGCTGTTGGGCCTTATTTACAGAGGACGGTGAAGGTCGGCTCCTATGCGCCAAACCCGTTCGGGCTATACGACATGGACGGTAATGTATCTGAGTGGTGTCACGACCAATACGACGCATCGTATTACCGTTATGCGACTGAAAGTGACCCCCAAGGTCCAACTCACGACATTCGAGTCTACGCCTGTCGAGGTGGAGCGTGGTGCTTTGGAGCGACCACTTCGAGATCTGCACACCGAAATTACCGTCCGCACTTACGAGCAGATAAGAATCGCGCATTCCATTGCAATTACATTGGATTTCGTGTTGTCTGCCCCGTTCCGATTGCCTTCCGAAAACCGATTTTCGGTGTCGGAAATAAGGATGCACCCAGTCTTGAAGAGTTGTTGCAGAAATCCAATGAGTTGGAGCAGAGCGGCGATCTTCAAGGTGCTGTGCAACGTGTTGAACGGTACTTGAAACTATTCCCGCACCAGCGGGAAGTCGTCCTCCGGCTCGCTGAGCTTGAACAACGGTGGGCTGAATCGCTCGAAGACACTGGCAACGCGGAAAGGGCTGCAGAGCATACTGCCCTGGCAGGTCAAGCCATAGACAAGATCGTGGCATCGTTCGAGACCTTGTCTGAGTCCGAACGAATGACCCTGCGACCGACGTTATTCTGGCTCGCACGAGTTTCTGCAATAAACGGCGATTCCAAACAGATGCGAACCAGACTCAAATTGTTATTCGGCGCTGCATATGCCGCGATTGAGCCGATTGCTAGTGAAACAATTCGTCAGGCTTTGAGATCCAGTCCTGGGTTCCCGGCTTTTGATAAGCAAATCTATCAGGAAGCTCTGACACATCAGGAACAAGGCGCCTACGAACATATTAAGAAATTTGAAGGGTTCGAATTTGACTTTCAATTAACAGATTTGGACGGTAATAAGGTCAACCTCGACGACCAACACGGTAAAGTCGTCATTGTCGAATTTTGGGGAACGTGGTGCCCGGACTGTCGTGATGTCGTGCCGCACCTGATCGGCCTAAAACAAGACTATGAACAAAAAGACTTTGAGATCATAGGAATCAGCTATGAACGCATGCCTCCGGATAAAAGCCAGAGTTCGGTCGCAGAATTTCTTGACAAATCGCAGATCAACTATATTTGTCTGATTGGGGACGGGAATGATGAAGTGCGCAGCCAGATCCCTGGTTCTAGTGAATACCCGACACGGTTGTTTGTGGATCGTAATGGAAAGGTGCGAATGCGAGTTACCGGCTATCAGTCGCGACTTGAACTGGAATCGTTCGTGAAGGCCTTGCTCGATGGGAAGCAAGGAAAAGGTCTCAATATAATTGAGCCAATAGAACGGAACTTGCAACCACAGCCGAATCCGGCCGCACAAAAGAAAGCTGCAAAAAAACTTCAATTGGCCAAAAAGTTTGAGTCCCGTCAGAAGTCTGAGGTATACAAGAAGTGGTTGTTGGAAATCGTGGAGGAGTTTCCAAATACAAGTGCGGCTGCTGAAGCGGCTAAATTATTGGAGAATTTGGGAACCGCCTCTAAACCATGACTAACGCAGTTTGAAATCCGGACAGAAAATGTGAGCACAACAACCCGCGGAAGTGCTCATCGCTATCGCAGATTGCGGTATTCGTAGTGCTCAACTGGTACACTCACATGGAATACGCTAGGCCACGACGTGAGCTTCATTTTCGCTCCCGTTTAGTGTCCCCCAGAGCGTCGATGGGTTTGGTACGCGAGGCCGTCCTGGGTAAAACTCTCTGGGCCGAAACATTTGGATAGGGCGCCGTCGCGCAATGTCACACGAGTACGTTTGCCCAGTAATTAGCGGCAGCGTCGGGCGCGTCCAGCGAAGGTGCCAAGTCCGATCACACCGACTGCGAACAACACAAGTGACGAAGGCTCAGGGACAGCGTGTACGACGCCCGAGATCGGTGTGTCGCTTACGAGCCAGGAGCCGAATGTCGAGCTGCCGCTAGCATCCAGTGGGTTGGCATACTGGGCGAGCGTCGCATACCCCAGCGTCCCGGCCGTGTCGACACCCATGCCAGGCATTGCAACGCGGTCGTTTCCCAGTACATCGATAATGTCCGCCGACAAGCCATAAGTCATAATCGAGTCGATTCCAACATTGAACCCAGCATCGGGCGCGCCCATCAAGCCTTGCAAATACGAGGCTCCCGAAAAGTTGGCGGTCGTGTAGTTGGTGGAGCTGTTGCCGCTCGCTGCAATATCGACGAAGCCCGCACTCTCCCATAGCTCCCGCACCTCATCGCGCGTCGCCAGCCGAAAGCCCTCGAACTGCCCACCGGGTAGCAGTTCGGACTGGATTTCCTGGAAGCCGAGCCCAGTGGACAGGGGCATGTCGAGCCATACATTGCCCGTCACCAAGTCCAGCGACCGTGAACCGTCACCGATCGAAATAACCAGTGGCAGATCGGTGTCGCGCACCAACCAGGAGCCGAATGTCGAGCTGCCGCTAGCATCCAGTGGGTTGGCGTACTGGGCGAGCGTCGCATACCCCAGCGTCCCGGCCGTGTCGATGCCCATGCCAGGCATCGCAACGCGGTCGTTGCCCAGTACAGCGATAATGTCCGCCGACAAGCCATAGGTCATGATCGAGTCGATTCCAACGTTGAACCCATTGTCGGGCGCGCCCATTAGGGACTGAAGCGCATTGATCGCTGAATAATTCCCCGGCTGATAGTTGATCGACGAGTTGCCGCTGTTCGCGATGTTCGTGGCGCCAGCGTTCTCCCAGAACGTGCGAACCTCGGCGCGCGTCGCCAGTCGAAAGCCTTCGAACTGCCCACCGGGCAACAACTCGGACTGGATCTCCTGGAAGCCGAACCCTGTCGAGGCGGTCATGTCCAGCCATTCGAGGCCAGTCTGGCCGTCGAGTGTCACAGTTCCCCCTCGTGCGCTAATGATGGCGGCATTCGCCTGCTGGGGGAAGCCCAGCCAGCTGGAGGCGCCGACCACGAATGCCATCAACAAACCCGCAGTAGTTTTCCGCATTACTCAGATCCTCCAGAAAAGTACCCGGTGCAGTACCGTGCCCCCACCGGTTACGAGAGAAATGTTCGCGAATATCGCCAAGCTAGCACGTGTTGTCTCCGTTAAGCAAGTAAAAACTTTCCACGGTGGTCGGTTTTAGTTCGACCGTGTGTGGTAAGCGGTGCGGTTGCAACCCTGTTTGAACTTTTTCAAATAGATCTTTAAATAGTCATCGAGGGAAATCAAACGGTCACCATCACGATCAAGCCGTTGAAATGCCATGCTGTCTCCGATAAATTTGCGGCTCGAAATGTCCCCATCCCGATTCCGATCCATTGCAAGGAACCATTCCGCGGTGCTGACCATCTGATTGTTGTGATGATCCAATATTTTGAGGATCGCCGACTCCAAAGCTGCTGACGATAGAGCAAGTCCCGCACTGATGGTCACCCCGCCGAGCCGCGACCGGCAAACCACAGTTGCCAGTTTGCGAGTCTCGCGAACAGAACCAGCAGCGAGTGGAAACTCCGTTCCATCCTGAATGAGCCCCTTCAAATTCACGGTTTTCTCGGGCTGTTCAAAGCTATTGCTATACCGCTGCGACGCTTGCCACACGCACTTGACCGGCCGAAAGCGGCTCTCTCGGCGCATTAACCCCTGCAGACCAAGAGATGCTCGTTGTTAGCTTCAATTGAGTACCGGTACCGGAACCGATTCGAGGATTTCTTTGACAATTTTCGGACCGGAATCAATGTCGACCGCCAGTCGGACCTCCAGAATTGGGCCGGCGACATGTTGAATGTCATCAGGAACCACGAAATCCCGGCGTTGAAGGTGCGCCCACGCTTGCGCGGCTCTCTGCCAAGTGAGTAATCCCCGCGGGCTCAATCCGAGTGTGACGTCGCGATGGTTTCGCGTGGCAGTGGCAAGTTCAACAAGATACTTTTGGACGTTCACGTCCACACTAACTCCTGCGACGTGCTGCTGCAGCATTTGTAGCTGAGCCGGATCGATGATCGCTTTCGAGGCTGTGGGGTTTTGTTCTTGTGGGCCGACATGCGCCGCTAGCATCGAAAGCTCGCTGCTCGGATCGGGATAACCGATGCGCAATTTCATGGAGAAGCGGTCGAGTTGAGCTTCCGGAAGTGGAAATGCTCCGTGGCTCTCAACCGGATTCTGGGTGGCGATGACAATGAACGACTTGCTCAACGGGTAGGTTTGATTATCGATCGTCACTTGCCGCTCGGCCATCGCTTCAAAGAGCGCGCTTTGTGTACGGGGTGTGGCTCGATTGATTTCGTCGGCCAGCAGCACATCGGAGAAGATAGGCCCTTCGCGAAACTCGAAACTGCGCGACTTCTGATTGAAAATGTTAAACCCGGTGATATCACCTGGGAGCAAGTCGGGAGTACATTGCACGCGGGCAAACTTGCCTCCCACGACCCTGGCAACCGCTTTCGCTAAAGTCGTTTTTCCCAGCCCGGGAAGATCGTCGAACAAAATGTGCCCCCGCGACAGTACGCAGGCGAGCACGAGTTCCACGATATCTGACTTGCCGATCAACGCTTCGTTGAGTGACAACCGTAGACCATCGATGGTTGATTGATATTGGCAGTGGCCTTCTGTGCTCTGGTCCGCTTGATTTCTTGAATCCATTGTTTCTAGCTTCGTCATTGCTGAAGGTCTCCTTGTTGGGCCCAAGAACGTAACTGTGGCGTTCGCAGATGCTGAATGGCGTTTCTGCAAGCATGGGCCGTTTGGTCACGATCGGTGGTTTGTAAAGTCGCGGGAGCATACAGAGTACGCTCCAAGATATTGATAAAAAACGATAATTGATTTCTTGATTTTTCCGACAGTCCTTCGGAGCGATCGAGGTACCATTGACGAACAGTCACTGTCGCCGGGCGCGGCAATCCCGCCAGCCAGGAGCGATACTCCAACATGTACAGGGTGGCTCGAATTCTGTGGATCGGATGCCCCCAACGCCAAAGCCGGATTAAGCTGATGAAGCCCCAATCGAGCCAAGTGAATCGGGTGTACCAAATACTAAAAAGTACCAATCCCCCACTGAGAAGCAGCACAACATTCGCTTTCAACCAGCTCAGCATGGCAGCCGCGAGCTGAGCGAATTGTTGCTTCCAGGTCAAAACTTCCGGCGGAGGTTCGTAGCCGGGTGTCGGTTCTATAGCGACCCACTTGGAGCCACCGACTCCGACTTCCGCCCAAGCATGAACGTCCTCCGGTAAGACGATGGTCTGCCCTCCGGCTCGATCGTAATTTTGGGGATCAGCATAGAATCCGGTGACGAGCCGGGTCGGATATCCTTGTGAGCGGAGCATGACGGCTGCAGTGGTGGCAAACAAATAATCCGGGCCGCGCCCCGCATTCAGAAAATGGCTCACCACATCGTCGCTCGCTTCCGGAACTGTTGCGAGAGAATCACGTGTGAATTCCGATCTCAAGTGCGAAACGATCGCTTCCACTTGCTGCCAACCTCGGGGGACCCCCTTGGTCCACTCCGCGGCGAGCGTGGCCGCCTTTTGGCTCTGAGGAGGAATTTCCAGATGCCGCTTCATGGTTGTAGACGTGATCGCTGCCCATGAATTTTGTTGATCTTCACGGAATTGCCGCGGTGTCCGAAAGCTCTCAGTGAAGTCCAACTCGCGTAAGCTGGTGAGATTCACCTTGGCGGATTGGGTATAGAGCACTGTCAATTGCGGGATCAAGTCGCGTTGAGGCAGCTCCACGACACCATCTGTCGACCAGCCGTAGAAATCCACGAGGTCGATCTTGTCGATATGCACAGCTGTGATTTGGGGAGGAGAGGGGACACGTTTAGTCTTGAGGTTAATTAATTTCACACCATGAGTTTCCAGACCACCCGGAATGGCAAAGTTGGCTGCGGGTTGTACTTGCACCCATGGCTTCTCATCTTGTCTCTGAAGTGAGAGATTGGAATGATTTAATTTTTCGTTGGAATGCTCCCAGTCACGACCGTTGAAGGTGTCGAACCGCTCGATCGCCAAGTGCAGTGGTACACGACCGACGACATGCAATAAAGCCGGGGCTTTGCGATCTTTGAGATCCGATTTGGTTCGCTCGACCATTCGCCGAACAGTGGAAAATTCTTTGCCACTACGTTCCGTTTTTGCAGTGCGTTGGTGCGTGATTTTCATGTTGCCCTGCGGGAGCCCCATGGCACGCTCTCGTTTTTTGGGAGGTTTCAGCGGCTCACCGTATGCTTCATTCATCATGTCGTATAAAGAGGGCATTTCGGATTCGAGAAATAGGTCGCTTTCAACCGGTCCGAAACTGTTAGCGTCTTCTTGGGCAGCGACCATCGCGTCACCGTCACCGACTCCAGAACGTGCCAAATCATTGCTGTCGCTGTTTCCGCCAGAAGTCGGCATAAAACCGCCCAAAACGTATGTGGCCCCACCGGTCGTGCCGAAGAGCGCCGCCAGTAGCAGCAGTCCCCCTGCAACGCTCGCCAATACAGACGAACGGACCGGTAGGCAGCGGTCGGAACGGTGTGAGGCGTAAGTATTGCTGACTCGCTCCCAATAACGGGCCATGAGCCACCACAGCATCATCACACCGAATAATCCCGCCAGAACAAAAACTACAGGCTGCGAACAAATGATTAGGACATAAAGCGTCAGAAAACTGCTGATCAAACAAGCGACTTGTTGGCAGCGACGCCAATGCGAGTAAGCCGCAGTGATCAATCCGGCATTTTGGAGAGTCGTCAGCATCAGTATTTCCGGCGCCTCTCCCAATCCAATGGCGCGAGAAAAAAGCTCCGTGAGCATTGACCACAACACCCAAGCGGTGATGATCACCGGGGCATATTGAATCAGCTTGTTCTTGGGGGATTGATCTTCACGGAGGAACCACCAAATGCCCCAGGGCAAACCGGCTGATAGCAAGGCCGAGACGATTAACAAACTAACGGATCGCGTGGATTCAAAGCGGGGTATGAATAGGGCGATGGCGGCCACAGTTGCTAGCAACAGGGTCCCGAATTCCGACGTGTGTTTGGATAACGGTTGCACGTGCGACCGCGGCACTGGAGAGGCGCTAGCTTTAATTGACTGACCAGTTGTCATGGCATTGCCTTTCCCATTGATGTCGAAGTTGTTGGGAGGTGTCCTCAGAGATGTCGATCCACATCCAAGGTTTGGTACTTCGGACAGCGGATTGTGGTGTTTCAGCGCGGTTGAAATCGTAAGGTGGAGTTTGCCCATGGTTTTGCGGAGTTGATCCTGGATCCAAAACGATCACGTGAAATGAAGCGATTTCGCCCAGCCATGATGACCTGCCGAGACGTTCCCAGCCGGCAACGGTTGTCACGAAGAGAGTCATTTGAGCTCGGTCACCGGTGCTGACGGTAATGCTTCCTTTTGGTGCAGCAGGCAAGGGTGTGTAACGAGCCAAGCGATCATTGATTTGTTGGATGGCGGCGGTGGCGGCGGGAACTGCTTGACGCTCGTCATTGAGTTCACAACTCAAATCACAAGCGTGGCCATGAAACTCTTGGCAGAGGCTGGCTACAGTCCTCAGACCCCAGTCGAGTAATATTCGATCTTGGGGGGTCTGATCAGCAAACGCCCAAGGATCAAGTGTCACGACAATCATCTGCCGCGAGGCTGTCTGACGCTCACAGACAATCAATCTGTCTCGACGAGCCGTTTGCGTCCAATGAATCCTCCTCAGCGAATCCCCTTCTCGATAATCGCGAGCGGAGAGAATATCACCGTCGTGGCCCGCTCTATCCACAAAGGCTCCGACCGCCGAGAGTCGCTCTCCTTGAAGTAGCGGCAACGATTTCAAATCGACGCAACGAGGCCAAACGATCAACTGTTCGTTCAAGGCAATCGGCTGATGGGCCTGCCACAAACCGAAAGGAAATCCCGTGCCCAATAACGGTGCCTGTAACGGATAGACTCCACGTCGAGGAGGTACATACTCAAACGTGAATTGGGTTTTAGACCAACCGCTGACACTGGCCAAAGCCGTTGTCGCGGTTTCGCTTTGGATTTCACCGGCGCTTTCGAAGAAACCTCGTTCAACCAACAGTCCCCAGACCGCCCAAGGCCAACGGTTGGTTACAACGAGTGTGACCTGTATCGAATCCTGTTCGCGACAGCGGCGTCGATCAAACTCGATTTCGGCCGTCAATCCCCGCATGGCCAACCAAGGCCATGCGACACCCAACGCAGTCACCAACGAAACGACTCCACAGACGAACCAGCCTTGTGGAACCGCAAAGAGACCAATGACCGCCGATGCGATCGCAGCTAGCACAAACCAGCCGATCGGTTGCTTCAGCCAGTAGACATATTTGTTTGCCCATGGACAATAATCGTAGTTCCCGACCGCCATAATACGGTCGGTGATCTTTGATAGAAATTCCGACAGATTTCGTTTCATTCGGATTCCTTCAGAATTTAGCAAGCAGCCTGAAACCGGCCGACCGGCTCATAAATTTTTTAAACAGCATCGGGTCGGAAGTGGAAAGATTTTGTTGTAAAACTAATTCAACCCAATCATGCGAAATTCCGAGCGACATTTTCTGTAAGTTTTTTCGACGTAGGTGATCATGGTTCGCGCTTCTTGAAAACGGCCTGCCACCACATAATCCTCCAAAGTGTCGAGACTGTAGAGAACCTCCTCCACACTCTCTTTCTGAGCCTCGGTCGGCTCTTGCCAGCGGATCAAGACGCTCGTTGTCAGTTTCTCTGCATGACTGCGTAATTGTTCCAAACGACGTCGAGACTCGCGTACGTCCTGATCTCGAACGGCGTCATACGCGCTGATGCGAATATTGCTCATGTCGTCGAACAAATCATCGGAGGGTGGGTAATATAAAAATAGACCGACGATTCCCAAGACGATCGAGCAAACCGCTCCTACGAAATAGAGCTGCAACGGTGTTAATCTGGGGTTCCAGGGAGAATAAGCAGTCGTAGCGATCTCTTCTTGGTCATTGCGCAGGAGATGCTCGATGCTCACTCGATCCCCCAGGAGTCTTAAGACGATTCCCAGCAGGGCCAACAATATAAACAGTCCCAAACCACAGATTTGATCGATCGTGATTTTTCGAGTGACTTCCGCCCAGACCCAACCGATATTCGATTGATAATCACTGACAAGCGCTAGCCGTGTGAAGGGGTCGAACGCGTGCGTATGATCAGCGACAGTGGCGTTTCCGCTGATGATCGTGCGGTCTGCCGTTAATCCGATCGCTAACGTCGCTCCGATCAACAGTGAGACAAACAACAGCAGCGACTTCATTCCGTAATCACGGCGGAGCCAATTCGCGACACCCACGTTGGCTCCCGCTCCGAGAATGATGAGGGCAAAGGCCGCGCCCAAAGAGTAACCGTCCCGCACGATGTGCCCGAAATGCATCATGACCTCAGTTGGGGTCACGTATACGGGAATCGCTACCAAACCCATGATGACCGGCGCGAAAACGTTGTCGCGCGTCAACCCCGTCTGCAAAACGCCGTGCGGCAAAAATGCTCCCAAGAATCCGACAGCCAGCAATGCTAAGCCGTAATCGATCGCAGCCGGTCCCACCAATGACCGAGCCGTCGTGCTGCCCATCACAGCCAGGCGATCAATACTGCGGCGGGGCGCTTGCTCAAGATCTTCCGGATCAATGTCCTGTTTTTCGGAAACGACGCGATTCCAGATCAAGCCAATCCCGACGGAAACCACGAATGTGCCCACCGCAAAATACAACAACATCACAGGAGCGATGTGACTCAGCCCGTAGACAATCGACACGGGGTTGAGCACAGGGGCCACCAGTACAAAACTCAACACTGTTCCGCTTGGTACCCCTGCGCGACGGAGTTCTCGAGCTACCGGCAACGCTCCTAATGAACAAATCGGCAAAAGGACACCCATGGCCCAAGCACGAAACGGGCCTGTCCAATGCCCGACGCCTAGCAAGCTCCGCACGCGTTGGGCTCCCACCAAACCACGTAATATTCCGGCTGCTAAAACACCCGCGACCAGAAACGGTGCTGCATCAACCATGGCCTCGGTGATTCTCAGCACCGCACTCCAAAAGGTTGTATTGAAGTCAGTCAGAAAGCCGCGATAGCCGGCTCCGTCTGCAAAAATTGGCAGGAAAAACATGGTTACTTCTCATCCTGTTGGTGATGCTCATGTTCGCTCTCTGAGTCTGTACCCTGACGTGTGATTGAGAAGCTGAAGTTCATCCGTTCTTGGCCCACCTTTAACTTGGGAATCACAATCATTAATTCTTCAGCATCGGGATAGACATCATTAAGATTTGCGGAAAACTTTAAGGGCTGACCATCGATGTCTTCAGCGGCAAAGCGAATCTCTTTGGACGTTGGCCGCTTCTCACTGACTGCGTCCACTAATGCAACAATCTCGCGGGTATCGGGTCGATAATCTTCAAGACCGCTGTGGTCAGATTCTCTCGCCAAGAAGAATTGAACCTCCCCGGCATGCAGCGGCATGACCTCCGCGAAATAATGTCTCGCCCCATCTTTATTGTGTGTATGACCAACTTCGACCAGCTCACCGCCGTGGAGCGGTTGGGCTTTGCTGTGATCATGGGCATGTGAGTGTAATCCGTGATGATCTTCGTTGTGGCTATGGTCTTCAGGGACAGGCTGAGAAGTGGATTCTCCGTTCTGGTTAGTCTCATCGGCCGCTGTCCCACATCCGCAAACGCTGCCGCACAATGCGATGATCATGCTCAGCTGAAACGTCAACGCGCGCATTATTCCTGCCTTTCTGGATCAAAATAACTCTGAACCTCTCACGCTCGCGCTACGAAGAGCGGGATTCATCGAATGACTCTATAGTGAATACAAGCACGGCCTTTGCGGCAGCATTCGCCGGACGTAAGTCGATGCAATTGCCGGGTCTTGTTGGTTAAACATGACAACACGATCTGCACAGCGACGCCGTCTTCCCAAGCTGAGCTTGGACGCAATCCGTATTCGGATTGACATCAACGAAATGAATCAGTTGCGCAATGAAGCACCGCAGAGTAAAGCTGCTGCAAAACCGGCGATGCTGAGCAACTGCGATTCAACTTAGTCGCGTGCTGCTAGAGAGCAACATGGCGGAGCACGGGACCGGCTGAAGGCCGGTTTGAAAAGCGGGCGTTTCGGCTGGGCAAGACCATCCGTGAAATGCACAAGGCCGAAAGCCGATGAGAGGGTGACTATTGTGCACAGGCTCTGCGACTGGCAAAGCAGCTTACAGATGGCACAGTCAGAAGGATCGTGCTTCTTCGGGGTGGGCGTAGGCGTATTTCTCGGATTTTCGCTCGCATGGTGTTCGTGCCCATGACTGTGTGTGTGAGCATGCGATTTGGTGTGAGCGTGGCTGTGGCAGCATGTCGAACTGGAATGCTCACAGCTTGCCTCACACTGACTGCATTCCCCCGACGAGCAGTGCAAATCATGCAACGCATTGCCGCACGTGACTTGCAAGAGAAACGCCAGCATCGCTGCGAGGGTCACAAATTGTCGAACAAAGTGTACCAAGATTTACCTTCGAACCAGGACACTCTAACAGCGAGATGGAAAACAGAGAGGTGAAAATGCCCAATAACTCCATTATCAATGGTACGCTGGCAACAGTCAATGCGTTTGAAGTGTATTTGCAGATATTGTGCAAAAGCAGCCGTTTCGAAGATACGGCCGGTTTATGCCGCCGAAACCTCTCGCCTCGTAGAACGAGCACTTACGGCGAGACCTGAGCCGTCATAGGGTATCGGCGGCCTTCAACCTCTGGGGGAAATCAGGCGATTCGTCGACCATTTGCGCAGCCTCGCCTTAAACGATCGACGCCCGATCCCGGTCCAGGCCGCCACAGCCCCCGCTTTGGGGCAATTTCTTGTTGGAAAGTCAGATTCGTCAACGTAAAGTCCCCTTAGTCACACTGACAATCGCCGTCACTCTGCGGGGGGCCGACTCCGCGACAGCCCTGCTTTAACGGTGCGGGCGCGATGTAAGGTGCCCCTGCGCATTTGCGGCTGCGATTTTGAACGGTCCGCCTTGTGCGTCCGACGGCAACGTGGAATCGCTCCCGATCAAGGCTATCGCGCGTCAACTGTAAGGCGGGAGGGATGAACCAGCCGAGGCCTTCGAAGCCGCAGGAGGGCCACGCTGGCCGGTATGCGATCAATCGAGATCTAGCGAATGACCACTGTCCAGCTCAAGAATCCGGCAATGTCCAAAAAAGCATCCGCGTTCTCCTCGAATGATAATGGATTGTTGCTATGATTAGGCTGATTCCTTTCCATTCTAACCGCGAGTATTCTTCGAAGATGACTGAAATAAAGCGACTGTTAGCTGCAAATCGTAGTGAGATTGCCATCCGGATCTTTCGGAGTGCCCACGAGTTGGGGATCCAGACGGTGGCGATCTACTCTCATGAAGACCGTTACGCCTTGCACCGCTTCAAAGCGGACGAAGCTTATCAAATCGGTAAACCGGGCGAGCCCATCCAAGCTTACCTAGATATCGATGCCATTATCACCTTGGCAAAAGAGCAGAATATTGACGCAATCCACCCTGGCTATGGATTTCTCTCAGAGAATCCGCAGTTCGCCCAGGCGTGCGAGGATGCAGGAATCGTTTTTGTGGGACCGCGCGTCCAGACGCTCAAGCAATTGGGCGACAAGATTTCTGCACGCTTGGTTGCCGAAAAGGCGAACGTCCCGGTGCTCGGTGGAGGTGGAGGAGCCATCACTGATGCTGAACAGGGATTGCAATTCACAGAGCAGGTCGGATTCCCAGTTATTCTCAAAGCAGCTCACGGGGGAGGCGGGCGCGGCATGCGTGTTGTGCGTGATGCCACAGAATTTGAACAGGCATTCGATCAGGCTCGGCGGGAATCACTCACCGCCTTCGGCAGTCCAGACATCTTCGTTGAGAGGTTTGTTGAGCGGGCGCGACACATTGAAGTGCAGTTGCTCGGCGACCAACATGGTCAGTTGGTCCATCTCTATGAGCGTGATTGTTCCGTACAAAGGCGGCACCAAAAGGTGGTTGAGATTGCGCCGGCTCCCAACCTGGAGACAAGTCTGCGGCAGGCGCTCTGTGATTCTGCAGTGGCCATCGGCCGAGCGGTGGACTACCAGAACGCGGGAACTGTCGAATTTCTCATCGACGCCGATACCAACGACTTCTACTTCATCGAAGTCAACCCACGGATTCAGGTCGAGCACACGGTTACCGAACAGGTCACCGGTGTTGATATTGTCAAATCACAGATCCTCATCGCTCAAGGGACACGACTTGAGGATCCAGTGATCGACTTGTCGTCGCAAGAGGCAATCTCCACCCACGGTTTTGCCATCCAATGCCGGGTGACGACAGAGGATACTGAAAATCTTTTCATGCCGGATTATGGCCGTATCACTCACTATCGTTCCGCCAGCGGCATGGGTATTCGTCTCGACGCAGGCACTGCATTCTCTGGAGCGGTGGTTTATCCGTTCTATGATTCTTTATTGGTCAAAGTGACCGCTTGGGCTCGTAAGTTTCCGGATGCTGCACATCGCATTGAACGCTGTTTGCAGGAGTTTCGCATTCGTGGCGTCAAAACCAATATTCCGTTCCTCATTAAGCTGGTCATGCATTCCACTTTTATCGAGGGGAACTGCACGACCACCTTTATCGATGAAACTCCGGAGCTATTTGACTTCCCGCCGAGAAAGGACCGGGCCACAAAATTGCTGGCCTATCTGGGGGAGACGATTGTAAACGGCAATTCACTTGTGAAAAACCGACCGGTGGCAACACGCCGCATTCCTGCCCCACTGCCCAAATTTCAATCGACCGCGCCGATTCCCGACAGCATGCGACAGAAGTTTCAGCGTCTCGGAGCCGAGAAGTTTTCGAAGTCATTGCTGGAGCATAAACCTCTGCTTTTGACTGACACGACGTTTCGCGATGCCCACCAATCCCTCTTAGCGACGCGGCTGCGAACTTATGACATGTTGCGAATTGCCGATGTCTATGCACGGCATTGTCCGGAACTGTTTTCACTGGAAATGTGGGGCGGTGCCACGTTCGACACGTCGATGCGCTTCCTCAAAGAGTATCCCTGGCAGCGGCTTTCCGAATTGAGAGACCGTGTGCCCAATATTCTGTTTCAGATGTTGCTGCGAGCATCCAATGCGGTCGGCTACACAAATTATCCCGACAACGTCGTTCGAGAGTTCGTCAAGGAAGCAGCGGGGGCTGGAATCGATGTCTTCCGTGTGTTTGACGCTTTGAACTGGGTTGAGAACATGCAAGTCGCGATGGATGCCGTCATCGAATCCGGTGCGATCTGTGAGGCGACCATTTGCTACACCGGTGATATTCTTGACCCCCGCCAATCCAAATACGACTTGAAATACTATGTGGAGATGGCAAAACGTCTGGAAGGCATGGGAGCTCACATTCTCGCCATTAAGGATATGGCGGGGCTTTGCAAACCGTATGCGGCGGAATTGCTGGTCAAGACATTGCGTCAGGAAGTTGGCCTGCCAATCCATTTCCATACCCATGATACAGGCGGGGTACAGGCGGCATCGCTTGTCAAAGCAGCAGAAGCTGGAGTCCACATCGTCGATGCGGCGCTGGCTCCGCTCTCCGGCGGAACGTCACAGCCGAACTTGAATACGCTCGTCGAGTCGATAAAACTCACCGATCGTGAAACCGGTCTGCAGTCAGCCCGGCTTGATGAAATTGCGGATTATTGGCGCGCGGTCCGTGAATTCTATACACCATTTGAGAGTCCCGTCCTGCCTGCCGGCAGCGATCTTTATCAGCATCAAATGCCGGGCGGTCAGTACACCAATCTTTACCAGCAAGCGCGCGCTCTGGGTTTGGCAGATCGCTGGAGCGAAGTCTGTCGCATGTATGCGGATGTCAACCAACTATTCGGCGACATTGTGAAAGTGACGCCCACATCGAAGGCGGTTGGCGACATGGCACTCTTTTTGATCTCGAATGAGATGACAACCGAGGATGTCGTCTCTTCAAATCGTGAGTTGGCCTTTCCTCAATCGGTCGTCGATTTAATCAGTGGGCGGATGGGCCAAACACCGGGTGGGTTTCCAGCCAATGTGCAAAAGCGAATCTTGCGTGGGGAATCACCCGTCGAAGGCCGTCCCGGTGCGAACCTTCCCCCGGCAGATTTTGAACAGTCCAACGACAAGCTTCAAGAAATTCTGGGCCACAAACCGACACACCGCGAAGCTTTATCACATCTCCTCTATCCAGAGGTGTTTGAAGATTTCGCACGACACGACCAGACCTACGGCGACACGAGTGTCCTACCGACACCAGCGTTCCTCTACGGACTGGAACCGGGAGAAGAGATCTCCGTCGAAATCGAACCGGGCAAGACGCTGATCATTCGCCTTCAAACCGTCGGTGAGGCACATGAAGATGGGCGCCGCACAGTTTTCTTCGAACTCAACGGCCAGCCCCGTGAAGTCACCATCACCGACCGGTCTCTTGAACCTGATGCCCCGCGTCATCTCAAAGCGGATCCAAACGACCCATCACATGTAGCGGCCAGCATGCCCGGAATGGTTGTGAACATTGCCGTCCAAACGGGAGATGCTGTTGCCAAGGGCCAGAAACTCCTCATGCTCGAAGCGATGAAGATGCAGACGATCGTCGCCGCAGAACATGACGGTATCGTCGCTGAAACTTTAGTTCACAGCGGGACTCAAGTCGAAAGCGGCGACCTACTGATGACCGTAGAACCGAAGGAGTGATCGCCGTCCCATCTGGAGGAGAACTCGATCGTCGCCAGCTTATTCAAATACCACCGGCGTGAATGGCAATTCGTTGGTGGTGCGTGGTTTATACCGGCCCCGCTGAATTGCTTTTCGCTTGTGTCGCTCGGCGCTCGGGTCTTTTTCTTTCATCGGTTTCAAAGCACGGGTAATAAAACGAAAGACCTCTGGATAACGCCATTCTTTCGAGCGACCGACATGCGCGGCACCTCGATGCAAATGGTAATCATGTTCAATCGCTGCGTCGAACAGTAGCCGGTGCAGCAATTCAACCGAACGGAAGTTCCCGTTTGCGTCTTCATCGCCAACCTCGATGAGCAGTTGCAGGCCTGACTCTCGCAATTTCTTCGGATTATCGATGACCATCGTCGGGGGATGCGTACTGCGCCAAAAAGCTCTATCAACGGGATTGCCAAAACGCGATCCGTGATCAGCCAAGACCTTAGCGTCGAAATAGCTGATGTCCCAATCCTCAAGCTTCAGCACAGCGGGAAAACCGGGGGCGATGGAAACCGCTGCGGCAAACATTCTCGGGTGACGAAATGCGATCCTTAGCGTGCCCTGCCCTCCAAACGAGCTGCCTCCGATCACGGTTCCCGTTCGGTCCTTTATGACGTGATATTGTTCACGCATGTCGTTTAACATCTGGCCCGTAATAAACGTGTCCCATTGGTTTGTGCCATCGTGCCAGTCAATGTAGAAGGAAGCCCCGGTGACCGGTGCCACTACGACACAAGGCACAAGATCACCGGTCGCCCAGGCCTTCTCAATAAAGGGCCGCATGTGATTTCCCAGGACGTCTTTCCCAGAGGTTCCGCCATGCAACCAGATAAACAATGGGAAAGGCTGGGAAGCCTGTTCATATCCAGGCGGCAGAAGTACGTCGACGGTAGCGGGGTTGGAGACGAGTGTGGTTTTGATCTTGAGTTGGTCCAGTTTGCCGGGCAATGCTGTTTGCCCGCTGCAGGTGGAGGCACTCACGCCCAGAATCACGAACAGTACAAGGTATCGCATGGACTCGCCTCATTGAGATTGAATTCCGATCCCGACGTAGTTTACTGGTATCATTATTCGAATTCTTCGTCATTACGCCCACTGCAAAATAGTCGAGCGCATCCGTCCGGTCAATTGCCGCAGCCTCCTGTTGTCGTGAACTGCAGTCTGGACTTCTCCAGGAATAGTGGACATCGGGATTAGCGTGTAAACTACTCCTGAGGAAGTCCATGATCCAAAGATGTAGCGGACATCAGATTACTGGTTATTCTGGAACGATACAGCTTCTACTCTGCATATCATCTGCCAACGTCATCGTCAGCGAGGAATGACTGCATGAATCCAGCTTCTGCCGATAGGTCGTCTCTGATTGTTGTCTTAGTCGATCTCCAACCTCAGTTCGTCGACACAGCATCCCGCAACGACCAGGCGGTAATCGGTCGCATCCAACAAATGTTGCTAATGTGCGAGACATTGAATATCCCGGTGCTGGCTACAGCAGAAGAGCCAATTGCACGAAAAGGACGTATGGTCGATGCTCTAGCAAAATGCTTTCCGAAATCTGGAATCATATTCTCCAAGTTGGCGTACGACCTGTCTGCGGAGACTGACATTCGAAATGCACTGCTGAAATTCAACAGAAAACAGGTAGCGGTTGTGGGCGCAGAAACTGATGTTTGTGTCCTGCAGTCAGTCTTAGGATTACTGCGGATGGGGCTCGACGTCTTCCTGATCGAGGATTGTGTTCTGAGTTCCGCAACCGATACCAGTGCTGCTCTGGCTCGTATGTATGCTTGTGGCGCGATTCCTACGACATGGAAATCCTTGTATTACGAACTCATCCGCACAGATGACGAAGACAACCGTCTACGGGAAGACGCGAATTTGGTGAGGAAAGGTCTTATTCCGCCGGAGAAATTGCCTTCGAGCCATTCTGGCTAAGGGTATGCAATCTTGCTGGCATCGCCATGCTCCCAACTATTGTAGATGGTCAAGAGTGAAAGCCACAGTCGCTATGTCAGCGCGACGCGCAGCTTCTCTCGGCACAAGCCATCGGTGAAACCGTCACACAGTATTCTGAGGAACTGCGAAATCACTTTGAGTCCCAAAATTTGCATCCGGATTCGAAATGGCGCATAGTGCACGTCGACCGTGAAGCGGTGGCTTGTTGCCGCTCTCGTTTTGAGGTGCCATCGAATTCGGGGGGAGATTCCATGGGCGACATTCTGAAATTGATCAGAATCGGACAAATGTTTATGGAGAAGGACTGGTCAGAAGCGGGGACGTTCAAACGTGGTTTGATTATGGGAGCGGTTGGAGTTGTATTAGGACTTTTCTTGAACCTGTTTACTGCCATGATGGGTGTGCGACCTGCCGGGGGCGATTTTGTCACACCGACGATTTTAATATCGTTGATTTTGGGAGTCGTGCTTTTCGCCTGCGGACTCCTGACGTCGCCCGCCGAACCGACAAACAAACCGACAAAGGATGCTCAATCAATGCATGCTGCCACCACATCGGACGGACAACACGATCCCACGGAGCGATCGACTAGCTTTATACTGTCCCACGCCGTGCTTCCCGAGTCCGCTTTTCACAACCCCAGTGGATTCTTGGCGACGATGTCGGAGGGAAATCCAGATCGCGTGGCAATCTTACAGCGAATGTGGGAGCACATTGCCAAGCAAAAAACAAAAGGTGATCCGCCATCTCCTCCCCTGTTCGAAGTCGAGCCATTTCTATTGTGCGGCCTATGTGGCCTCCAAATTAAGTTCCCTCCACCGCAACAACCGGGAGAGGCGTATATGGTGGCCTTTGTGGCAAAATTGCGAGAGGAGGATGAGCCGGAATCAACACCAATTCCGTGCTGGTACTTTACGCTGGAAAAACCCGAGGAGGGCGACCGTCCCTCTTCGGGCCACCGCTTCTTTAATGCCTTGCGTGACGACCCACAATTGATCAACATTCTGGCGCCCGATCCCGCATTTCGTATCACATTTTTTAGTGACATGGAAAAACTGTTACCGGTGATTCAGCACAACGATCATTTGACATCGCTGTTCGCACAGGCTTTCGCGAAGAAGAACTATGACGAATTGATCAATGACGCTGAGGCCTTTGAAGAGTTCCTGACTGCGTATGAATCGTGTCTAGAACCATCGGTGACCACACTGGGCGAGTGTCGACCGGGGAATTTGTTTGGAAACCACGGCGCTGGTCCTCGGATTGACCCCCACGCGTTCCGGCTCGACATCGCCGTTGAGTTGCTCCGGAGAATCCGACGTGATCAGTCCGTTGAGCTGTAGGTCGATGCGACCAAGTGAGATAGCCACTTGGCAATGCGACTCTCGAGGATGCGTTCACGATGAACCGAAAACCAATGTATGGCCGCCTTTCTTATTTCGAGTGTTGAAGCAACTCCGCACCCACGGAGCATCAAAGCGATATGAAATCCGTTGAGATCTGCTGAGAACGCGTGCTCACAAACGAAAAAGGTTACCTGGAGTGTTGATTCTAGGCTGCTATCCATCTGTTTTACTTAGACGGTGGCAGGCACGTTCGCCGTCTGCATAACCGCGAGATTTAAGTCCTAGTCGCAAAGGCCACAACGGATCGATCAGATCGCTCGTTTTAACGTCGAGGTTCTAAAATCTCCCTGATATAGCAACGGAATGTTGATTGGCGTATCCTGCCATTTTGTCAAAAGCGAGTCATTCTAGAGTCGGCACTTTGAGGAAGCACAACATCTGATGAAGAATTCTGAATCATCAACACACCGGCGGCGGTTTCTGAAATCAATTGTGGCAGGTGCTGCAATTGGATCGACTGGCGTGCAGGTTCGTTTGGCAGAGGGCGCTGATCCTCAGGAAGGCCAGACAACAACGGCATTTCCAGAGTTCACCAAAGGCGAAGTCCTTCGCACAGATGGTGAGCTTATTGCTGAGAATGCACTTCATGAATCAGCACGTACGATTCCGGTCGCCGGGCAGAGCGACGTGCTCGTCTGTGGGGGCGGGCCGGCCGGGATTGGTGCCGCGCTGGCGGCGGCTCGCGCCGGAGCGAGTGTGCAGCTCATTGAAGTCGGCGGTTGTTTGGGAGGGGTTTGGACGGCCGGACTGCTGACAAAAATTCTGAATGGCGAGAAAAAATCAGGGGTCATGCAGGAACTCCTCACCGACTTGGCCGAGCGCGGCAGTGCCGTCGCCCAGAAGACATCCGGAACGGTCTATGACCCGGAGTTGATGAAACTATTGCTTGAGGAAAAGTGCGTCGAAGCCGGTGTGAAAATCCAATTGCATACAAGGGTTGTGGGAACCGTCACCGATCAGAAGAATCGGATCGTGGCGACCATTACGGAGTCAAAATCGGGCCGGCAGGCTTGGGTGGCCCAGCGATTCATCGACTGCACAGGCGATGGCGACTTGGCTGCACAGGCAGGATGCCAGTTTGACGTTGGCATCGGCTCCCAGTGCGAATGTCAACCGATGTCACTGATCGCACTGCTCACAGGAATTGAACCGTCGGAGGTTTCGGAATTTATCCGAGAAAACGGATCAGCGGCAAAAGCCCGTTTGCTAAAACTCATGCGGCAGGCAGGAATCAAACCCTCCTATCGGGCCCCCACGCTTCGACATCTTCATAGCGGTGTCTTTTCACTGATGACGAATCATGAATATGGGGTTTCTGCAACAGATGCCGGTCAGATTACCGCAGCGACTATTCGCGCTCGCGCCGAAGTGCATGCAATCGTCAATGATCTCAGAAAGCTCGGCGGACCATGGAGCAATCTTGCAGTCGTGGCGACGGCGGAACAAATCGGTGTTCGTGAAGGCCGCCGCATTCGAGGCCGCTACACCATTACCGGCAATGATGTCATCACCGGCCTGCGCCACAAAGATGCGGTCTGTCGGGCAAATTTTGCCATCGACGTTCACAACGTATTCCCCGATGGTTCCAATCCTGCTGACGTTAAGCGTTATCGATCTGCGGGAGTCAAGGCTTATGACATTCCGCTTCCGGCACTGATCGCAGCCGACGTGGACGGTTTGATGATGGCAGGCCGCTGCATCAGCGGCGATTTCATCGCCCACTCAAGCTACCGCGTGACCGGAAACTCTGTGCCCATGGGCGAAGCCGCCGGTTTGACGTCGGTTGCATCCCTCAAGCAGGGAGTCATGCCACATGAACTATCCTGGGACACAGTCCAGAAGGCTACCTAACAGTGCCGGTTCGAGGACGGCATTGCGGTCTACGGACTTGGGAAGGGACTGCGACTCGGTCTTTAAATGAGGTGTCTGATGAGTATTGGGATCTGGTTGTGCTCTTGACGGAGATCTCTCTTCCTGCGAATCGAAGTGAAGACGAACGCTATCCATTCAGCGCTCGATGTGCCTTGCAAAGAAATCGCAGCGATAAATCATCACGGATCGAACTCGAAATCAACGTCTTGCTGCCGTCAAATTCTAAAGCCTCGTCCTGTTGGGCTTCGACGGTGGCGGCGAATTCTTCGGGAGATATAAATTCGTCAATGCAGAAGCGGAGGATGCTTGTTCGTAGCTTGGAATAATCAACGACCGGACAGACCGTCAAAAAATACACAATCCGTTCGGCGACCACCGTTTCTGCCGGCCGGTCCCGATCTTCGATCCATGCTAACCCAACTTGGTCAAGGAGGCCGTAAAGGTACTGCAAAACCACCGGCGAAACAGAAGCGACTTGGTCCAACTCTGAGAGGACAGTCTCGGGTTTGGAGAGTAGTCCTGAAATAATGGGGACAACAGCGGAACGGACATTGTTCGACGCGTTCCAGATATTTGGCATCTCCTGCAGAAGTAAACGAACGTGTATGTTTCCAACCGTGGGGAGACTTTTGATGCCAGTGGCGAGTTCTGTCAAGTGGTCAAACTGTATGAGTTCACTCTCCAGTTCAAGTTGGAAGTTGTCGAATAATGCGATTTCCTTGCGGCAGGTATCAAGAATTCTCACGGCATCTGAGTCTTGGCTCCAAGCGGCATGGTTGGCAGCAGCAATCGTCAGTCGCACCCATTCCGTCGGAGAATAGTCAACCAAGGGTGTGCGATGAACGACAAGGTCCTCGCGTATCACCTGCCAATTCTTCGCGGTTGCAGCGTGCTTCCATCGCTGACGCAGTAATTCCGATCGAAAACTGGCCGGAATTCTCTTGAGGAATTGCCCAGCTTTGTCACTGAGGGCGAATCTTGGTTTACAGATCAGTTCTTGCCGAAAAAGTTCAAGCAGACATGGAGATCCATTCGTTCGTGAAAGGCCATGCAACAACCAATCGGCCGGTTTTCTCTGCGTGTCGAGATCCGGATTGAGGATTAATTGCCAATAGAGCGCAGCCGCAGTCGTTTCAGAAGGATGCTGTTTGTCAGCTTGAACGAGACTACGGTAGGCATCAACAACACTCTTTTTGTCATGAATCGCGAACAACCCACCGACATCCGGTGCGCGTTTGCGAATCTCGTTACGGGAGGATGGAACATTCGGATCAATTGGCGAATCGTAAGGCGATTTGCCGTTGCCGTTGCTATTGCCATATGGCGAGTATCCATGGGGTGATCCGCCATGGGACCAGTTCTCATTGGATGCGTTCCCATGGGAGGGAAGCTCAGGTTGTACTTGACTGCCGAGAATGGCTTTGAGTCGTTGATAAGCCTCGTGGATCCGTTGGAATTCCACTGGATGCGTATCGGGACGAAAGCGGCGTATCAGTTGGGAATAGGCTCGGCGAAGTTCAACATGCTTGGCATTGGGTCTCAGCCCGAATATTTCCCAAGGATTGAGCGGCCACTGTGAGGAATCATCGGGCAGAGGAATGTCAGTCATGGTTGAACCTTCCCCGCGTTGTGCGCTTTGAGGGGCAGGTTCGTTTCCAAGTTTTCTACACCCTCTGCAGTTGAGTCTGTAACTTGTGTGCGAATCAACTTTTCATTGGTGGAATTTACCAATTCAAGTAATTCACCGAATCGATCATCCGCTTGCAGGTGCTTTAGTGAGACCGAACTGGTCATCAGCTTGGAGTCCGTGAACCCCGAAATCACGGCAAAGTTCAACGTTCGAAATATCTCGCGACGAAGGTCGTCCGCGTAGGAGGGGGCATCGATTGGGCCAGCTTGTTCGAGAAGTAATTCGTCGGCGACTGCGAGCCGTTCGGAGATCGTGAAGAGACGGCGGGCGTTGGTCCCGTAGGGCATCGTACTGGCCCCACAAAGAGCTCTGTGCTCAAGCAGCACGTTCACTGCGTCTTCGGCCAACCCATTTTTTAGAAGCGCGTGACTCAAGTTGTGTAAGTTGATGTCCAGGTATCGCAGCGCTGTATCGTTTTGTGGATCCATTCTGACAGCTTGTCGCTGAAATCGAACGGCTGATTCTAAATGCTCTTGAAATTCGTTTGCCGCTTCGTCGCGATCGAGTTTGAGCGTAAGATTGTTCAGCAATGCGCCGAGGATGCTGAGAGTCTCACTCGAGGCATGCCCCGCCTCAGCCAGTGGCAGCGCAGCATCGATACCGGTCTGAAAGGTTTGGCGGGCTTCGTCGACATCGTCGGTCGCGTTGCCGACGATTAGGCACGTGACTACGCATTGCCTGATGTATTTCTCGTTGTCAGGATAATCATGGGCCAAGTCCTTGAGAACAGAGAGTGCTTTTCGTTGTAACTCCTGTTTATCGTAATCCGGTGGATCCAAGAAGGTCCGCGGCGCCGCGGCGGCGTCAATGTCGACTTGAGGTTGCTGCGCGCAGAGTAAGTAAACTTGGGCAAGTTCGTAGCGGCTTTCTTCAGTCGCAGTTCCGTCGGTGATTTGTCTTTCCAGGTCCGGTATTCTACCCAGCAAAATTATGGTGGCGAATGAAGCAGTCAATTCCTCTTGATTCATCTTTGGCAAATGTGGCATTGGAAAGTCGTGCATCGTCACTGGAGGCACATAGGGACTCTGCCGATTGGGCCGTCTGGGGCGATCGCTTGCGCGATCTATGAAAATGAAAATTGAACCCACAAAAATGGCAAGAAACAATACAGGCTTTATCGGCAGAGTCTCACCTCTGTTCGCCTTAGAGAGCCGCAGTTTGTTCCTGCGTTTCTTTGCCGCAACAGCATAGGCATGCTGGGCTGAGTCGAGTTGCGCGATCTCGTCAATGAATCTTGTGCCGAGCTGACTTTGATCGCGGGCTTGGGCTGCATATTTCGAGAACTGAAGTTGCCGTGCACAACTCGCCCACCCGATGCGATCAAGACTTGCGATTTGGATCATTTGTTGCCAACGTTCGGCACGCTCTTTCGGTCCGAGGATCCTCAGTTTTAAATCCCATGCCGCAATTCCATAGGCCGTGGGTTTGGCTGGATCTTGGTGAAGATCCGTTAAATCCGCATCGAGCGCTGTTTGAATTTCATCCAGTCTGGCGCGCAAATGCGGGAAACGTTCTGTTCGCACATTGAGATCGGCCATCGCATCAGAGAGCGCGCTCTTTCTGTTCAACCGCTCCTTGAGCGAAAAGTCACAACAGCGTTTGGCGAATGCGCGCACGGCAGATACCTCGGTCCGTTCGTCAATCCATAGTGTCGGCCGAGGATCAACCGCTGCACCGGCGAGCACGCGAATGGCCATCGATGTGTGTTCGTTGGGCGCAAATCCTGCATTCACAATCCGCCGACGGATTCCGCTTTCGATACCCTCCTCTTTGAGTCCCAGCAATTTCATCGCCCACTTGTGTCGTGGCGATGGTGGTCTCGGATGAGTATCTTGTGGCTCAGTCATCGCAAGACCACTCCTCGGGCGTTTCGGGATCCTTCGTATCCAGAAAGCGTAATAGATAGTCACTTGCGAGCTCGATTCTCGACTTATCCTGAGATTCAAGTGCTGATTCGAATGCATCGAGCAGTTTATCAAGTTCGTCTCGAGCGGTCAGTTCGAGTTGCTGATACACCCGCTGTGCCCGTTTCAGCAGATATCGATTCTGCTCCTCGTCGCGGGGATGTGTTTTCAATGCCTGCATGCGCTGCAGTGTTTTTTCGATTTCTTCGGGGGACAACTCGCCAGCCAACTGGGTGATCACATGACTAAACATCTGTCCGGTTTCCAAAACAGTTGCCTCAGCTTCCAAGACGCCGTTCATGTCGTAGGTAAAGCGGATCGATACCGATTCTCTAGGGGGGCCGGATGGGATTCCCACGACTCGGAATTCACCAAGCTGCAAGTTGTCTTTGACCATGCGACATTCGCCCTGGTAGATCTCGACCTGGACTTCTGTCTGATTGGCGTGTATTGTGCCGACGTTGTGGACACGACTGACAGGAATTGTTGTATTGCGTTCGATGATTGGAGAAAAATAGCCCGCGCGATGCTCGGTTCCAAATCGTTTAGCGATACCGATTCCCAGCGTAAACGGGGCGACATCCGTTACAACGAGATCTTCGAGGGCCGCATCACGCGCGATCAGACCAGCTTGTACCGTTGCCCCCATTGCCACGACCTCATCCGGATTCAGACGACATTCAGGATCCTGCTTGAAATAGTTGCGCACGTATTCACGCACTGCTGGCATGCGGGTCGCACCGCCCACCAGCACGATGGCGTCGACGTCACGCCGATCAAGACGTGCGTCACCCAGAGCCCGGCGGATGGGGATATCCATTCGACGTACAATGTGCTTTGTCCAATCTTCATACACCTCACGGGTAACGCGCTCGGTCGTGGGAACCGGAGAGAGCGTTCCATCCGTTTCGGGGAATGGCACATCTACGACCACTTTTCTTGCTAAATCGCGTTTCGCTATCTCGCACAATTGCGTCATACGAGCGACCAATCGTGGCGCAGTCAATTCTGCTTGCTCAAACACATGGCCGTGTTTCTCAAGTAGCCGAGCGACAAATGTCGAGGTAAAGTCTTCGCCACCTAAGAAGCATTCACCCGATGAGGCGCGGACTTCCACGACACCTTCGAACTGGTCGATAATCGATATGTCGAAGGTACCGCCTCCAAGATCGAACACTACGGCGACGCGCTCCGACTGACTATCGTGCAGACCATAAGCAAGGGCGGCTGCGGTTGGCTCATTCACAATACGTGCGATGCTTAGACCGGCAAGTTCACCGGCACGAATCGTAGCGCGACGTTGGTGTTCGTTGAAATAAGCCGGAACCGTGATGACTGCCTGTTCGACCGATTCGCCGAATTGCAGCTCCGCATCCTTTTTCAAGGAGTTTAAGACTAACCCGGATAACTCGATCGGAGTGAAGCTATGGCCCGCAAGTTCATAGACGCGGTCTGTTCCCATGGCCCGTTTGAACGCCGATGCACACCGTTCAGGAGCCACCACCTGCAACTCCTTGGCCGTTGCCCCGACCACCACGTTGTCTTCCATGTCGATACCGACAACCGACGGGGTCAGTATTTGCCCCAGTGCATTAGGAATCAGTGTCGGTGCACCCTCAATGATCGTTCCTAAAGCTGAATTTGTCGTTCCGAGGTCGATTCCGACTATCATCTGTTGGTACCTGATTGTTCGTTGCTACGACAGATAGAACTCCTGAATTAACCGATCTGATTGTACCGGCCAGAATCGTAGTTGAAAATCGGACTATATGATTGGACCCTGCGAACGAAATTCTTAACATGGGGTTTTGGGCTAGATTGTCCCGTAAAACTTCGACACAAAACATTGCTTTCCACAAGCGATCAGTCCTCCTAAACAGGCCCGACATCAAGTTGGGACGCGGTCAATCAGCGGCAGCCGTTGTCTGGACCTCGCAGGCCTCTGGTTTGGCTGTGTCGCGAACACCGTTTTCACGGGCGAGATTGCGTAGGCACACAGCATAGGAAATGAGTATGCCTGAGCCTTATTAGCGAGATCGATGAACTACGACTGCGCTCGTCCGTCGCTACGTGATTTTCGGATCGCGGCAGAGATCAGCATGCCCTCTTCTGTATTAACGGGGCTTAAGCTAACTTCAACACGAATCTCGCGGCCGTCCTTGCATTGCCCCCGCAAATCTAGGCCCGACGCCATCGGTCTGGTTTGCGGGGAACTTAGAAACGTTGCAAATTTTTCGGGGTGGCCCGGACGAAAGCGATCGGGAATCAAAATTTCGATAGGCTGGCCAAGCAGTTCATCACGGTGATAACCAAACAGCTTTTCCAACTGGGAGTTCACAATTTGAATCGTCCGGTCGGGCGTGACGACCACCATGGCATCCGGGGCCGACTCCAAGAGTGCAGCAAATCGTTGTTCCGATCGTTTACGACCTGTCATATCCCGGATCGTACTGATAAAAAACGATTCGTCGTCCGTTGTGAACGAACTCAAGCTAATCTCGACGGGAAATTCACCCCCATCCTTACGTTGGCCAAACAACTCTGCATTTGTGCCCATAGGACGAAACTCCGGTTTGCCTGCGAAGGCAGCGAACTTTGACGGGTGACCAGCGCGAAACCGTTCGGGAACGAGAATCTCGATCACCTCTCCCAGCAACTCATCCGGCTCGTAGGCAAAAAGCCGCTCTACTTGTGTGTTGGCCATGATGATCTTTCGATGCTTATCCACGATCACCATGGCATCGGGTGTCGAATCCAATATCGCCTGTAGCTTTTGCTGTTCTTTTTTGCGTTTCTCGATGTTGCGGACGGCGCAGGAAATCAGCAGTCCTTGTTCGGTCTCAACCGGGCTCAGACTGATTTCAACGGGAAAGACCGAACCGTCGATTCGCTCCCCAATCAATTCGAGTCCTGCTCCCATCGGGCGTGCGTTGGGCTCGGCAACATAGGCCGCCACTTTCGCGGGGTGATCCGCTCGAAACTGCTGAGGCACCAGTGTTTCAATCGGCTGGCCTAACAACTGGTCGCGCTCGTAGCCAAACAGTTTTTCGAGTTGTGCATTGACCAACACGATGGTGCCACTGTGGTTCACGACGACCATAGCATCCGGTGCCGATTCAAGTAGGTTCTGGAATGTTTGCTCTGCTTGCTTGCGCTCCGTGATGTCCCGCCCGACAAGATAAATCGAAGATTGACCCGGGATCAATTTAGCATTCCACAGTATCCAGCGATATCCGCCGTCGCGGCAGAGACAGCGATACTCCATCTGTGTCAATGACTCGCCAGAGAGGATCCGCGCATGATTCTTGGTGGCACGTTCGTGATCGGCGGGATCGATCAATTCCCAGACGGGTTTGCCCTGCAATGCATCAGGGGGCCAACCCAAAACCGTTTCCCAGGCTGGATTCGTCTGCGTCAAATGTCCTGCTGTGTCCAGAATCGTTAACAGATCGAGCGACAGATTGAAAAATCGTTCGCGTTCCTGCTCTGTACGTTTTCTTTCCGCGCGGTCAGTGATCCACGATTGAATCTCTCCGGCTAACTCCTCAGCCGACTGCTGACGGTCATCGCGTTTCTTGGCTAACCCCTTTAAACAGATCTTCTCCAATTCCACAGGAATTCCTGCAACACAGTCTCCAGGCAGTTGGGGAGCATCGTGTATGACATGCTCCAAGACTTCGATGATGCTTTTGCCAAGAAATGGGGGATCGCCGACTAGTATCTCGTACAGAATTGCGGCCAAACCGTAAATGTCGGTCCGTTCGTCAATGATGTCGATTTCGCCGCGGGCTTGCTCCGGTGACATGTAAGCCGGTGTGCCCAATTTGTCGCCTTGCATCGTCTGCGACGAGTGGCGGGGATCCCGTTCCGAATCAATGATTGTGGCATCCGGGTTTACGGGTAACGTTTCATCGACCGGTTCGCTTTCATCAAGCCGTTTGGCGAGTCCCCAATCCAGGACAACCACCTCCCCAAAATCACCGACAAGTACATTCTCTGATTTCAAGTCGCGATGGATCACCCGCCGTGAATGAGCAAATGCGACCGTATGGCAAATTCCAACAAACTGAGTCAGCAATTGCACAAGTTGACTGCTGACGCCAGCGATCTCGTTTTGTCGCCGCCACTGGTGGAAATCGGCAATGACCTCGGCGAGCGTTCGCCCTTTCATAAACTTCATCGTATAGAAACTGCGATCGCCGTTATCGACAAAATCGTAGACCGGGACGGTTCCCGGATGCGTCAATTGAGCGGTGATTTGCGCTTCTCGAAAGAACCGCTCCCGATTGATCGCTGATTTTGACTGATCGTGTTTCAGTTCCTTCAGTGCGATGTCACGATCGAGCAATTTGTCGTGGGCCAGCCAGACGTGTCCGATCCCTCCCGTCGAATGCAGTCCGCGGCGCGTGATGCGATCATCGGACCGATCCGGCGGGGTGATGGCCAGAGACGTCGTGATTCGCCGATCGTCCTGTGTTGCTTGGAGCGAACTGCGGATGTCGCGGTCATCGATGCTCTGTAAGGCCGTTTTCACATCATCCGGAATGGCGGCGAGCGACTTGCGTACGTCTCCGCCGACTTTCTGCATGCGGCGCTGCAAAAGGTAGTCGACATGCTGCCGATCTTCTGGCAACAGCCATTTTTGGTCCACCAAGATTTCGGCAAGCGTACTGTCTTTTCGCGAGCCCCAGAGAGTGCAGGCATCGACAAATTGACGCATGTCGATAAGGTCGCTCTGCATGGCGATCAAGCCAAAAAGTAGGTTGCGATCAGTCGTATTGTCGGACATGTTTCTATGCCGCAGATATCGGAGGTGAAATTTCGATTCGCTAAGTGCAAAGGCGAACTCAAGAGACTAAGCGTCAGACTTTGCCGCCTTCGTCTCACCAATGCTTCATAACTCAGGCTTTCGAAGATATGTTTAGGAATGCGATGCCATTTCCAAGACCTCATTATAGCATTAGCCACTCGTCAATGGGTGCTGCAACTTGACAGCCCAATGCGATTTATCGAAATGCTTAGCCTCGCCGGAGTCGCTCCGCGTTGCTCTTCGCTGCCCCAGCGTTGGGAGGTACCAACCGTGACGATCGGGAGCACGCCCTGAGATAATACCTGAAATCAATGCAGTTGTTCCCAGCAAGAATACGACTGTCACATCTGGCAACTGTGACGGCCAGTCGCCCCCCGCACGGTGTCAGTGGACTGGTTCCAAGCCTGTGGTGCATCTTTTCGTTATAGTCTAAATGCACGATTGACAGTCGAAGATTCCCCATTTAGGATCTTTGCACTGTGAATCAAATGAGAGGCAATCGTTGAACATTGAACCGGCTTCAGGCACGATCAATCTGTGCCGATTCGTCTGGGGAGCAAGGATGCCCTTTGCGCTGGCTTCGGCGTAATGGGCAGTTTTTTTGTCGTCTCCGTAGGCATCGGTCTTTGGAGCATTCCATATTTCTCACTAGCATCTCACTGGAGTTTTCGATGGCAGGACTCAACGACCTGACGGCCCGCCTCGACGCAGAATTTGCCGAGTTCGAGCAGGGCATTGATGCGTTACAGGCTAGTGCCCAGAGTGATTACGAAGCCCGCAAGTCGAGATTTCATGCGCTGTTCGAGCCCGCTGCAAATCGAATTGTGGAATTGGCCCGACCGCGTTTGCAATTGCTGGTCGAGCGTTTCCGGGACCGGGTCAATGTGCAACCGGTGATGACCCAATATTTGCGCGAGGTCACATTTAGTTTTGATTCTCAGCCGGCACAAACCGTTCTGAAATTTAGTCTCAGCCACGATGCAAGCGTCAAAAACCTGACCCTTGACCGGGATTTGGATATTCTACCCATCCTTTTCAAATGCGATCCGCACGCCAGCCTGTGCATGCCGTTAGATCAAATTGATGAAGAGGAAATCACAAATTGGTTCGATGAGCAAATCGTCTCATTTGTTAAGACAGCCAAGGAGATGCATCGGAACAATAATTATCTCAAGGGGCATCTTGTTTTAGACCCCATCGCCGGAGTGCAATCACCCAAATTCGCAGCCAAATCCACACTCGAATCGGGGGGCACAACGCACTATTTCATCAGCAATGAAACATGCCAGGAATTCCAAAAACGACAAAATCCCGGTGCAACGGCGTAGGAATTGAGTCGCCCTGCAATTGCCAAATCGCGAGTTGCGAGTATGCTGATTTTGCATATTCAACACACAATGCTGACATGCAGACGATAGGGAGCACTCGCTCTGTCGTTCAACTGCCGTGTCTGGTAGACATCCCACGTGTATTTCGATGGTAGTTTGGCCCGCCATATGTCACACACTTCGTCCTGTTCACTTTAATGAGGGGGCACGTCCCATGAATCGTCGACGGTTTTCATTGTTATTTGCTCCGATCTGTTTGGCAGCTGGAATCTGTTTCGGGATTTCGCTCGTTGCAATCGGAGATAGTCCTGCAGAAGTTGGCAACACATCGCAATCCCAGGCGGACGTGTCGCGCGGCGATTTGTTATTGGCCTTTGCTGCGACCAAACCCGCCAAGCCACAAGATTCCGGGGAACGCATTTCCCAGAAAGTAGGCGGCGACAAACCGTTCGCGATTCCTGAGGTCGAAAAGCCGTTCTGGAAAAACGCGCAATCCTTTGTGGATGCGTATTCAAAGCATGACGCGAAAGCGATCGGCGAATTGTTTACCGAAGATGCCGAGTTCTACGACGAGTTTGGTGAATTGACCGAAGGTCGATCTGCGATCATAGAAATGTTCCAGGACGTGTTCGACAGAAACGCACAGGCAATGATCGAGGAAATCGTTATTGATCGCGTAAAGCCGATCAGTGATGATGTCGTGATCGAGTCGGGGAAGGTCGTTGCTTCCGACGATGTCAACGGTCCGATTTATCGAAATGGCTATGTTGCGATCCACAAAAAGGGCGATGACGGGACGTGGCGGATTAATACGCTGAAAGACCAGCTGCGCAAGGAAGGCAACCGTAGCGAACAGCTGGCCCAATTGTCGTGGCTGATCGGAGAATGGGTGAACGAGGATCGCCACTCCGTCGTAGACACGGATTGCGACTGGTCGGAGGACGGAAACTTTCTTTTGCGGCGCTTCACAGTGCAAACTTACGACGGTCGCACTTTGAACGGCGTGCAGCGAATCGGCTGGGACGGAGATCAGAAGAAGCTAAGATCCTGGACGTTCGATTCGGAAGGGGGCTACCTCACTGGCGAATGGGCGCGCGACGGAAACCGTTGGCTGCTAATTAATTCGGGAGTCAATTCTGACGGCAAAGCGGTATCGGGAACTGCTGTTTATACCGTGATCGATGCGGAAATGGTGACGTGGCAGCTGCAGAACGTGGTCGTGGGCAAGGAGATCACCGGTGCAGGACCATTAGTGACTATGGTACGTCGACCGCCCGAACCTGAGGCGGCGTCCAAATAATCCAACGGGCGTCACACAGAGCGTGATCAGCTTTCTGTATAAAACTCTCATTTGCATATAAAAAGGCACTTGGCCATGAAACGGTTTCTCATCTATCTAACTGTCGCGGTGACTTTGACGTCGATGTTAGCGCTCGAAATCCATGCACGGGGACGTGGAGGTGGTGGGCGTGGTGGCGGTGGTGGGTTCCGTGGCGGCGGAAGCCGTGGAGGAGGTGGCGGCGCGGGGCGCGGAAATTATGGCGGTGCTCGCCCGTCACGGCCAAGTCCATCGACACGCCCTTCCAATCCGAGCTTTAGCCGACCCAGCAGCGGGGGGAGTGCGCGCCCCGGCGGGGGTTCGCGGCCTTCGGTGGGGAATCGCCCTTCAGGCAGTCGCCCCGGTGGCAGTCGACCGCCGATAAACAGCCGCCCGAGCGGAGGGAATCGCCCCGGAGGGGGGGCCGGCAACATCCAACGACCAGGAGGTGGTCGCCCGTCGATCCAGCCTGGACAACGTCCTAGTCTTCCCAATTCCGGTAACCGCCCACAAGCTGGTGGCGGACGTCCCGGCGGCGCACAGCGACCATCGCAGTTGCCATCGACGCGCCCCGGTACCGGTGGGGGCGGCGGGATAGGCGCAGGAATTGCCGGCGGTGCTGCAGCCGCTACGTTACCAGGATTGGGGAATCGCCCCGGCGCTGGTGACCGTCCAGGACGGGGAGAACGTCCGGGACGAGGCGAACGGCCGGGAGTCGCCGATCGACAAAACCAATTACAAGACCGACTCGCTGGTCGCGACGATAGGACTTCGGATCGCCAAGGGAATCGCGAAGATCGCCAAGGGAATCGCGGGGACCGCCAAGATAATCGCCAAGGGAACCGTGGGGACCGCCAGGATAATCGCCAAGGAAACCGCGACGATCGATTGCAGGACCGCCAAGATCGTTGGAATGATCGGCATGACCAGTGGCACGACCATCATGGCGATTGGTATCACGGCGGCTGGCATGGTGCGTGGGGATCGGGCGCTCGTTGGGATTATTGGTGGGACAACTATCCCGCATTGACAGCCTTTGGAGTCACTACCTGGGCAGTCAATCGTGTTGGGTGGGCGTTCGGCTATTCGGATTACTCCAACCCCTACTATGCTGAGGGAGGCGATTATGGCGGCTATGACTATTCCGAGCCGATTGTGATGGCGCCGACGGAGGAAACATTGGCCGGTGACCCCAGCGATACGGCTCCGCCAGCCGAGGTGTCGCCCGAACAGCTTTCGAATTTCGACGAGGCACGGCAGCAGTTTTTTGCCGGTGACTACGAAGCCGCACTCTCATCGACTAATGCGGCACTCAAGGAACTTCCCAATGACGCTGTCATTCATGAGTTTCGCTCGCTGATTTTATTCGCTCTCGGCAAATATCAGGATTCGGCCGCGACGCTCTATCCCGTGCTGAGCGTCGGACCGGGGTTTGACTGGACGACTTTGATCGGTCTGTACCCCGACCTGAGCACATACACCGAGCAACTGCGAAAACTGGAAGCGTTTCGAGACGAAAATCCTCAAGACGCTGCCGCGAGGTTTTTGCTCGCGTATCAATATACCACAGCCGGTCACAATGAAGCCGCGATTGCACAATTAAAAAAACTGTTGGAAATTAGCCCCAGCGATCAACTTGCGAAACAGTTGCTGCTGGGTCTGGATCCGAATGCGGAAGTTCCCAATCCGGCCAAGCAGATCGACCCGCCCCAACCCGAAGCGGCGATCAAAGCCAGCGATGTGTACGGGACTTGGACAGCGAAACGCGGTAACGGCCAATTTGAAATGTCACTGCAGGAAGACGGCAAATTCTCTTGGAACTTCGATGAGCAGGGGAAAGCCAGCCAAGTGACCGGCGTGTGGAGCGTCGACGAAAACGGCGTTCTCGCACTGGAGATGAATGACGAGGGTGTTATGCTTGCCCAAGTGATTCTGAAAGACGGGCAACTCGATTTCTATATGCTGGGCGATGACAAAGGGTCAGAACCGCTACATTTTTCGAAGCCATAGTTTAAAAGTAGTTTCAAACCCCGTTGACGTGTTCTAGGGACTCTGAACTACACATTTTCGAGAACACTCGCAACTGGGTTTTGAAACGGGTTCTAACGGAGTGAATGATGTTTCTCCACGCGATGCGCTATGCAACCGCTGGGGTTGTTTGAGCAAACGCGTTATGACCACGGTGTCGATGGTCAACTTGGATTTCACGTTCTGTTAATGTTGCATCCGCACAATAGGCCGTTTGAGAAATCGCAGGAAACCGCTGCAGTGCGGTTTCCCCTGCAAAGGTCATTTGAGCGAGACGATTTGCCGGAAAGGATTGATCAATGTCTGCGGAATCTGTTGACGTGGTATGCAACACGAGTATTGCAGCGACGTCTGGGCCACTGAGTGCTGACGAACTGCAAAAAATGAACGCCTATTGGCGGGCGTTGAATTACCTGTCGGTGGGGCAGATCTATTTGCTCGACAATCCGCTGCTGCGCGAACCGCTCAAGCGAGAGCACATTAAGCCGCGGCTGCTGGGGCATTGGGGCACGTCGCCGGGGCTAAATATGCTCTGCGTGCACCTTAATCGAGTCATCAAACGCGATGATTTGAACATGATTTATGTCATCGGTCCCGGACATGGAGGTCCGTCCCTCGTAGCTCATGCCTATTTGGAAGGCACCTACAGCGAAGTCCACCCGAACATCAGTCAAGATGCCGAAGGGATGCAAAAGCTGTTTAAGCAGTTCAGCTTTCCCGGTGGGATTCCCAGCCACGTTGCTCCGGAGACGCCCGGCAGCATCCACGAAGGGGGCGAATTGGGATACGCCTTAAGCCATGCCTATGGAGCCGCGTTCGACAATCCTAATTTAATCGTCGCATGTGTAGTTGGCGATGGTGAAGCCGAAACCGGTCCTTTGGCGACAGGTTGGCATGGCAACAAATTTCTCAATCCCGCACGTGACGGCTGCGTGCTACCGATACTGCATTTGAATGGCTACAAAATCGCCAATCCCTGTTTTCTGGCCCGCATTCCTAAAGATGAATTGCAAAAACTGTTCGAAGGTATGGGCTACAAGCCGTACTTCGTTGAAGGAGATGAACCGCAGTCAGTGCATCAGCAGTTGGCCGATGTCATGGATCGTGTTTTAACGGACATCAACGACATTTGGACCGAATCCCGACAAGGGGGAGTCGTCGAACGCCCCTCCTGGCCGATGATTGTGTTTCGCACACCCAAAGGTTGGACCTGTCCTGCGGAGATTGATGGAAAGAAATGCGAGGACTATTGGCGAAGTCATCAGGTTCCGATGGGGGATATGGATAACCAGGATCACATTCGTATCCTCGAGCAATGGATGAAGGATTATCGGCCCGAAGAATTGTTCGACACCAATGGAGGACTGATTCCTGAACTTGCGGAACTAGCCCCTCAAGGTCAACGCCGGATGAGCGACAACCCGCACGCCAATGGCGGGCAACTGCTGCGAGATTTGAAACTGCCTGATTTCCGCGAGTATGCCGTCGAAGTCACGAGCCCTGGTTCAACGATTGCCGAGTCGGCGCGGGTGATGGGCGCTTATCTTCGCGACGTGATGAAACGCAACTTGGAAAGCAATAATTTCCGCCTCTTCAGCCCGGATGAAAACAACTCCAACCGCTGGCAAGACGTGTTGGAAGTCACCGACCGCTGTTATATGGCCGATATTTACCCCGAAGACGACCATCTTTCTCCTGACGGGAGAGTCATGGAAGTCCTCAGTGAGCACCAATGTCAAGGGTGGCTGGAGGGATATTTGCTCACCGGCCGGCATGGATTTTTCTCCTGCTACGAAGCGTTTATTCACATCATCGATTCGATGTTCAACCAGCATGCCAAGTGGCTCAAAGTCTGCAATCACATTCCGTGGCGACGACCGATTGCATCGCTGAATTATTTTCTTAGCTCACATGTGTGGCGGCAGGACCACAATGGCTTGAGCCATCAAGACCCGGGATTCATCGATCATGTTGTCAACAAGAAGGCGGAAGTGATCCGCGTCTATTTGCCACCGGATGCCAATTGCCTGCTTTCGGTGACTGAACATTGTTTGCGGAGCCGTAACTACGTCAATGTGGTCATCGCCGGAAAGCAACCTGCCCAGCAATGGTTAACGATGGACCAAGCCATCAAACATTGTTATGCAGGTGTCAGTATCTGGCCTTGGGCTTCCAATGACGAAGGGACAGAACCGGATGTCGTGATGGCCTGTTGCGGCGATGTCCCAACATTGGAAACGTTAGCAGCGGTCGACTTGATGCGACAACATCTTCCCGAAGTGAAGGTTCGTGTCATCAACGTGGTCAATCTCATGAAGCTGCAACCACAAAGTGAACATCCTCACGGCCTGTCAGACCACGATTTCGACGCCCTGTTCACAACTGACAAGCCGATTATCTTTGCCTTTCATGGTTATCCTTGGCTGATCCATCGATTGACATATCGCCGCACCAATCACAAGAACTTGCACGTCCGTGGCTACAAAGAGGAAGGAACGACAACCACGCCGTTCGATATGGTTGTGATGAACGATTTGGACCGTTTTCATCTCTGCGAGGATGTGATCGACCGACTCCCGCAACTAGGAGCCCGTGCCGCATATCTGAAACAGGCTATTCACGAAAAGTTAATCGATCACAAGCAATACATTGCCAAGTATGGTGATGATATGCCGGAGATTGCCAATTGGACATGGGGAAAACAAGGCCTGCCTGGAATGGTCGGCACATCTACGGAAGGCGACAATGTCTGAATTGAGTCCGAACGGTCAGGCGACACACAGAGGTGAGACTGCGGGATGATTGACCATAGCCTAAGCGGTGATAGCGCACCTTTGGGAGCAACAGTTGTCACCGGCGGCGTCAATTTCAGCCTGTTTTCGCGCACGGCAACCGGTGTCGAGTTGTTGTTGTTTGATCACGCGGATGACGTCGCCCCGTCGTGGGTGTACCGGATAGATCCAGCAACCAATCGATCTTATCACTACTGGCACCTCTTCCTACGAGATGTGAAACCTGGGCAATTGTACGGCTATCGCGTTTGTGGACCGTCCGATTTCGGACGCGGACTGCGATTTGATCCACAGAAAATCTTGCTGGATCCCTATGGCCGAGCAGTCGTCGCGCCGTCGAATTACGACCGTAACGCCGCTAGTCTTCCCGGCGACAACGCAGGTACGGCATTAAAAAGTGTGGTCGTGCAACCGGCTCACTATGACTGGGAAGGCGATCAACCACTACGGCGACCGTCAGCGCAGACCATCATCTATGAGATGCATGTCCGCGGTTTCACGCAGCATGAGAACTCTGGCCTCCCCGAGAGCAAACGCGGCACGTACGCCGGTTTGATTGAAAAAATCCCCTACCTGCAACAATTGGGAATTACGGCTGTCGAGCTGCTTCCCGTGTTCCAATTCGATCCATTTGACGCTCCTCCCGGCAAAACGAACTATTGGGGATACTCACCGATATCGTTCTTTGCGCCACACGCGGCCTATAGCTCTGACCGGACTCCACTCGGACCCGTTAAAGAGTTTCGCGATATGGTCAAAGCGATGCATCGCGCCGGAATAGAAGTGATTCTGGATGTTGTGTTTAACCACACGACTGAAGGTGACGAACGGGGGCCGACACTTTGCTTCCGGGGCATCGACAACCCGACGTACTACATCCTCGAGCAGGGCGAAAAGTATTCCAATTACTCCGGCTGCGGCAATACGCTCAATGCGAATCATCCCATCGTCCGTCGGATGATCCTCGACAGCCTGAAGTATTGGGTCCGCGAGATGCACGTCGACGGGTTTCGTTTCGACTTGGCCTCCATTCTGTCGCGGGATGCTAGCGGACATCCGCTTGCAAATCCACCAGTGCTGTGGGACATCGAATCCGATCCCTACTTGTCAGGCACCAAGTTGCTCGCCGAAGCCTGGGATGCGGCTGGACTGTATCAAGTCGGCAGCTTTGTCGGTGATGCATGGAAAGAGTGGAATGGCCGCTTTCGAGACGACGTGCGAGATTTCTTTCGAGGCGAACCGGGGTCGGTGCGGTGGATCGCGGATAGAATCGTCGGCAGCCCCGAGATTTATGGACACAAGGGTCGCGAAGTGGAGCAAAGCGTCAACTTTATTACCTGCCACGACGGTTTCACGCTCAACGATCTGGTCTCCTACAACGGCAAACACAACGAAGCCAACGGTGAAGGCAATCGCGACGGGTCCAACGATGATCGCAGTTGGAATTGCGGCATGGAAGGCCCCACTGACGACTTCACCATCGAGCAGCTCCGCAACCGCCAAGTAAAGAACTTTCTCGCGGTCACGATGTTGTCGCTAGGCCTCCCGATGATCACCATGGGAGACGAGGTCCGCCGCACTCAGTGCGGCAATAACAACGCATACTGCCAGGACAATGAGCTAAGCTGGTTCGATTGGACGTTGTTAGAAAAATATGACGATGTGCATCGATTCTTCCGTTTGCTCTGCAGCAGACGCGGACTTCGTAATATCGAACACGAACGAAATCGCGTGAGTGTAAACGCGATGTTACAGGCCGCGACGAAATCCTGGCATGGCACCACACTCAACCAACCGGACTGGGGCGATAATTCTCGAAGCATCGCTTTCTCTGGTGAGCTTCGTCATGAAGGCATGCAATTTTATCTGATCCTGAACGCCTATTGGGAGTCGCTAGAGTTCGAATTGCCGACACGCGACCGCGGCAAGTGGCGACGCTGGATAGACTCATCGCTTGAATCACCCAATGATATTGTTCCGTGGGAAGAAGCACCAGAATGGTCAGCAGATACTTATCGGTCGGCAAGTCAATCTGTGGTGATGCTGCTTTCAGTGAATGAATAATAATCTCAAAAGGAGCATATCTATTTCCGATGTCGCAAAGTGAGAAGATCTTAGTCAGTGACTTCGCCGGCACGCTCATCCAGCGAGAAGACTGACATGTTACGGCCGACGCATATTTCGATTCCAACCTTGGTCCGGGTAAAAGATGAGCCACTCTTGTCGGACGGTTCGACTCACGCATTTTTCAGTCACCCTGAATTTGACTTGGAAAGGCCCCGCTTGTTCGCAACGGCACTGATGCTCAATGCCGTTGCCGAGGACCCGTTCTCGCGATCTGAATGGCTCCAGGCAGTTCGGATCGCCCCCGCAATGAAACCAGGATACTATACTGTCCAATGATGATGTGTTCTCCAAGGTGAATGAGATTCTCGTTCACGACGTTCCTCTAAAGCGATGCTTTCGGGATTGAATTGCCGATGTTGATACTTCTGCTTAACGCTGGATCCAGCAGTTTGAAGGCGACTGTTATGGAAACCACGCAGCACCGTGTGGTGGCCACCGGGCATGCTGACTGGGCAGGAACTTCGACCCAGTATCAATACATCGGGCCGGATCAAAACAAACACGCAGAACGGGTTAGCTGGAAAGGGCACGCGGAAGCCGTCCGTCGCTTTATTACCGATCTATTGAAACAGAAACCACCGGCACTGACAGATCTTTCCCATCTGGCAGCTGTCGGGCATCGTGTCGTCCACGGCGGAGACTATACAACCGCAATCCAAATCACACCGGATGTTCGCTCTCGCATCGAACAACTGCGTACACTGGCGCCGCTGCACAATCCACCCAGTTTAGAAACACTGGCTGCCGCTGAAGCTGAGTTACCGAATCTTCCCCACATCGCCACGTTCGATACGGCGTTTCATTCCACGTTACCGCCCAAAGCCTATACCTATCCGATTCCGATGAAGTGGACACGCGACTGGGGGATCCGTCGGTTCGGATTTCATGGGCTTAGCCATGCTTATTGCAGCAATCAAGCCACAAATATGCTCGACCGTCCGCGCGACGAACTGCGCCTCGTAATCTGCCATCTGGGGCACGGATGTTCTGCAGCAGCAGTTCAGGGCGGTCGCTGTCTCGATACCACAATGGGCTTTACACCACTCGACGGTTTGATGATGGCCACCCGTAGCGGTTCGATTGACCCGGGAATCCTAGAGTATGTTCAAAATAATCACGGGTTGTCCGCCGAACAAGTCGGGCACTCGCTGAACCATGATTCCGGGCTATTGGGGGTGTCCGAAATCTCGGGCGATCTACGACAATTGGAAGAAGCAGCTAATGATGGGCACGAACTGGCTCAATTGGCAATTGGCATCTATGTGCATCGCATACGTCAAGCAATCGGAGCTTTGACAGTCACGCTAGGGGGAATTGATGCGCTGATCTTTACGGCAGGGGTTGGCGAAAACTCATCAGGAATTCGCAGATTGATTTGTTCCGACCTCGAATGTTTGGGGTTGGAGTTGGATACCGAGGCCAACACTGCGTGTCAGCCAGATGCCGACATCGCCACAAAAAGTTCGCGCGGCCGAATACTGGTCATAGCCACCCGCGAAGATTTGACCATGGTGCGCGAGATACAAGCGATCATTGATCTGTCATCACAAGGACCGGGTGGAGTTCCCCAGGTAACTGTTAGTAAGTCAAATGACAAGTTACCTGGTATAAGCAATAGTTGATCAATTCAAGTTATGTCGACACTATCTTCAATAAATATGAACTATGAATATTTTTGCATCAGACACTGTCATTGTGTTCAACGAAAGCATTTCGTCTAGAGTTTCCGTCGAGGGTTCATGGCCCGTCGCGAAGGCGACAATAACAACAGTATTCACTACCTTTGTTGCCGTGTCGGTGTTGGTTACTTTGCTGGGTTTTAGCCGTTGGAGTGATCTACGCGGAATAGCCCTTGTTAGCGAAATTTGCTCCCTTGGCCCACCATTTGGTGGAGTAATTGCATTCGCGTCGATATTGCAGATACTGTTTGGGCGTAGTCTATGGGTGAAAAAGGGTGAGTTTGTGTGTATCGCCCGTACTGGAATCATTAGGCCTCGATGGCGCTATCCCGAGGTAGTGCAAGTCAGTATTCATGAACGTCCAACTGGCTGGATTACAATGTCGCTCACAATTCATCGTGAACATGAAGTATCAGTATTTAAGTTCTATACTCGGGCAGACAAAGGATTGTCTGAGAAAATGAAAGATGCATTTGGAGATAAACTCGTTATGGAATACTGAAAATTTCTATATGAGAGTTGTTGCCGCACGGTCCATAAATAGTGACGGATGTAAGTTGAACGTCCAACTGAATGACATAAGAAATATCCGCGGGTGCCCTCAAAAGATTCATTCAAAACGGCGCAGCCGCAGGAGAGGTTTGCAAACTGCCAGCAACGTTACGGCAAGACCACCCACCGACATCGTCGGTCCTGAGAAAATCGACCTTCAGACAACGAGCCACTGGCCCCAGTTGTGACGTCCTGTGAGATGGAATGTGAATTTAGTCGGTCCAGAGGTTCATTTTTCTCACAGAATCGCACGTAAGACGTCCCCCCTAACCGCCCCCCAAACAACCAGCCCGCTCACGATCCTCCCCAACAGCCCACGACAACCCCCGCACCATCCTCGATGCGACAGCGGCGTTCGTGCAGCACTACTGGAATGCCACAAATTCACGAATACTATCAGAATCCTAATGAAACAATCCGCGCCTGCAAGGGTGACATAAAAGCAACTGCAGAGCACTATCATATTCCACCCGACTTACTGGCGGCTGTTCTCTTGGCGGAGCTGGATGACTATGACGTAATCGATCTGCTTGGGGATGATTGGACGCTCTGGGGGACGGAAGAGCATAGTATCGGCATTACTCCATTGCGAATTGACAACGTGAGGAATTGGGCTATCTGGTTGCCCGAGTTTGGGTGGGGAGAAGGCGATGATCCTGCAAAGAACATTCGCTCAGCACTCGAAGATGACAAAACAGCCATTCTACTACTGGCTCAGGCGATTCAATTTCGATTCCCGTCGAAGAAAATTTGCATGTGCCCTCTTGACCAGCCGTCGAGAAAAGACGAAACTGAATGGGGACACTATCAGGATCCAACGTTTCGCTTGGCGAAACATCGTCGCATAGCGAGGACGATTACCGGTGGAATTGATTGGCGTGTTCTCACACGACGGACGAAATACTAAGTTTTAGTATTTTGTCAAGTCAAACCTGCCTGGCCGAGCAGCAGAAAATAGCTGACGGGATGACCGATGTGACGCAGCGCGGTTTTAAGAAGCGATGCCTGATCGCGCTGCTGCTTATGCTAAGCTTCAGTCGCCCTCTACAGCGATTGGCCCAGCAGCAATTCCACTGGCATGCCGGTCGCACCGACAAGCAGCGCCGCTGACTGGGCAAGTTCATTCAGCTGATCGAGCAGGGCGCGTTGGTTCTGAAGCATACTGGTGCGGGCTTGGATCACACGCACGACGTCGACTTCGCCCTCGGCTAATTGTTGTTCCAGGCTTTGCAATTCGCGCGGTAACTCCGAGACGGCTTCGTTATTCCCACGGTGAAACTCAACATAGGCAAGTTTGTAACGCTCGTATGCGGCTTGCCCCTCTAATTCCGCCCGTAACAGCGCTTGCCGCCAGATTGTATTTTGTTGGCTCAGTTCGGCAGCACGCTGCGTTTCCAGCGGTTTGCCCGAATTGATGATGGGCAGATTCATTTCAGCGCGGAACCCGAGTCGTGTCATGCCATCTGGATCTCCCTGATAATAGGGACCGAGTTGCAGGTCCGGCACACGGTCAGCGGATGCCAATCGCAGATTGGCGCGGGCCATATCGATGTTCGCATGCGCTGCCAGGACATCGGGGCGGTTTGCAGCCCAACTCGCGACCCAGGCTGCGTCGCGGGCCGTCGAATCCCTGTCGATTCCCTGATCGGTCTCTGCAGGCACCAATGCTTCTCCGGCAGGAAGTTGCCAGTCAATCTGTTGCAAATCACCGTCGAAGTTGAGAGGGGCATACGGCGGAAACCCAAGTTGTCGCCGAAGATCTCTGAGGGCCGTCTGGTGATTTGCTCTTGCTAACTGCAGTTGCCGTCTGGAGGAATTGGTATCGATACGAATCGTTGCCACATCAGCAGCGGCAACGCTGCCCGCTTCGAACCGTTTCTGGAGTGTCTTCAGCAATCGTTCGTTATTCGTGTGGTTGGCCTCGGCTATTAGGAGCAAACCGTTTTGGTACAAAGCTGTGAAGTAGAGCTGAGCGGTAAGCGAAGACGTTTGCAATTCGGCTTGATGAATGTTCCAGCGAATACCGTTTAATGAGGAGAACGCCGCGTCTTCGCGATGTCCTTGCTGACCGGCCAACTGGAAACGCTGCATCATCAACATGTAATGATACGTGGACCTTGGATTAACATTGTCCAAGTGCTGATAGGGTGTCGCCTGAACCTGCACGAAGGGGTTAAAAGGGTATGTTTGAGCGACACCCAAGGTCGCGACTCCTACCCGTTCCGTAGCGCGCAAGGCCACCAAGTCAGGATTGTTCGCCAGGGCCAGCGAGATGGTACCGCTCAGGGAGAGCGAATCAGCCGGCTCCGGTTCTATGGGAATTGAATCGATCGCCTGCGGAACGCCAGAATCGTCAATCGCGATCGATTCTAACGATGTCTGTTGCACAACGGGGGACGACTGATCCAGTGACGAGGGAGTGCCTGTCTCCGCGACGGTCGTTGTCCCCGGGGGCGCTGCCTGACTCGCATCGGTGGTGCTAGCGGATTGATACGCACCATTAGTGCGGCATCCGCAGCAGACCAACGCCATCAGACAGAATGAGAGAAAAAATCGAAGATTGGCCATCCTGGCCTTTCACTGGCAACAAAACTGACTGCCGGAAAACACGCTCCGTCTTTCCCAATCCAATCGGGGGCCTAACGAATGTTTTCGTCACATCGCGCCCCAGTGAACCAGCGCCATCCATCTCAATAACAAAGAGTTAATCTTAACCTGTCCCGAAACTGCCAGTTTTGGTCTCAAAACTGTTGGGGCGGGTGTTTTAGGCAGAAACCCGTTACACCGCCGCCGGGTATTCCCTGCCATTGGGTTGATCATCGTCGCTATCTGTAACCGCATGCCGTCCCCACAACAGGTACAGCGGGGGGAGCAAGAAGAGGTTGAGAATTGTGGAGGTGACCAAACCGCCGACGATGACGACCGCCAGTGGGTATTCGATTTCGTGCCCGGGTTTGTTTCCGTAAATCACAAGCGGCAACAGCGCCAGTGCGGTCGTTAACACGGTCATCAGAATCGGGGCAAGTCGTTCTTCCGCCCCCCGCACAACGAGATCGCGACCAAATGGTAATCCTTCGACAACTTGTAGGTGCCGATAATGGCTGACGAGCATGATGCCGTTGCGGGCGGCGATTCCCAGCACGGTGACAAAGCCAACCAGCGAGCCGAGCGACAACACGCCACCCCCCAGCCACACGGCGACTACGCCGCCGATGAGTGCGAACGGAATCGTTAGGCAGACCATTAAGGTTAGGCGGACCGACTGAAAATCGATGTAGAGAATCAACAAGATCCCCAGCAGTGCCAACGCGCCTAGCGCCAGTAGTCGGCGTTGGGACTCTTGGAGGGCGGCGTATTCGCCCAAGAATTCTGGATGGTAACCGCGGGGAAAGGGCATCGCTCCGACGGCCGCTTCGATGTCCTGCGCCACCGAGGCCAAATCACGGCCTTTGGCATCGCAGGTGACATCGATGCGCCGCGAGCCGCCTTCGCGTTTCACTTCGTTGGGTGCTGGAACAATGCTGATTTCGGCGACGTCCTTCAACGGCACTTGTCCCCCTAGAGTGGTATCGATCCGTAATTCGTGCAGCGCCATCAGGTCGGTGCGGCTTGAACGATCACCCCAGACGACGACATCCATTTTGATTTGGTTCTCGTAGACTTCGCCAACCTTGGTCCCCCGCAAAAGTGTGGTCACCGCCCGGCGGACTTGGCCGGGAGTGAGTCCAAAGCGTTCGGCGGCCAGCGGTTTTAGACGCACGTCAACTTGCGGAACGAGTACTTGTGGCTCGACCTTAAGATTGTCCACGCCTTCGATTTTTTCGATCACAGCGCCAACGGCATGCGCCTGGTCGCGCAGCGACTGCAATTCCGGCCCGTAGATCCGTACGACGATGCTCGAACTGGCGCCGGTCAGGACCTCCTTAACGCGCTCGCGCAAGTAGGTGAGTACGTCACGGTACAACCCCGGATAACCATCGACCGCTGCCTGGATTTTGTCGAGCGTGGCATCGTAGTCGACCGTCTCGTCGATGCTGATCCATAGCTCGGTAAAGTTCGGCCCCACGACTTCGTCGGCGACTTCTGCACGGCCGATGTGACTGCCAAAATTACGGACCCCGGGAATCGCCCGCAGTTCACGACTGGCTTGCACGGTGATGCGGTCCATTGCCTCAATCGACGTCCCAGGCTTTTCGACAAAGTGCATCAGAAAGTCGGTCTCCTGGAAATTTGGCAAAAATTCCTGACCCAGGTTGCGGACCAGCATGAACGTGGCGGCAAAAGAAATTGCCAGAAAGGCAATGGCCGACTTGGGACGCACGGCAAACCAGGGGAGCACCGCTCGGTAAGGAATTTTCAACCAGCGCGTAAGCGGCGGCTCGTGATCGGAACTATGCCCCCGCGTTAAAATCAGCAGTGACATTGCCGGAGCGACGGTCATCGCCACCACCAGGGAAGCGAGAATCGCCAATACGTATCCAATTGCCAACGGTCGGAAAAACGCGCCGGGTAATCCTTCTAAAAAGAAGACTGGCAAAAAAACAAACACGATGATCGCCGTCGCATAGACAACGGCGCTACGGATTTCCAGCGACGCTTCCAGAACCACTCGAAACGACGAACGGGGATGTTCCGCCGTCCGGTTGAGGCGCAAACGACGGACGATGTTTTCCACATCGATGACCGCATCGTCGACGACTTCACCCAGCGCGATCACCAAACCCGCGATGATCATAGTGTTGATCGTCATGCCCCACCAATAGATCAGCAACACTGCCGTCATCAGCGACAGTGGAATCGCTGTCAGGCTGATGATCGCTGTCCGCCAGTCAAACAAGAAACTGACCAGCACGACCACGACCAACACGCATCCCAACAATAGCGCGTGTGTTAAGTTGTCGATCGAGCGTTCAATAAACGTGGCTGGGCGGAAGATGGTGGAGTCGATCTCTACGTCCTTCAGTCCCGGTCGGAGCAGGTCCAATGCCTGCTCCACTTCGTGAGTGACTGCCAGCATATTGGCGGCCGGTTGTTTTTCGACGATGAGCAATAGGCCCGGTTGATCGTTGATAATTGCATCGCCAATGGGTGGCGGCGAGCCGATTTGCACTTCGGCAACGTCCCCCAGTCGCATTGGCGCACCGCCGGTGAATGCAACGACCGTTTGAGCCAAAGCTTCGGGACTTTTGACGGGTGGGAGTTGCCGGACGGCCATCCGTTGGTTCGGAGTGTCGACAAATCCACCAGCGTCCAATACGACCGCGTCGCCGGCGGAACGCAGTACCGCATCCAGCGAAACCTGGTGCGCCCGCAGGCGATCCATATCGACCAACACTTGAAACTGTTTGTCCCGTTGGCCCCACACGGCCACGTTGGCCACTCCCGGAATGGCCATCAGCCGGGGGCGAATGGTCCAGACGGCTAACTCCGAGAGGTCTTGCTGAGAAAGCTTGTCGGACCACATGCCGATCTTCATCATCCGGCTCAGCGACGACAACGGTTGCAGGATCACCGGAGGCCGTGCAACCGTCGGCAGCCGCGGCGTTTCGACAGCTAGTCGTTCTTGGACCAATTGCCGTGTTCGATCGAGATCGGAATTTTCCCCCAGCAGCATGCGAATCGAAGACAACCCGAGGACCGATTTGGAACGTAGCGTTTCCAGCCCGGGCGTACCAACGAGTGCATTTTCCAGCGGAAACGTGATTAGGTTTTCGACTTCCTCGGCCGATAGGCCGGGCGCTTCGGTTTGGATTTCCACGTAGGGCGGCGCGAATTCAGGGAACACGTCGAGCGGCATCGCGGGAATCGTGCGTAGTCCTCCCACGATCAGCAACACGGCAGCGGCGACAACCGCTACGCGCAACCGCAGGGACATTTCAACAAGCCACCTCATCGTATTCTCCAACCGTTCCGAGCGGATTTTCGTATCGCATGACTTCGGGCAGTGTCGACCGCAAAATTATTTTGCAAAACCAAACTCTGTCCCCATAAGTTCTGCCGCTCCGGCAGTGACGACCTGTGCACCAACGGCCGGTCCCCGTAACAGTGCCGCCCTGCCCTCTTCCACCCAACCGACTTCGACGCGGCGGCGTACAAATTTGAGCGGCTCGACTTGTTCGTAAACCCACTGTCCGCCGTAAATATCGTGGATCACAGCCGACCAGGGGACGGTTTTCGTCTCCGCTTCGCCAATGATCGGAAGATGCGCCGCCACGCGTTGGCCTGGGCGAAAATGGTGGTTGTCGTTGGCAACTTCGTAGTACAAATCAACGGCCGCCGAAAGCGGGGTCGCCGTGGGGGGTGCGGCAATCGGTTGGGCAATTGTGTCTTGTTCCGAATGGACGCCGTCCAGTAGAGTGAGCCGCGCGGGTTGGGAGGTGCTCAACTCGTCCAATTCGCCGACATACAACGAAACCCGGATCCACATGACACGGTCGTTCATGATTTCAAACAACGCCGCTCCGGCGGCAATCATTTGCCCAGTTTGAACAAGAGTGGAGCGGACAATCCCCTGTAGGGGCGAGTCAATCGGAATGGGTTGAAGCGTGCCCGCCTCCGCGTCTAAATTGATGTCGTCGACGAGTGCTTTTCGTGCTTGGGCGGCAGTGAAAGCTTCGCTCGCGGATTCAAATTGCGCCTGGGCATCGTCGACCGCTTGTTTGGTTCCCACGCCGCTCTTGAATAATCGCTGAGCGCGTGCGAAGGCGATTTGTGTTGCCTCGGATTGGACCTTGGCTTGCTGCAACTGCCCAGTGGCATCGATTTGCGCTTGGGCGACAGCAAGTTTCGACTCGGCCACGCGAATCCGCTCAGAATGGGTTAACACAGAGAGTTCCGGCGTCAGCAACGGCAATAACTCCAGCAATGGTTCGCCATCCCGCACTGATTGGCCGACCTCCGGGAATTCTCTACCAGGTGATTCGCGCAATGTTCCAGCCAGAGGGGCGGAAACGATCACCGATGCATCCGTTGGTAAAACCACCTCGGCACCGTACGGTCGAGAACGGGGCATCGACCGCACCTCCAAGGTCGCAAACTCCAATGCCAGACGCTTAACTGCCTCGGGGCTGAGCTCGATGATGTTCAAATCCGACTCATGAACGGGATGCGTCGTTTTAGAATGCGCAATAGCCGGTGCCGATTTTGAAGGCGCCGCTTTGCTTGATTTCTGTTGCGTTTCAGTCCATAAGACGTACAGCAACGCGACAATCACGATGCTTGATGCGGCGATGAACAAGTTTTTGAGAATGGACATAGTTATTTATCGATCAGGCTGCGGCACAATGCACGCGTATTGGCCACGTCGGAGGAAGTTAGAATTGTCATACGTTCAGCAAATTTGTTTGCGAGGAACCGGTGTTTGGTGCGCTAGTGCTGAGTAGAATACGGATCATGACTGTAGTTCCTGATTCCAATTGGCTGTGCAGGTCGATTGTTCCGTCATGCGCCAACACGGCAGCCTTCGCGATAGAGAGGCCCAGCCCCGTTCCACCGCTATCAGTTTGGCGGGAGGGATCGACGCGATAAAACCGCTCGAAGATGTGCGGAACGTCTGATGCAGAGATCCCGATACCGTTGTCTTGGATTTCGACGACAGCTGCCTGTGCGGTGGTTTGCAGTCGAATCGTCACTTCGCCGCCAGGGAGGGTGTATTTGATGGCGTTTTCCAAACAATTGAAGAACACCTGACTGAGGCGAATATCATCCCCATTCACCTCGCAAGTTGCGCCGCTTTCGCAGGCCAGCATTACACCACGGTCATGTGCAAACGGTTGTAGTTGCTCAGCGACATCGCCCAGCAGCGCGTTGAGTTGCACCGATTCGTGAACGGATTGCGTGATTCCCGCGTCGTGCCGGCTGAGGTTGAGCAATTGATCCGCCAAGCGGCCCAGTCGCGTCGTTTCTTCGACAACCACTTCCAAAGTCTATGCATACTCTGCTGCCGTCCGCGGTGCACGAAGCGCGGATTCTGCTTCGGATCGCAGCGAAGCGATCGGTGTGCGGATTTCATGCGATGCATCGGCCGTAAAACGTCGAATCTCAGTGACAGCACGTTCCAAACGATTGATGAGAGAATTGAGGGCGGCCGCTAATTGTCCAATTTCGTCATGTGGATTTTCGACAGCGATCCGTCGATCTAGAGAAGTAATATTGATCGAATTCGCAACTTCCACCACGTGTTGCACGGACCGTAAAGCACGTCCGGCCAAGAAATAGCCGCTCGCCAATGCCAAGGCGACTCCCAACGGAAAGAGGCCAGCCATCGCAAACTTCAAGGTATTCAAATCCGCATAAATCGGCTTCAACGACCGCATGACGCGCACTTGCAATGCTCCAAACGCACTCTGCATGCTGGCTGCCGCAACCCGATGGGGCTCGCTGTCGTCGAATTCAATCGTCGCAATGTTGATCTCCGCCGGTGTTCCCGCCACCGACGGAGTCTCGCTCCCGGTCCCGGGTGATTGCGAACTAGCGAAAACTATTCCTCCGTCCCCATCCACGACAAGGAATTCGTAAAAGTCATGCTGCGAAAACCGCGCTTCGGCCTGGGACTTGAAGGCCTCGGCGGATGGGGCCAAGCCAATTTCCAAGCCGATTTCCTTAACCTCCTCGCGCAGGCCCGCGTCGGTGCGGACCAGGATTTGCTGTCGCATCAACAACAGCAGCGCCAGGCAGAAGCTGCACAAAATGACGCCCAGCGCGATGCTGTACCACAGGGTCATCCGCCAGCGAATCGATAGATGTTTCACGGGGCGTCTCCCAACAAATAGCCTTGGCCGCGGACGGTATGCAAAATGATCGGCTGACCGGGCCGTTCCAATTTTTTTTGCAGCTGATTGATTTGAACCTCAATCACATTGGTCCATGTCGCCGTCGATTCTTTCCAGACATCGCGGGCAATCATTTCACGTGTGACGACTTGATTCGCGTGCGACATGAAGTAAGCCAGCAATTCCAACTGCCGATTCTGCAATAAAATCGGCTTGTCGCCCCGCAGTGCGGTTCGTGACGTGAGATCCACATTCAAGTCACCCCACGTCAACACGGTTCTGCTTGACTGGGCCTCGCGGCGCAAAAGAGCGCGGATGCGGGCCAATAGTTCATCCAGCGCGAAGGGTTTGACCAGATAGTCATCAGCGCCGCCATCCAGGCCCGACACGCGGTCCTCGATCGTGTCGCGGGCAGTGAGGATCAGCACCGGGGTGTTGTCGCCCGACGCACGCAAACTGCCAAGCCAATCGAGTCCCGACCCATCGGGCAACATCAGGTCCAGCACGATCAGACCAACACGCGCGTTCATCAGCCGATTGGCCGCCGCAATGGTTCCGGCTCCATCGGTTTTGAAACCCGACTCGCGCAGCGTGCGCGTGATGCTCCTCAGCAGATTCTTTTGATCTTCGACAACGAGAATATGCGCAGTGGCCATGTTGCCCGAGTTAGATAGAGCATTTGTGATAAAACGCATCGATGCTGGGATTATGAAAGAATCGTTTGTTTCATAGAAGTCCAGGCGGGCAAGATAAACTGGAATTCATTTTGCGGGATGAAGCATCCGCCCACCGATCCACGCACAATCCCAATACAGTAACGAACACAAATCGGACCTCGAAACGATATTTTCCCTGTAAACTTCACTGTGGTACGGTCAACTGAAATGCTGGGACCCGTTGATCGACCGGACGATGGTTCACGGCAATGTGCTCTTCAATCCGCACCACACGATTATCCGGGTTTGACTTGGCCAATAGCCACACTTCGACGCATTGGTATGTCCAGGCACACCTGGAACGCCTGATTGCTGCCAAAGTACCCCTTGGCGAGGAAGCGGTGTTGGTTCTTGTACCACTAAAAGACTGATTCGAGAAACAGAGAGAATAGTCCTTGATGTCGGACCAGAGAAGCCGCATACTGTTTGAGCTTGATTTGACCTGCTGCCTAATGGGTTGTTGGTTGGGGTTATGGAGAGAGTCAGAGTATCTATCCAACTTGAGTGCTGCCTATGCGGAGTCCAACGACTTTCCCAAGGCGATCAAGTGGATCAAAAAGGCGATGTCTATGGACAACTAGGACAAGGAAACCCGATCAAATATGCTCACTCTATTCAAGGCCGGACAGCCTGATCGCGATGAACCGCGAGAAAATTGATGCCAAAGATTTTACGTGTTTACAACCAAAACGGTTGCAAGTTCAAACAAGAATGTCTTGAGGCATATCCTCCACCGCTGAGTGAGCGACACCCGCATTGCTCGGTCTCCTTCTGAGACCTGGAGGGTTATCGATAGAAACGCGGACTGCTTATTGATATCAATGGCAATCTCCCCCGGTTACCGGTCAGTGAGACGTTTTTGTTCGCTTTACTTTGCGAGCGAGACGCCCGGTTATGTTGCGAAGGCTTGTTGCCGCAGGCCCCCCTGCCCTAGCAGCTCACTGGTTTGGTCTGGCCCAGCATTGACCGGCATGCGTTTCTAGAAGTGCAAGCAGTCACCCTCGTGGCTGCAGTCTCACACGACAGTCACGTCGTACTCCTGCTTCGGGTTGGGGCCGAAGATTTCGCCTTCGACAATCAATTTCCAGGCGTAGCCGTAACTCACATACTCCGAAACTTGATCGCTCCCCGAGGCAACAACATTCTCCGGTACGCAAATCGTGAAGGGATGAATGACTTCATCCCCAGGCAGCACTCGTAGTTCCTCGAGAGAAAACAGGTTGATTCGCGCCAATTCTGTTTCGCCGCGCTCAAGTATCACGGTTTCGGTTTCGTAGGGGCCCTCGTCTTCGAAGGACCGTCGAGTCTCTTGCGTGACCTCTTCATATTCCGTTTGTTTACAGATCAGCACCACACGCAATTCATGGAACGCTGCCGGCCCTTTTTGTATCAAACGTGCAGCGACCGGGGATCCGCGCGTCAATTCCATACTTTCAAGTTCTAGAATCGGTGCCGTGACTCGTGTTGTCAGGCTGACATGGACAGTTCCGTACAATGCTGCAGCGGAAAGCAAAAAGAAAACCAGGCTGGCGGCCAACGCGAGATAGGCAGATAAACCCTCTAATTCCCGACTGGCCGAATAGGCGATGAATCCAAAGAGGGCAAAGAGAACAATTCCGACCATGCCAAAACCGATTTGTTGCGTCGTTGATTCGCGCGGCTGCAATCGTATGAATTTCGCAGAATTGTCGGCATCGGGCTGGAAGAAAATCATGCACCTCACGGCCTCACTATATAAGGGGCACAGCTTGGTCTCTCGGCCCCGGTTCCAGTCACATGCGGGTACGCTGAGGGGTCGCCAAACAATTGTGACCTTTACGTAGGCGCCATGTTACCGTTGTGAATCGCTCATGTCATTCGCACCGCACAAACGCAGGGCCGTTGCGGAGGAATCAAAGCACGGACCATCTGCCATTAGCGCTTGACTGTCGGGAATCCAGTCCCAATCCAAGGGAGTAAGAGTGGATCGTGTCCGCCACGAGACAGCAGCTGCCGCCGATGATATGCAGCACGATCACCGGCAAATTATCAATAAATCCGCCGTTTTTTGTGGTCCAGTCAGCGCGGCTGCCTACAATTATAAGTATTGTGGCGATGCCATTTGTCCGTTTGTGTGCGAATTCATTGTGACAGATCTCAACAGTATTTGCCAACACTTAGTGATTTCGCAGTAGGGCAGCATTGATATGTCACTGACCCACGCGCTGAAAATGGTGGATGGCGCCTGCGACTGTGACGTTCTAAAATCAAGTAGCTCGAGCCAGTCTCGTCAAGCGCATTAAATGGGGCAAGGTGAATCGCATGAAAATTGCTGTTATCGGATCGGGGATCTCTGGCTTGGTGGCCTCCTACCGACTTTCCACGCACCACGAGATTACCCTTTTCGAAGCGAATTCTTATGTCGGCGGGCACACGAACACCATTGAGGTCGACGTGGAGGGTGAACGTCATACGATCGATACGGGGTTCATAGTATTCAATGACCGCACGTACCCAAACTTTGTAAAGCTGCTCGACGAATTGGACGTTGCCTCCGATCCGACCTCCATGAGCTTTAGTGTCTCGTGCGATGAAACAGGCTTAGAATACAACGGAACGAATTTCAACGGATTGTTTGCTCAGCGGAGCAATCTGTTCCGGCCACGGTTCTATCGCATGCTCCGCGACATCATGCGGTTTAATCGAGAAGCACCGGAGTTGTTGGCAGCGAACCGTCTGGAAACGCTGACCGTTTCTGAATACCTGCAGCAGCACCGTTACTCACAACATTTTGTTGATCAGTATCTGTTGCCGATGGGCTCCGCGATTTGGTCTTGTCCCCCGGAGACGTTTGAGCAATTCCCCATGCGGTTCATCGTCGAGTTCTATCAAAATCACGGACTCTTGAGCCTCACCAACCGGCCCACCTGGCGGGTGATTCGTGGCGGGTCTTCTCAGTATGTCCAAGCGATGACGCGGAGGTTCAGCGAGAACATTCGATTGCAATGTCCTGTGCAGTCGGTTCGTCGTTTGGCCGATAGCGTGGAGTTGATTCATAGTGACGGACAAAGCGAGCGGTTTGACGAAGTGATTTTTGCCTGTCACGCTGATCAGGCATTGCAGATCCTCCAGGATAAGTCTCCGCTCGAGGCACAGTTGCTGGCAGCGTTTCCTTACAGTCATAGCATTGCCGTTCTGCACACCGATCGCTCAGTGCTGCCCAAACGCCGCCGGGCGTGGGCGAGTTGGAATTATCACCTGCATCGTGGCCGTTCGCAACAGGCGACCGTCACGTACAACATGAACATTTTGCAGCACATTCAATCACAATACGACTTTTGCGTGACATTGAATGACAACGACGGCATCAACCCAAACAGCATTATTCGACGGATTGCTTACAGCCATCCCATCTTCACGACTCAAAGAAAATTGGCTCAACAGCGACACGGTCGGGTGATACGCCAAAATCGGACCTCTTTCTGCGGTGCCTATTGGGGCAATGGATTTCACGAGGACGGTGTCAATAGTGCCCTGGCCGTATGCCGGCAGTTTGAACAATCGTCGATCGTCATTCCCCAAACGAATTCGTCAAGCACAGCCACCATTCAGGAGGCGGTTTGACTATGCAGAGTTGCATCTACGAAGGACGAATCCACCACCGCCGCACACAACCGGTGCATCATCAATTTGGCTATAGCCTGTACTTGCTCTATTTGGATTTGGACGAATTGGAGTCCGTGTTTCGCAATCGTTGGCTGTGGTCGACGCGTCGAACCGCACTGGCCCGTTTTCGACGCGACGATCATCTGGGGGATGCTGCTATTCCCTTAAAAACGGCCGTTCGCGATCTCGTAGAGGGGGAAACTGGCCAACGTCCGTCAGGGCCAATACGCCTGCTGACTAACCTGCGCTACTTTGGTTATGCGATGAATCCACTTTGCTTGTATTACTGCTTTGACAGCGCAGATGAACAGGTGGAAACCATCGTCGCGGAAGTAAACAACACGCCCTGGGGCGAGCAACATTGCTATGTATTGCAGCCAGACTTTACTGCGGAGGATTCTTCGTTTTCTGCGCGGCATGCCAAAGCCTTTCATGTCTCACCATTCATGGATATGGCCCAAGAGTACCAGTGGGCTCTGTCCCATCCGGGCGAGGGCCTCAACGTACACATCAGCAGTTTCGAGCAGGGCTCAAAACTATTCGACGCGACAATGTCGCTCGCTCGCCGTCCGATAACAACCGGGCAACTGGCGCGGGTTTTGATTCGCTACCCCTTCGTCACCGGTCAGGTTGTTACCGCTATTTACTGGCAAGCGCTGCGATTGTGGTGGAAAGAATGTCCCTATTATCCCCATCCCAGTACCTCTCATCATTCGAAAGTCTCTGCATCATGACACAATTGCCGGCCAAACCGTCGGAACTCGCAGCACTGGGCCGTGTCGGATCAAGCAGTCGCTCCCCGTCCAAGAATCCATCGGCAAGCTTGAAGACACGACTGGTCAAAGCGGCCTTGCTACGGACATTGTCCGGTTTGCAAGCCGGTCAGTTGACCATTGTTGACGGAACGGAAAAGCACGTGATGGGCGATGATCAGCATCCCGATCTTCGTGCAACGCTGACCGTCCACAATGCCGACTTTTATTCACACGTGTTAACCGGTGGAAGTCTCGGTGCTGCTGAGTCCTATCTCTCCGGCGATTGGTCGTGCGATGATCTCACTAAACTCATTCGTCTCTTTGCCCGCAATCTCGATAAGTCTCGGCAATTGGACCGTGGTCTTGGACGATTAGCAAAGTGGGGGGCACGGGCATTTCACAAACTTCGAATCAATACACGGGCTGGAGCGCGCCGTAATATCCACGAGCATTATGATCTGGGCAACGACTTCTTCGAACTCTTCCTGGACGAAACGATGTTGTATTCGTCCGCACTTTTCAAGAACGATCAGATGTCTCTCGCCGATGCCTCGACTGCCAAAATGGACCTCATTTGCCGAAAGCTGAATCTACAGCCATCGGATCATTTGCTGGAAATCGGAACTGGATGGGGTGGTTTTGCAGAGTATGCGGCAAAAACATTCGGTTGTCGCGTGACAACGACGACAATTTCCCAGGAACAGTTAGCATACGCCCGCCGGCGCATCGAACGTGCGGGGTTAAGTGATCGAGTCACGCTGATGCTGGAGGATTACCGGGACTTATCCGGGAGTTATGACAAACTGGTCTCGATTGAAATGATCGAGGCTGTGGGGCACGAGCATTATGATGTCTTTTTTAAAAAATGTGGTGATCTGCTGCGACCCGATGGTGCCATGCTGCTGCAAGGGATCACGATGTCCGAGCAGCGTTATCCGCAGTACTTGAAATCGGTTGATTTCATTCAGCGCTACATTTTCCCGGGTGGTTGCCTGCCGTCGATTTCTGCGATGAATCGCTCGGTCACGTCGCAAACCGGGATGCGAGTTCTTGACATAGCGGACTATGCGCCGCACTACGCCCAAACATTGCGCTGTTGGCGGCAGAACTTCTGGGATCGAATTGATGCGGTGCGCGAACTTGGATTCTCCGAACGTTTTGTCCGCATGTGGCACTACTATTTGTGCTATTGCGAAGCGGCTTTCAGAGAGCGTACCACCGGGGTTGTGCAAATGCTGCTCGCGCAACCCCAGTGTCGTATCGATGAAGTTCCGGTCACCTAACAGCAACAGGATTCAGTTCCCATGACGTTATTTGTCGTGAACAATGCCCTAGACGCGATCGAACGCGGCTACGTTCCTGATGCGGCCACTCGCTATGGCATTCGTCGTCTGTTAAAGCAACGACTTCAGGTAGAAGACCGCGGGACGTGTGAAGACCAGCAAGCTCGACAGGATTTGTTCATGAAGTCGGCCGCCCGCGGGCCCATTGCTCCGCTACCGGAAAAAGCCAATCAACAGCACTATGAAGTGCCGGCGGAGTTTTTCAATCACGTGCTGGGGAAACATCTTAAGTACAGTTGTTGTTATTGGCCCGCTGGTGTGACATCGCTGGATGAAGCGGAACAGTTGGCACTGGAGATGACCAGCGTGCGGGCGGATATACGGGACGGGATGCACGTTCTGGATCTCGGATGCGGTTGGGGTTCATTGTCGCTCTGGATCGCCGAAACCTTTCCGAATTGCGAAGTGACAGCGGTTTCAAATTCGGCCCTCCAGCGACGATTCATTGAGCAGCGTTTGCAGACCCGGGGCTTGACGAATGTTCGCGTATTGACAGCGGACATGAACAGTTTCGAGATTGAAGACCGCTTTGACCGTGTGGTATCTGTCGAAATGTTTGAACATATGCGGAACCATCGAGAGTTGCTGCGTCGGATTTCAACGTGGCTAAAACCGGATGGAAAATTGTTCGTGCATCTGTTTTGTCACCGACATCTCACTTATTCATTCCAAACCGAAGGCAGCCAGAATTGGATGGGGCGTCACTTTTTCACCGGCGGAATCATGCCGAGTGAAGACTTGCTGTTACGCTACCAAGACGACCTCTCCGTCGAGCAACAGTGGCGTTGGAATGGTCGACACTACGAAAAAACATGCCGTGCTTGGCTAACCAAATTGGATGCCTGCCGGGACGACGTTATGCCGTTGTTGAACAAAACGTACGGAACTGCCGAATCACATAAATGGTTCATGCGTTGGCGGCTTTTCTTCATGGCATGCGAAGAGCTGTTTGCATACCACAGTGGCAACCAGTGGTGGGTCGCACACTATCTGTTCGCAAAGCACGACCGTGCCCAGTAAGCGCTGCAGTGATGTCGAAAAGTGTCCTACCTATGTGGTTATAATGGAAGACTGGCTATGACAAACGAACAAGCCACGGAACATCCTGTGTTTGTCGTCCTCGGGGCGACCGGTTCTGTCGGATCCGAATTGAGTCGTCGGCTCGTCGCATCCGGAGCCCAAGTGGTGCTGGGTGGGAGAAACTCAGAAAAACTTGATGAACTCAGTGCGGAGTTGAATGCGACATCTCATATTGTCGACGCGAATCGACCGGAATCAATTCGTGAATGCCTGCAACTTGCCGTGGAGAGCCATGGGAGAATTGATGGCGTTGTGAATTGCATCGGTTCCGTGCTTCTCAAGGCTGCGCATATGACCTCCGACACTGAATGGAACGACACGATTGCTGTCAACCTGACGTCCGCTTTTTGCGTCGTTGGGGCCGCTGGCAAATTAATGCGTCGTACTGGAGGCTCGGTGGTCTTGATTTCATCGGCCGCTGCACAAATCGGGCTCGCGAATCACGAGGCGATCGCCGCCGCAAAGGCTGGAATCATCGGATTAACACGTTCCGCCGCGGCGACGTACGCCAGTCGTGGCATCCGAGTGAACGCGGTCGCGCCAGGACTCGTCAAATCACAGATGACCAAGTCAGTGTGGGGTACGCCGACCGCGGAGTCTGCGTCGATTGCTATGCATGCTCTTGGACGATTAGGGGAGCCCTCTGATATTGCGTCAGCGATCGAGTGGCTGCTTCAACCGGCTAACACTTGGATCACCGGCCAAGTGATCGGAGTCGACGGTGGCTTGTCCACCATTGCTCCAAAGAACAAATTGGTAAAATAAAGTCTTTCTTGCTGCGATGCCGTTATCTCGTTGGGCAACACTCAAGTCGTTTCAATCGAGGACCAGGGTTTCAATTAGTACCTTGGTGGAAAAAACTAGCTGCAACGCGGAAGGGAGAGAGGAGGTTGTCGCGGAGTGAGACGCGCTCAGTATTGGTCTGAAATAAAATAATCGACACGTCGTCACCGGTATTGATTGCGTCTTTCCGGGGGACGATTTTCTCGATTAAGGAAGTGATAAAACGGTTTGGATCGGAGAGTTCTAGACCAGAAACAAGCTGCAGCAGGCCGTCGGCACCGAGAAGTTGTCCGTCGGGTTGTTCGATTTCGATGAGACCATCGGTGAATGCAAGCACCAAATCGCCGGTGTTTAATTTCGTGCGAACGTCTGAATAACTTTCGTCTGCTTCGATCCCCAGGGGGAAATTGCGAGCTTGCGTCGGTTCAGGCTCTTCAGCTTTCAATTGTCGCCAATTCCGGGTTTTGTGTTGATAAATCAGCGGATGTGGATGCCCGGCATTGCTGAGCGTCAACATTCGTGTCGGAGCGAAAAAGGTTCCAATCAGCGCAGTGGCAAAGTGCCCTTGTGTCGAGGCGACGACAAACTCTTGATTGATCGAGTTCACTAATGAGGACTGATCAATCCTATTGATGTTGCGGCGCATCAGTTGTCGAAGAATATCTGCACGGTCCGCCACGGCATCACCATGACCGCTGACATCGGCCAACAGGATGCGTGTGATTCGCCCCGAAGCACAAGAGGAGACATAGCACACGTCCCCCCCACTCTGGGAATTTGCATGCGGGCTGCTATACACACAGACGTCCAAACCGGTCGTTGTCAAAGCGCGGTCCACTGCGCGGTTGCCTCCCCACACCTCCATGCACTGCATTCGTTCAGGAGTTTGTGTTCGCATGTGTGACATCCTCGCCTAAATTTGCTGTCGTTGGTTTATCCGGGAATGCGTTTTGAGGATTTGTACGCTCAGCCGCCCTCACGATTTCACGTAACATCCCGGCGAAGACCAAACGGTGTAGCGGATAAATTCCATACCAGTACATTAAACCCAACAAACCGACCGGATCGAAGACAGCGGTTTGGCGAATCGTCGTCGAACTCGCAGACTCGGTTACTTCAAACTCCAGCCAGGCACGTCCAGGAAGTTTCATTTCTGCATCGAGCCGCAACCTGCGATTCGGCTCATAGGCTTGTACACGCCAGAAATCGAGGGTTTCGCCAACTGTCAAAGTGTTCGGATTCCGACGACCGCGACGCATTCCGACTCCACCAACCAACAGGTCCATATAGCCGCGAATTTTCCACAACCAAGTTGCAAAGTACCAACCTGTATTCCCACCGATTCTTCGAATGGGTTCAAACGCTCGTGCTGCGGAAACGTGTGTTGTTGCTGTCCTGGAATCCACGAGCCGATTGCCAAAACGAACTCCCCCCCAACTCTTTGGGGAACCAGCCGAGGAAATGGCATCCGACCACCGTGTCTCCGCAAATTCCTGATCTTCCTTGGCCAGTGCACGGGCGATAGCCGCATGAGAATTACGCGGTCGGATGTCGGGAAAGGCTTGCAGCGCTTCGTCGTTGTGGACCACTGTCGGATTCCGCAAACTTTCCACCAATTTTCGACCGATGCGTGCAAAGACCGGCGTGACTAAGCCCAACCACAGACTCGAAAGACGGGGACTTAAAAACGGGACTGGAATAGTCCAACGTTTCAGACCGCGTTGGTTTGCATACGCCAACATGACGCCGCCATACGACACTTGATCCGGCCCGCCAATCTCAAAGACGCAACTTTCCTGGTCGCTATACTCAATAGCCGCCATCAAATAGGCCAAGACATCCTCGATGGCGATCGGCTGCGCCGGCGTCGAAACCCATTGCGGCCAGATCATAATGGGCAGCTTTTGAACCAGGCTGCGAATCAATTCAAAAGACAAACTCCCCGACCCGATAATAATTGAAGCTCGAAACTCAATGACCTGCGCTCCAGATTGCCGTAGGATATCGCCCACTTCCTGACGACTGCGCAAGTGCGGCGACAAACCATTCTGTGATTCGCCAAGCCCGCCAAGATAAATGATCCGTTGCACGTTGGCCTGCCGGGCTGCTTCAGCAAAGTTGAGCGCTGCCGTGCGATCTTCTTTTTCAAAGTCTTGTCCTGTCCCCAATGAATGGACCATATAAAAGGCCGTGTGGATACCGTCTAGCGCTCGACGCAGCGACTCTAGCTCAAAGAGGTCCCCTTGCACGATTTCTGTCGAGGATTGGACGCGCGACTCCAAATATTGCGGCTGTCGAGCGACGCAGCGCAGCGGATATCCATGTTTTTCCAGCAAAGGAATGAGGCGTCCCCCGACATAACCCGTGCCACCAGTGAGAAGAATGGATCGCTGATTTGGCATGTGAGGACCTGTCGTGATTTGACCAATAACCGATGTTCGATTGCGATCGGTGCCCTAAACACAAGTCGGGGTGATACCCGCGATTCCAGTCAGTGTTAAAGAGAAGGTCGATTAAAGTTTCTGATTGGATTCGCGCTTTGGTGGGAATGGGAAAAACGCATGTGTGCGTTGGATATAGGATTCGTATCCCTTTTTGCGAGTTTTCAGTGAGCTTTCGAGTAATGTGACGCCGGACACGCGTACGAGAAGAATGGACATTACAATGGGCCCGATCACCGACCACCATGCTGTACCGCGACCGAATGAGACACAGTATAGCCCCCACCAGACAAGAAAGTCTCCGAAATAATTTGGGTGTCGCGTGTATCGCCACAAGCCACGGTCCATCACCTGACCTGCATTCGCCGGATCTGCTTTAAACTGGGCCAGTTGCCAGTCGCCAACAGATTCGAATAGAAATCCAATACACCAAAGAATCATGCCCAAAATAGCCAGCAGGCCAATGCGATCTTGATTGTTCTCCATTTGCCCCGTTTGGAGCGGCAGGGAAACGATCCACATGATCACCCCTTGCAGGCCAAAAACGGTAAACAGACTACGTAGTGGAAAACCGCTGCCGTGCTTTTCGCGCATCATACGATACCGATAATCCTCTGGTTTTCCGAGGTTTCTCCAGGTGAGGTAGCCACTTAAGCGGAGTCCCCAAAGACTCGCCAGCCCCACAATCACCCATTTCTGAGGCGTGGGCATTCCTGTAATCAGAAAACTCACCCAAGCGATCACAACAAACCCTGCCCCCCAGGCCAAGTCGACGATGCTCACGTCGTTCAATCGCAGACTGACCAACCAAACGCAGAGCATCATGCCAGTCACGACTGCTAGATTTACGAGAAAGGGGGACATTTCAAACACGGATAGCCAATTTGAAGCGGGAATTAAAAACCATATGACACTTAGATTGTAGGCGCATCGAAACCATTGACAACCAGATTTGACCTGCCAAGAGAATCTGCAGTGCTCGGTGAGGTTCCTCGAAATATGGGGGGGACACCCCCAAAGTGGCGGGCAATATGGAACCACCGAAGAGATACCAGCGTATTCCGCTCTCAGCCACGCAACTGGGCCGATGACTTCGTTAATCCCAGCATTGTGCGAGCAAAGACAGCAGCGATTGGGGTTCTCGTGCCAGCTGAGTCGAACCCCTGCAAAATCAGTGGTCGTGAAGTGCGCAACTCTTTTTCATGCGATACGAGAGCCCCGCCCGTGGGCAGGTTCTACGCAGATAGCAACAAGAGTGTATAGCAGGGGCCATTGCCTCTCACGCCGTGTTTCAGCAAATGGTGGCTTGCGATTACGACCGATCAAAGCAGAAACGGAACTCATTATCTGTAAACATCTCGACGGACGGCGTATGCGCCACAAAGAGCATGCCTACAAAACGAGGTTGCAGGGAGAATTGCTTTTCAATAGCGACAGTCTGAGGTAACTCGGGAAGTATGCCGAGTTGCGTGAAATGCCATCATCAGCGGTCAGTGTGAATGACTTAGACCACAGAGCGAAGCTCAACCGGCAGATCAAATCGAGCGCGCTCTTGCCGGATGTCCCGTGATTCCACAGTGGCTTGAAATTGTGAGCATAGGTAATTTAAGCATTCATCGACAAGTTCTTCCGGAGCACTTGCTCCTGCCGTTAAAATGACAGTGTCGTCGGGGCGAAGCCATGTTGGATCGATTTCGCTGACATGATCGAAAAGATATGACGGCTTGCCGGCTTCCCGCGCGACTTCGGCCAAGCGATTGCTGTTGGAGCTGTTTTGGCTACCGATCACCAAAACAACATCAGCCTCCGAAAGCAATTCTTTCACAGCCGTTTGCCGGTTCTGTGTGGCGAAGCAAATGTCCTGCTTGGCAGGCCCGATGATCCTGGGATAACGCTGTTCGAGTCGGTCGACGATATTTTTGACATGGTCGAGACTCAAAGTTGTTTGCGTCAGATAAGCAACTTTGTCTGGGTCGGGGACCTTTACGGTGTCGACATCTTCAATCGTTTCGATCAGTTGGATTTGATCGGGTGCCTCCCCCACGGTTCCCACCGCTTCGTCATGTCCGGCATGTCCGATGAGCAGAACAGAGTAGCCAGCCGCGACGAACTTGACGGCTTCTGTATGCACTTTGGAAACAAGCGGGCAAGTGGCGTCGATGGTCTTCAGCCGTCTGGCTCTTGCCTGCTTCCGGATGTCGGGAGAGACTCCATGGGCGCTAAATAACACATGGCTTGACTCGGGGATTTCATCGAGACCATCCACGAAAATAACGCCGCGTTGGCAAAACCCTTCGACGACATGTTTGTTGTGGACGATTTCATGAAACACATAAATCGGTGCGCCGTATAACTCCAATGCTTTTTCGAGACTTTGAATCGCCATGACGACCCCAGCACAAAAACCGTGTGGGTTCGGCAAGAGGATCTTCATAATTGTCCTTCCAGAGGGGATAAAGCTATTGAAATAACCTGGTCTGCGGGATCACATCGTTTCGGTCCAAAAAGCAGCGACGGATATGTCAGCGAATGGAAGTCCGTTTTAGCGTTATACGGCGAGTTGTACTTGCAAGCTGGATGGATGGTCAGGGATGTCATTCGAAGATTCGAACTGACTTTTGATTTCGATGAACTGCTTCTCCACTGCTAAAAAGGCATCCACGATGTCAGGGTCAAAATGTGCCCCGCGTCCTTTGACGATCACAGAGCGTGCCACATCATGTGATGCAGCCTGTTTGTAAACTCTCTCGGTTGTGATCGCGTCATAGACGTCCGCCAACGCCAGGATTCGCCCACTTAACGGGATTTCATCGGCAACGAGACCATTGGGATATCCGCTCCCGTCGAATCGTTCATGATGTGACAGAGTCACTTCCAGCGCCATCTTCAAAAAGTCCAGGCCGGGGTGATTCGCTGCAACCGCCGCCAACGTCTCAGCTCCGATTTCCACATGTGTCTTCATGATGGCAAATTCGTCTTCGGTCAGCTTGCCTGGCTTTAGCAAGATGTTATCGGGAATGCCGACTTTTCCAATATCGTGTAAGGGACTGGTTTGATAGAGAGTTTGTATGTAGTCCCCATCCACGATGTCTCGATAAGCGGGCAGTGTAGAAAGTTGCTGCGCTAAAACGCGGCAGTAGTCTCGAATGCGATCCAAATGACTTCCGGTATCGGTGTCACGCGATTCCGCTAACTTAGCGAGCGCAAAAATCATGCCGTTGCGGCTTTCCAACGCACGAATCCGCTCACCAACACGAAGCCGCACACACAATTCCGCAGGCTCAAACGGCTTGGCGATGAAATCATCTGCACCGGCATCGAGTCCCTCCACGACATCCTTCGTCGAGGTTCGCCCGGTCACAAGAATGAAGTAGATATAGCTAGCAAAACAACGTTTGCGTACCTCGCGGCAAAACTGGACTCCGTCCATGATGTCCATTTCCCAATCTGAGACGACGGTCTGAAAGCGGCCGGACCGCAATTTTTCTAGAGCATCGTATCCGTTGTTTGCAGATTCGACCTCGTACCCTTCGTCTTCAAGAGTATTTTGAAGCAATTCCAGGGCAATATCGTCGTCATCAACAATCAAGATTGGCATTTGATTTCTTCCCGTTGGTTTGAGTCAATTCACTGACGTCATCGAAATTTCCACCAATTCAAGTTGGTGGTGTTTCGACAAGGTTGGTTCCATATTCAAGAAGAGTTCGCATTCCGTTTTCAGCTGTTCCAAGAACTGGTACAGATCTGCGACATCGTCGGTCCGGGCCACTTCTTCCAAATCTGTCGCGGCTTGCCGTATCCTTTCGGCGGAGAGATTGGAGGAGGAGCCTTTGAGTGCGTGAGCCAGCGTTGCGGTTCGTTTGAGATCGCAGCTTTCAACACTGTCTTCGATCTTCTGTAGATCACCGTCCAAGCGGTCATGGAATTTACCGAGCAATCGTTCGGCGAGTTCCAATTTTCCGTTACATCGCCGTAATAGCCCATCGACATCCAATACATCGGCGGAATCTTCGTTGTTTGATTTTGTCTCAAGGTCCGATTCATCACAGCTGTCATCGGATGGACAGCTCGCATCGTGTCCATCGTCAACCTGGGGCGAAGTCTGATCGCCTTGGGACAAATGGGCTTCAATCGTTTCGATCAAGCGCACTGGGTCTAGTGGCTTGCTGAGATAACCATTCATCCCCGCGGCTAAACACCGTTCGCGTTCACCGGTCAATGCACTCGCCGTCAATGCGACGATCGGCAGCGTTTTGGATTGTTGGTTTGAGATCCCGCTTTCAAATTCGCGAATGGCCCGAGTCGCCTCCAGCCCGTCCATCTCTGGCATTTGGCAATCCATCAAGACCAGGTCATATCGTTCATTGCGAACGGTTTCGAGCGCTAGGCGGCCGTTGGCGACGATGTGACACGTGTAGCCGGCATTGGAGAGAATCTCGGCGACTACCTCCTGGTTAATGTAATTATCCTCAGCCACCAGAATGCGTGCATTGCTGTGTCCCGTTTTCTTCAGTTTCCTTTGTTGTGAATTGCCTCGCAACTCGGTACGCATTCGTGCGGCTGACATCGCATCGTCGCTCTGAGAGGAGTCGACGCAGGTGGGGCCAATCACATTGATGAGTTCCGAAGGTAACACTGGTATCGCGAGAGAGCCGAAAAACCCCTGCTTGCGCAACGTGGGCTCGTCGATTTGATCGGTCAGTGCAACAAGTTGAATCAGACGTGGTTCGCGTATCGTGGTTTCGGTATGCGCAAGTGTGATCCAGGCGACCATTTCGGAGTCTACTAAAGCTTTCTCAATCAATACCGTGTGATACGGCTGCTCCTCTGCGGTGGCTTGGTACAACCGATCCATTGCCTCATTGGCGGCAGACTCAGCATCGACAAGACATCCCCAGGCTTTTAACTGGTTGTGTAGCATGCTCCTTGCCACGCTGTCTTGTTTGATAAGGAGCACTCGTTGCCCTTTGAGATCCGCTGCGACTTGTGAAAAACTGAGATTTTGCTCCGGTAGCATTTCGAAGGGGATGCTGAATGCAAAAGTCGATCCGGTGCCGACTTGACTTTCAAAGCCAATGTGTCCCTTCATCAACGCGCACAACTCTTTGCATATCGATAATCCCAGGCCGGTCCCGCCGTATTGGCGGGTCGTTGAGGCATCGACCTGTGAGAACGACTTGAACAATCGATCGAACCGGGTGGGCGGTATTCCGATTCCAGTGTCGGCGACGCTAAAGCGTAGCGTTGTGGTCGCACCGTCAACGCGATCCAGCTCGACACATAACACGATGCTCCCCTGTTCGGTGAATTTGATCGCGTTGTTCATTAGGTTGTTGAGAATCTGCCGCACACGTCCTGGATCGCCTTTCACCGTAAGTGGAATGGATGGATCCACGTAACAGGCTAGAGCAATGCCTTTTTCGCAACAGCGATGTGCGGCGATTTCCAAGACCGGTTCTACGACATCCAACAGCTTGAAGTCGATATGTTCAATTTCAAGTTTACCCGCTTCAATTTTTGAATAGTCCAGAACTTCATTCAGCAGTTCCAGCAGTGTAGTTCCCGAGATTCCGGCCACTTTCGCATATTTGCGCTGTTGGGTATTCAAAGTCGTGTTGAGCAACAACTCGGTCATTCCGATCACCCCATTGAGGGGCGTCCGCAATTCATGCGAAATATTGGCGATGAAGTCGCTTTTTGAGCGATTCGCCGATTCGGCATCGGCGCGGGCGATTTCCAACTCGCTGGTCCGGGTTTGTACCTTTTGCTCAAGATTCGTATTCAAGTCTCGGATCGTGAAATCATCTTGCTGAAGCTTTCCAACCATCAAATTGAACTGGCGTCCCAGGACGTCAATCTCATCATTGCCTGTCATCAAGACGCGTTTCGACAGAGTGCCATCTTGGACTTGCTTCATCGCGGTCATAAGCATGTCGATGCGAGACGCCACTGAATTCGCAAGCATCCGTGAGAGAAACAGCCCAACCGCGAACGCTGCCATAGTGATGAAAAACGTGTGCCTTCTCAGAATTGTGACTGCGGTAACTGCCTGGTCGGGATTTTCTGAAATCTCCCACGCTCTTTGATTCGCCAGTGCACCGATCATTAAAGCGGTCACCAAGATGGTCAGGCCGAACGAAATGTTCATCCGCCATTGAATTTTGCCGACCGGGATCGCCGGATAATCGATTGTCACGCCCTGCCGCATCAGCAAGTTGATCACCGGAACCATCCAGCGTTCGCTTGCAAAAAAGGTTCCCATCAGAACAGATGCAATGCCTACGAAACCGGCGAACGAAATCTGAATTGCCACCTTCAAGGGAGCCTGATTGAGAAACACCAGCAGGGCGCAAAACAACACCACGCAGATGAAGGTCACGTAGATCGCTTCAGTTCGATGATGGACCCTGGGGAATACGACCGCTTCTCGGCCAGCTTGCATTCCCTCCTCAGCGTTAATTTCTCCGCCGCGACCTAGCTGCGCCAATACTTTACGCAACGTGCGTGTCTCGTGCAGCGCCATGAATACTGTGAGCGCAGTTGCTGTCGGGATTAAGATTGATGAATAGGAGATGAGCAAATGGAAGATGCGCGCATCCAGATTCATCGTCAGGTTGATGTAATAGATCGTTAGCCCACCACCGATGAGGCAAATCGGGCGGGTTAAAATCATCATCGCCAGGATGTAGTGAGCGCCGGTCTTTTTAAGTAGCCACTCAGTCATTCTGATAATCTCTTGCCACCGGAACCATCCGGTCGACTTTCAATGCTCAGATCGCTCCCCGGCAGGCTAAGTGCATCCGAAAGAATCGCTCTTGAGCTTCGACAAATCCGTGTAAATCAACCGAATGAATCTCAGCGAGCTTAGTCTTGAGGCATTCTCTATGTTCATGCCAACGGTTCAGAAAATATTGTTCGTGACCTCCACCGAGGATGGCCGCTTCAATTGCGGGGGCATCGCTGGCATTCAGCTGGTCAACGTTCAGGTCTCCCTTGATCACTGCGCGAGCAAAAACACCACTTGTGAAGTCGGTTTGCTCAATCTCGCGTTCCCAGGTACTTAGCAAGTTTCCGACGCGTCCCATACATTGGGCATGCCAAATCGCTTCCCGGAACCGTCCGAGTTCGTGCACGTCAAATTCTGGCGTGCACATCAGGTCCAGCGTTGAGAAGCTCATCATGTGCATGGCGTGAGGCAAGTATAGTTCGTGTTCGGTGACGTTGAGCAGACTCAGGTTCTCATTGAGCAGGCAGGAGTACCTCATCGTGTTGAAATATTGCATCAAATCGAATTCCAGTAATCGTTTGTACACATCGTGTAGCGGATATTCTGATATTCGGCGTTCGTATATTTGGGATAAGTACTGAGTCACCTCAGCAGTTCTACGGTCCGTTGCTGAAAAACTTTGCATCGCTGGAGTGGGTTGCCCCTCGATGATTTTCATCAAGACTTCCAGCAGCGGCTGATTGCCTTGCTCATCAGCGACGTCGTCCATGAGCACGCAAAGCATGATTGACAAAACCTTTGTGTCACATACGTGACGTCGCCATTGCGGCGCGACATTGGAGATAGTCGTCAACTCCGCGCCGTGCACACACCATTGCCACAAAAATCGCGTCCGATCACCGACCTGAGAATAGGCGTCAAAAAACGCTTCGACCTCGTCGCTCAGTCTCGCCGCCTTGACCAAATCCAGTTCCCGTTGCAACAAGTCTTCCGATAATTCGAACTGTTCGCCTATTTCCGGCCGCTTCCAAAATTCTTTTGATATTGCATCACGACCAGATCCGGCTGAATCAAACCGATTGTGTGCGTCAGGCCTAACCCGTTGATGGGGGAGATCTTTTTGCTTGAAGCTACGCACTGTTTGGACAATTCTGTCGACACGGCTCTGATTCGAGCGATGCGTTGGGGAAGTGTCAGCAGGAGCAGGGTCCAGTCGCAGGCTACTTACTGTGCGGGTGGATTTTGATGTCTTGGATAGGTCCGGCAGCGAAGCCCCTGTTGCAGTTCCCTCGTAATCCGGGTCAAGGATCAGAAATGCGCTGACCCCGTCCGATGTCTCGCCAGACCGATGAGCCTCGGAATTCGCAACATACCTTCCGTGAACTACTTTTGCCGGGATTCCTTCTTGCTCCAGCCGGAGAGCGGCTTGTGCCGCAATCTCATCGTTCGCACCATTGGTGACAATGGTGATTACCTCTCCGTCAGGGAGCGCGCTATTTGCCGGAGTACGTCGGACTTTGTTTGTAATGCCCGGTGGTGTGATCTGTTGGATTCCCTTGTTCATGTCGGTATTCCAGTTCACGTGCATTCTTGAAGGGATTGTGATGTCTTCCAATTGCATTGGCATGACGATTTTCGCTCACGAAATTGTACCAAGTCATCTATTGTGATCATATGAAGGTCAAATTGATTTGCGATTTTAGTCAGTTCCGGACGACGCGCCATCCCAATGCCATCCCGGCTGCAGACTTCGCAGATCACTCCCGCACCGGACAGTCCCGCCAATCGACAAAGGTCGACAGCCGCTTCCGTGTGCCCGGTGCGTGACAAAACTCCGCCAGCTTCGGCCAACAGTGGAAAGACGTGCCCAGGACGAGTGAAGTCTTCCGGTCGGCTTTTGGTGTCGATCATCGCACGAATTGTCAACGACCGTTCGTGAGGACTGATCCCGCTACGACAGCTACGATGGTCAACGGGAATTGCAAAGCGAGGCTGGTCCTTGTCCCTGTTCGACGAGATCATCGGCTCCAACGCCAACTGGGTCGCGAGTTCGGGTAATAGCGGCATACAAAGCTGTCCCCGACCTTCGCTGATCATGAAATGAACCGCGTTTGGGGTGATTGCTTCAGCTGCAATGAAAAAATCACCTTCGTCTTCGCGCTCCTCTGAATCGACGATGATCAGCACTTTTCCGTTAGCTGTCGCTTCAATCGCAGTTTCGATTGTTGAAAAATGGTTTCTTTTCATTTTGTTTCTAGATCCAATGAAGAAAGGAAGAGAGATGACCAAAATGAGAACCGGAGCTTTAGAATTGGAGAGGCAATGTACGAGTGGGAGCATTTACAATCAACCAAAATTCAATGTCTCTGACAAATAATGAATTTGTTGTTCAAAGAATAAAGGGTTTGCCTATCTCCGGTTACATTGCCGTTTGTAATGCTGTGAGAACCTATTCGCATTGCGATGGAGAGATCGACATGGGGCGTTGCGACAGTCAGACCTGATCACCGGCCTGGATAAGAGCAGCCAGGTCTGTGACGCATCGGAAGGCGGTTGTGCTCTTAGCACAGGTTCGCACTGTGGACGATGAGGCCGATCTTGAGCCAAACGGCAGCGTGTTGCGAAAATGCTTTCTCGCAACACGCTTCGACTTCACTCCGTTAGAAAGGGAGTTAGGCAATCGCACCGCACGACGATCGAGCCAGCATCACCTGCGCAGGCTGGAAACTCGGTTTTGCGCATCATCCAGTTCCATGCTTGCCAAGCAGACCAGCGTTTGCTGTGCAGTTCGGCCTCATTCAGCTGGTGGCTGAAAGCATGTGGAGTCGATGTCTACCGAGAGCTCACAAGGTGTTTGTAGAAAACACATGCAAGACTTAGTGGCTCATAGGCTATCGACAGAAAAGACCGCAGGCAGAGCTGTGACTGGAAATCCGATTACGTGATCGAAATAACAACAGCGATTCTTCCCAGCAGATTTGGCAGCGATGAGACATTCGTCAGCTCGTTTGACGAGGTCTAAATTTTCAAGTTCCTCAGTCTGTTCGGCAATCCCAATGGTCAGTGTAATATGCCGAATTTGATTTTCGATGACGAACTTGTGTTTTGCGAACGACTCCAATACCTGTATGCCGCTCATTTGTGCAACGCAGATATCAGAGGCGGGGAGGACAATCGAAAACTCATCACCTCCGTACCGAGCCAGCTGATGTGGTGACTTTAATGAAGCCCCAAGCACCTCCGCCACCTGCCGAAGAACCCGATCACCTTCGACGTGCCCAAAGTCATCATTAATCATCTTGAAATCATCAATGTCGATTAACATGAGACAGTAGGCTTCATTATTCATCTGGTAGCGTTTGAGGCAGCGGTCCAACCAATCGTTCATTGCTCGTCGATTGAATAAGCCCGTGAGAACGTCTGTCCGCGCTTCGGCTTGGGACAATAACAATTGTTTTTTTTGCTCGGCGAGTATCGATCTCACACGCCCAAGTTCCGCATCCATCTCGGCATAGTCGTTTCGACATATTGCTTCTGTTCGAATTTCGTCCAGCCATAGAGATTCGTCGTCAGCATTACTCGAAAGAGCCGGACCAATGGAAATCGAAGTTGCGGCCCACTCACTGGCAGCGAGTGCGTCTTGGAGTTCGTGAAACGGTGCGGTGTGTTCAGGTTTTTCAATGGGCTGTCGAGTCGCCAAATTGTCAGGACTCGATGTGTTGTCACGAGTCGAATGTCTTCGCTTGCACCACTGATACCCCAAACAAGCCCCAATCAATGCACAAGCCAGACAGTTTAGATAATCAAAAATAGTCAAAATACTACCTTTGTCATTATGGCTCAGTGCGACAGTTTCTTGGCTCGACGACTAATGATCGGAACCGTAGACGTTTGGGTATCTAAGCTTACAATTCTGTCGCGGTTTCTGAATTCGGAGACCCGAAGTTCTCGACCATTCGAGAGGATTTTCGTGCCCTTGAGCACTACAATCCCTACTCTGCTCTCAAGAGGACCTCCCAGGAGCCTCTGGCGTTTTTCGGAGTCCTATTGAAGCCACTACAAAGATTTCGATTGGCGATTGGTTCACTGGTTTGTCCTCTGTAACTAGAGAGACCGACTGTGCCAGTGAAAACGTAGCTGCCAGATGTGCGCCCTTAAAAAACAAAGCTCGCAGAATCAGTATTTGTTTCGTGCAGGTGTTTCGACCTGTTGGACCAAGAAGTGCCAAGTCTGTTCAGTTTGTGCGAAAGTCAGAGCATTTCCTGATTCGAGAGAGCCCGCGTTTTAGACCTCATTTGTGCATTCACTGCCTATCAGAGAGTGGCTGATTGCGAAAAGTTGCGGATTACAAGAAATTTGACGATTAGGGTGAAATTTCTAGAGAATCTGGAATTTTGAGAAAATCAGATTGTGAGGACCGATCAATAGACAGATGGCCATTGGGGAATTACCTCGTGAGATCCACTGCATTCTCACTTCGCACGTATAACCTTTGCAAAATCTCCGAAATCCAGAGTCTTGGAGACAGTCGGCGATACTTTGACTTAGGGTTTGACGCAAATCGGGATGAATCATGAAGAAAATTGTGGCTTATCTGCTTCTCGCTGTGGCAGTTCAACTGCTGGTCCCTGGTCGCGCCCAATCTAATGGTGTGGTCCGAGACAGCATTGGTGCAACAAGTTCAGGGCGCGGTGGGACAAATCTCGCACATCATGACAACGGGGCCGTCATTCTGAACAATCCCGCGGCAATGGTGAACGTTAAGGGTTCGGGACTCTCCGAGTTTGGCGTTGATACCGTGATCACGGATCTTGATTATTCCGACCCGGAAAATAACTCAAACGCGGTCAATACAAATGTCCTTCCGGAATTATCGGTGATCCGTAAAAGCCTGGATGGCCGATGGGCCGTGGGATTTGGAGCCTTCGCGCCAGCCGGATATGGTGCGACATGGAAGCTGACGAATCCGGTTTTAGGAACAAATACTTACAAATCGTTTGGCGCGCTGGGTAAAATCATGCCCAGTCTGGCCTACCAGGTGAATGACGATCTCTCCATTGGTGCCTCTTTAGGGGTGGCGGTCAGCCATCTCGAATTCGAAAGCCCATTCTTCTTACAAACCGGCCCGCTGGCCGGAGCACCGACCCAATTCGATTTGCAGGCAACCGGTGCCAGCCTCGCGTGGAACGTCGGCCTGCAGTATAAACTCGATGAGTGGACGACTTTTGGAGCCGGCTTTATTGGCGAGACCCGCATGGATTACGATGGCAATGTTCGCGCTGCTGTGATCGGATTAGGACCGCAGCCGGTCGAAAGCCGCTTCGATGCCGAGGTCGAACTGGCATGGCCACGTTCCGCCGGCGTGGGAGTTGCTCACTGGCTCAATTGTCGGCAACGGATTTCCACAGATCTGATGTGGTACGACTGGTCGCACGCCTATGACCAACTCGACATCAAGTTGCGAAACTCAACGAATCCGATCTTTCCGGCCGTCTTAGGACCTGAAATCACTGAGTCTTTTCCGCTCCGTTGGCGCGACAGTATGTCTGTTCGACTCGGTTATGAATTGTTCAATCCCAACGATTCCGTCTTCCGAGCCGGATACGTTTACAATACACGCAATTTGCCCAGCGCAACGCTCACCCCGCTGATCCCGGCGACCTTGGAACACTCATTTACGATTGGTTACGGGAAGTCATGGAGTGATTGGCAATGGAACTTCGCCTATCAGTTTTCCTTCGGACCGGAAAGGTCGGTCGGCACCAGTGCCTTGGCAGGCGGAGATTTCAGCAACAGCGAGAGCAATTCACAAGCTCACTGGATTTCGCTCAGCCTCATCCGAAGGTTCTAGATTATCCAGCCAATAGTGCACGCCAGCGCATCTGTCCTAGATCGCTCGCGTGCGAGGCTTTGATGCACTCGATGAGCAGCAAGGTAAAGATGATTATGGCTGTTCGCTAAAGTGTCCCATCGAGACCTCGCAGGGTAGCACTACATCGAACGGACAAATTCGGCGATTTTCCACGGATCGGTTTTGGGTACCCCATCGGGCCGGTGGTACGGCGGAAGCCCCTTTTCCTTGAGTAGCCGCTCAACCTCTTCCCAAGCGGCATTCCTTCTCTGTTCTTCTGGAGCTCTGGGGCGCGGGAAGATCCCGTCATCGCCATGCAACAACGCGAGGAAGAACTCGCGGAACGAACCGGCGATGAGCGCTCTCCACGGGTTGAGCCGCTCCCGGTCCCCCCAACAGTCTTGAGGCACGATGTCGTGGTTGAAGACACAGATAGGGTAGTCTCCGTCGGATGTCGCCGATTTGAAATCCATGACGAGCGGGTCACCGCAACCGGAAGCCCATCCGATTTGCATGTAGCCTATTCCCCAGAATTCTGGATGCAGCAACAATTTCAGGCTTTCGTCGAGCCTCTCGTCATGTCTCAAACTGGGCAACGTGTATTCGCCGAAGTCCAGACACGAGGCATGATAACTGAGGAGGAATGCCTTATAGGACAGCGGCAGCAGCGCCGGCAATTGCTGTTCGAAGGTCGTGACATCGGATTCTTTGATTGTGGAGTCGATCAACCTCCAATCGTCGTCATTCCTCATTTCGGTAGACATGCCTGCGCACAATGAAGTGTGCCAGTCGCGCATCTCGCGGCGGGTTAAATCAATGTCTTCAGCCAGCGTTGGCACTGCTGTTACCTCCGTTCGAGCCGTCCGTCTTTTCGAAGAAATAGCTGTTGTTGTTACCTTTCGGCGCGCCGCTTAGATGCCATGTGCTCGTGGACTGGATTACGAATCCCACGCCGGCCCATCCGTCCTAGATGGCACACGCGACGCATTGCTGCACTCGCTGAGCAGTAACGTAAAGATGATTATGGTTGTTCGCTAAAGTGTCCCATCGAGGCCTCGCTGGTAGTACTTGTGCGTGACCTCGTCTTGGTGCTCAAGTAGCCAGTCGATGGAAGGTTCGTTGTGCATGGCTTTATGAATGGCCTGTGCCGTTGCCTTGCGATGAATTTCAAAAAGAGCCTTGTGGTCGAGGTTCTTTTCAGTGGCGGCCCCGGGGTTTAGCCAAACCGAGCAAACGATACCGAGGTCGTTGGCTTTTTCCTTGGGAATGTCTCCCGCTCGGACTGCGTCGAGTACTCCATTTGCGATCGCCGCTTGCACAGTCCCCATTAAAATATTTGTGTAGGCGGTGCTCTTCACCGTCACCTTGCTGACCATCAGAGTCACCGGCCGCACCTGGATATCGGTATCCAGGATTGCAAAGACCTTCGAGTGGCCAGCGGATTGGCCGCCCGTCAAAGTGGCAATCGCCGTGCCGACCGGCCCGTCCAATTCGCCAATGACAACTTCCGGCTCCGCCGCTGTAAACGGTGGTCCGCCAGCGACAAGAGACTCTCCGGTACGCATCACAATTCGATCACTCATGGGGGGCCTGTTCCGTTGTAGGTGAAGTTGATTCAGTTCAAATGGCCAACAGCGTACTCGCCACAACCGACGATGTCCACCACCGACGCGTTTCCGTGTCTTTCACGAAACAGAATAAGTAACCGCCTATCTTCACTTGAACGACCACAGACTTCATCGTCGTATGAGTTCCGCCGGTGCGTGCGAAGTCCACGACTACGTTCGAATCTCGGCACATCCCCAGAACCCCTGGGGCCGACCGTTGTTAGAGACCGGCCTCGGCCGTGTCAAAAACAGGGTGGTTTTCTGGCTGTGCAAATTGACGGGGAGGTCAAGAGTGAGCTTCCTGCCAAAGTTGTCGGTATCGCCGGGTCCTTCGTGGAACTCCGTTTCCACCAAAACCGGTCGTGTAAGTGGTTACGCATTGGAGAGCAACTTCAACGCCCCGGACCTTCTTCGATTACAATCTTTCCGAGTAGAGCCAGAACACCAATTGCCGCAAAAACGGTTCCAAGAAAAGCATCAGTAACGGCACAATGCACTCACCTCGCTCGCCACGCATGTCTAGACGTATGCTCTTGACAAGCCACACCAGCCCAAAACCTGCGATGAACAGACCGCTCAACGCAAACATGAAACCACCGTTGCAGGCGATCTTCTTTCAAGTATTGGGCATGCTTCGCCAACCGGTGATCAAAAGCATTGATGACCAAAAACAATCGCGGGTGAAATAGCCGAGACTGTAGTTCCCCAGGAATAATGGGATACTGAGAAATTCTGCGCAGTGTCCGCTTGAGGGAAATGCACAATGCCTGTTCCGGGTTGAATTCCTGTCGCGGGAGCCAAGGCATGGGAATCAATTACGACGTAAATTCAAGCTGCGCTGGTTTCGGCGGAACGCCTTGTTAAAATGGAGGCCATTCCGCGCTTGGATCGGTTCCAGGCTTATGCCATCTGGCAAATGTCGGCTGGATAGATCGAGGAAACGCCATGCTGCAAATTGCTTATGCTCTGCTGGTCGTCACCCTGCCTGGGGCTCCACTCTATGAAGCGGAACTTGTCTTTCCCGGGGAGCCCAAGCACAATCATTCGCCGGGAATTGTCGAAACGGCCGATGGGGATTTGTTGGTTTGTTGGTTTCATGGTGTGGGGGAGAAAACCGACGACTCGTTGGTGATTCGAGGGGCACGTAAAAAACACGGGGCGGATCAGTGGTCGGCTCCGTTTCTGATGGCGGACAACCAGAACCTTCCCGATCAGAATTGCGTGCTCTTTCTCGATCCGCGCGGCAAGCTGTGGCTGTTTTGGATTTCGTCGCTCGACAACACGTCGGACACTTATCTCTTGAAATATCGCACCTCGAGCGACTATGCCTGTGACGGCCCTCCGAAATGGGATTGGCAAGATGTGCTGCATTGTCGCCCGGTCAATCTGCAACAATACTATCCGGAAAGTGCCGAGCAGGCTCGTGAGGAATTCGCCGAAGAGATCAAAACAAACAAACGGCTGCGGACCCGCCTGGAGTATGGCGTGACGGCCTCCAAAGACAAGTTGGCAAGGCGATTAGGCTGGATGACGCGAACTCATCCCATCATGCTCTCAGACACCCGTATGATGGTGCCGCTGTATTCGGACATTTTCAACTGTTCATTGGCCGCATTTACTGAGGATTGGGGCAAGACCTGGGAATTTAGCGAGCCGATTCTGCCGCTGAACGTTCAGCCGAGTTTTGTCCGCAAGCAAAATGGCGACATTGTGGCCATGATGCGCGACAAAAGCCCCCGTCGCCGCATTCCGCGGTCGGTTTCTAAAGACGGCGGGCAAACCTGGACGCCGACGCAGGGGATGGAAATCCCCAATCCCGACAGCAGTGTGGAGTGCATCGCTCTGAAATCCGGAAACTGGTTGTTGGTCTGCAATGACACGACGGGCGGAGACCGCGGCGGTCGCACACAAATGACGGCCTACCTGTCCGACGACGAAGGGGAAACGTGGAAGTGGCATCGCCTCCTGGAGAAGCACGACGCCTCAACTGCCGCTGCGTATCCGTCCGTGATTGAATCGCGCGACGGCAGCATCCTCTGTGCTTACACCCACTCGCCCAGGCCAAATGAGACGATCAAAGTCGTGCGGTTTAATGAGGATTGGGTCCGCGCCGGTGACGCGGCTGAGTAAGTGCACTCTCCGGAGTGCGCGGCTACGACGCTGACCTTCTGGTTGCGTTTCCCTCCCATTTGGGGGTTTCGATCTCAAGCTAATCTATAGGCGGGGTAACGACGCTTTTTATACTTCCCTGCCCCGAGGAGAGTTCTATGCGTTCCGGTCTCTTTTATAGTGTCCTATGCAGCGTCATTTACATTGCGACCAATGCGCATGGTGCCGAGTATGAATCTGTTACGATCCGCGTCGGGGCGGCGGCCGATTCCGTGGAACTCAAAGTGGCCGAATTGCTCCAGAAGAGGATTGCCGAACCCAGCGGCCTCCCGACGCGCGTCGAACGGACTGACGAGGACGTGCCGACGAATTCTCTACTCATACTGCTAGGCATCCCCGCGCATCATCCAGAGCTGCACAAACAACTCGAAGCCGATCAGATTCCCGCCCTCACCCAGAGCGATCCCGGACCGGAGGGATTCCTGGTCAAAATGCTCGCTGTCGACAACGTGCTGCTGGCAGCTGGAGTGGATCAACGGGGCGTACTCTACGCCGCCGGTGAGATTCTGCGGCAGTTGGATATCAAAGAGAAATCTGTCGAGATTCCTGACACCCTCGACGTGCGTACGGCGCCTGCGTTTGCCATTCGCGGCACACAGTATGGCCAAAGCGGTGTCGCCAAAAAGCTGGCGAAGGTCCGTGATTGGACGCCGGCGGAGACGCAGCGGGTGATTCTGGATTATGCACTGGCTGGTGCGAATACATTCTCAACGGGTCCAGGGCCAATGTTCGATTTCATCAAGTCGTTCGGCTTAATGACCCAAGGCGGCTTCGGCGCCAATACCGGCCCCGGTCCGCCGGAATGGAATGCCAAAGAATCGATCGGCCGGATTGGATACCTCTGTTTGTCGGTCCCCGAAGCCCGTGCCGCTCAGCTCAAACGCTGCGAAGACCAGTTCCGCTCCAGCCCCACTTATGACTTTGTCAAATTCCACGGCGGCGATGGCGGTGGGTGTGAATGCGACCTCTGCGATCCTTACGGGCTGAAGTTTATCCAGGTCGTCGAGAAGATGGCGGCGATTATTCATAAGTACCACCCCACGACGAAAGTCTATTTCACCAACCAGAAATTCGACAACGCCGACGATAACGCCATTTTTAAGTACTTGCAGGAACAGCCACGCGATTGGTTGTGGGGCTGGGGTTACGGGCCGGGATCGGATGCAACGTCGTGGCAGCCGGGGCATCGCCAGACGCACCGCATGGATCTATTTCGCTATCCGGGATTCGGTCCGTACGGCCTTTACCCCCGCGAAATCCTCCGGCAACTTCCGCCGCGACATCAACTCGTGTACTACAACGAAATCACGCACTGGCGCTATGCTCAGCATGCGTACATTCAAATGTACCCCCGCGCCGATCGCGACGGGGAACTCCCGCCGCGGACATCGGGACACGAGATTTACGAGCGGCGGCCGGATCAGGGACTCACCATGGTCTATAACCGGCTAACATTTTACGCTTGGCCGCGGTTTTATCATCGGGTCTTCAACGATCTGATGCGTTACGGCGTTGGAGACATCACCCATTCCAGCGGACACCACGACCATTTCAACCAGTGGATGTGGCAACGCTTGCTCTGGGCTCCGCGGACCAGCGTCGAGGATGTCGTCGACGAATACTGCCGCACTTGGTTCGGCCGGGAAGCTGCGCCGTTGATGGCCGAGGCGATTTTTCAATTGGAGGAGAATCTTGAGGAAGACCCCACGACGCCGCTGATCGAAAAGAAAGGAATCGACCACAATTATCTGCTTGTGAGCCAAGCCGGCGCTGCGATGCCCGAGATTAATCTCCAGAACAACTGGTTGTGGCGGCAATTCATGCAAAAAGCCGCACTCGATAAGTACACGCAACTCGCGGTACGTCAGCAGGCGGAGTTACAGGCCGGCATTGAAAAAAGCATCGCCCAGGCGCTCGCTGGAGGAGATGTCGCCACCGCCATTGATCGTTCGCTCGCGAGTCTCGACGCATTGGACGAATCCGCTGAGATGGCCCAGTTGCGTGAGGAAGCCGGAAAACTGGGCGAAGAAAGCAATGCCCTGTTCGGTGTGCGGAATGAAGGCTATTTCAATTTGAAGCATGATTTCATCGGTCTGGGCTGGCTGAGACGACAACTCGAACAGGCGAAGCAAACAGACGGTGACCATCAAATTGAACTGCTTCAGATGATCGTCGACTACGAGAATCCGGGCCCCGGCGGCTATTACGACAATCTCGGGACTAACAACCGAGCGCCGCACGTCGTGAAGGGTTACCCCTACGATCACGGCCAACCGTATGTTTCGATGATGCTATCCGAAGGCAATCGCCCTAGTCAGCGTTCCATGCACTTTACGCAAGACGAATCCGAGGGGGTCACGCTCAAATATCACGATCTCGATCCCAAGGCTCGCTACCGGGTGCGCTTCACGTTCGTGCGTCCCTGGTATCAATCGCGCTACGCAGAGCGGATGAACCAGAAGTCACAGACGATCCTGGCTGACGATTTGGTGCTTGCCGAAGATCAGCCGTTACCGGAACGAATGAGCGAGTTTTTTACATTCGACATCCCACAAACGGCGACCCACGATGGCGAATTAACGATTCAACTCCGCAAAGCCAAAGATGTTGCCAACGGCCCGCGTGTGGAACGCGAGCAATGGCGCAACAGCGGCGGCTGGGGGACGCTCGTCTCGGAAGTCTGGTTGATGAAACGGGATGATTAAAGCCGCCAACACTCAGACATGGTTTCCGGATTGCTCGAGGCAATTCGTAATTCAATAATAATCGGTCACCTCGCTCGGGCTTTGTGCCATTTGGCAGTACCTGATCGACCGTCGCAGTTCATTGGTTTTCATGTTATGGTGATTAAGCTGTCATTCACGCCGTCGTACTCGACCGTAAGCGACCAACCTGGACCTCGACCTTTTTCTAAAATGGGGAACAACATGGCATCCTTCTTGGCACGATTCCTTGGCATTGCTGTGACGGCCCTCTTCTGCGGCCTCACAAATTCTTCTTTTGCCAGCGCGGCTGACGGGAAGACTCTCGACCTGTCAAAGGTGGAAATTGTCGGCACTCAGGAGGGTTCTTTGCCTGCGAAGGCCTCTGCACTATTGACTGATGAAATTGAGAAGCGAACCGGGATTCGCGTGCCGATAGTGGAGGGAGCTCAGAAACCAGAAACTCCCACCATCGTGATCCAAACGGTCGCTCAATTTCAGGACGGCAAACTCCCCGATGGTCTCGAGCCGCCGAGTCGCGACGATGCCTATGCGATTTGGGTTGATCAAACGCAGCCGAGTCCGACCGTCATGTTGCTGGGTTTCGACGAGCGCGCGACACTCTATGCCGCGGGACGATTATTGCGGTTATTATCCATGACCAAAGGCAAGCTGGAGCTACCCGCGGATGTCCGTATTTCCACGGCTCCCGATGTCGCCATCCGTGGCCACCAACTCGGTTTCCGCGAAACGGCCAACAGTTACGACGCCTGGGATTTGAAGCAATACGAACAGTACCTCCGCGATCTCATTGTATTCGGCGCCAATGCCATTGAATTGATTCCTCCCGTCAGCCCAGACGAGCCGCGCGGTCCACTGATGCCGCTTCACCCTTGGGAAATGAATCAGAAACTGAGCGCGTTGATCGGCTCTTATGGGATGGATGTTTGGATGTGGGTGCCGGTCGAAGCAGATGTGAACGATCCCAAACAGGCTGAAGAAGAACTCAATCGTATGCGGACGCTGTTTCAATCGTGTTCGCACATTAGCGATATTTTTGTGCCAGGAGGCGACCCCGGCCATACGCCGCCGGACATTCTGCTGCCATGGCTGTCACGCATGGCGGCGGCGCTTCACGAAACCCATCCTGATGCGGGCTTGTGGGTTTCCAACCAGGGATTCACTCCAGAACAAAACGAAGACCTGTTTAATTACTTGCGGACGGCCGAGCCGGATTGGTTGGAGGGAATTGTTTTCGGCCCCTGGGCGAAGATTTCTTTGGCCGAGGCTCGTGCGCGGACGCCGCGGAAATTTCGCATCCGTCGTTATCCGGACATCTGCCACACACTCCGCTGCCAGTATCCGGTCCCCGATTGGGATCCCGCTTTCTGTCAGGCCCTCGGCCGCGAACCATACAATCCTCGCCCCCGAGCGATGGCCCACATTCACAATTCCCTGGCAGATCTCGCCGATGGATTCGTTTGCTACTCCGACGGAATTACCGACGATGTCAACAAAACAATCTGGAGCGCGTCGGGTTGGGATAACAATCTGAATGTCGAGGAAATCCTGAGCGAATACGGTCGATATTTCATCGGACAAGAGCAAGACGAAGCCATTGTGCAAGGCTTACTTGGGCTGGAAGAAAATTGGCGGGGACCGCTGCTCGCGAATGAGAATATCGAGAAAACGCTCGCCCAATGGAAAGAAATCGAAAAGCAACTTCCCGAGGCATCTCAGACGAACTGGCGTCTACAACTGCCGATTTTGCGAGCAAATTATGATGCATACCTCAAACGAAGACTCGTTCGGCATACGCAAATCGAACAGGAAGCCAAAAACCAACTTCGCAGAGCCCCGAAAATCGGTGTGAAGCCAGCGATCGACCAGGCGCGCAAAACGCTCGCCCAGGTCGAGGACGACGACACGGCACATGATGTGCGCAGCAAGCTCGTCGAACAGGGCAAGTTGCTCCACGAAAGCGTCCGCATGCAATTGGACACGCCCAACTACGGCGCGAACCGGCCTGATCGTGGTGCTGTACTCGATTATCTCGACTTCTCGCTGAACGATAGTCCCTGGATGGAAGCTCAGTTTGCAGAGATTCTCAAGCTCGACGACAAACAAGAGCAACTGCGGCGGATTCAGCAAATCGTCGATTGGGAAGACCCCGGTCCAGGGGGATACTATGACGATCTGGGACGCGTTGGACGTCAGCCGCATCTTCTACCTGCGACTCGCGAGAACGCCTGGAAAGCCGACCCCGGTTTTGTCAGCTCGTCGCAATCAGAATTTGGCAACCGTGTGAACGGGAACCTCTTGAAACTGAATGATGGAAAGCTCTCTTGGCTGAACCAGGCAGAAACGCTCTTTGGTAAACCACTGCGAATGCGATACACGAACCTCGATCCGTCGGCGAAGTACCGCCTACGGGTAACCTACACCGGTCGCTTCCGCGCGACGATGCGATTGCTGGCCGACCAAAGCCACGAAATCCACGGCCCGCTCCCCCAACCGGCTGAACCGTGGCCGATCGAATTCGACATCCCACAAGCCGCCACCGCTGACGGGGTCCTAGATCTCCAATGGGAACTGCTTGCCCAGCGCGGTTGTCAGGTCGCGGAGGTCTGGCTGATCAAGCAATGACGTTATGACCGTATCCGTAACTACATCGAAATCCGAAACTGCCGACAACTTGCATTTGTCGGCAGCGCGGTAAATGCTTGTCCCATATCCTGTGAACCCCGCGACAACACAAACAATTTATTTGCCGGACCGGCCCCAGATTGTTATTTTGTCTTTGCCTGTTTAGCCATTGGTCGTTTTCGCTTGTGGCGAAACGGCCAATGAAATTAGCTCAGAATCCGTTCGCGGCACACGCTGGACAGACAAATGACCAAAGGGAAATACCAGAGGACGCAGGATAACCAATCCGAATTGCCGCCGCCTCCCATTCGGTGGCCGCTAGTGATTGGTCTGTCTCTCGTGCTCGGAATCGCTGTCTTTGTCGGGGTGATCGTTATCACGTCCGAGACAGGGCCGCCACAACGCCCGAACGGCGCAATAGCGAGAAGGCTGGAATTTTATAACACATCACAAGCTGGCAAAGCACCGCAGAAAACACCACATATTACTGTTTGGTGGGACGACATTCCCGCTCTATTGCGGAAGGCAACGGGCCAGCTGGAGAACGCGTCCAGCAACATTCATCCCGGGGACTACGTCGGTCCGGAAGCCTGTCGTGAGTGTCATAAGGAGAACTACGACAGTTGGTCACATCATCCGCATCGCTGGATGAACGCGTTGGCCGATACGTCCACCGTTGTCGGTGACTTTTCCGGCAAGAGCATTTCGTACCTCGGCGGCAAGGCGACGTTTTTCAAGGAGAACGGCGAATACCGCATGCGGCTCGAGCGAGAAGAAACGCAAACCTATGCGATTCATCAAACGATCGGATCGCGTTTCTTTCAGTACTACATTGGCAAACAGATCGATGGTCCAATATCTACAACTCAACGGACCGATCAGCAAGAACTCGACCACGTTCTGCCATTAGGCTATTGGATCGATCCGGGGGAATGGGTCCCGATTGTTCACGTCGGACAACATGAAGAATTACCGGATGGCCAAAGGATGGACCCTTTCGATGCGCGAAGTTACCAGAACAACTTTTCCCTGTACTCGGATGCCTGTGATGCCTGTCACACCACGAGCCCGTTGGGTGATCTGCTGTCGGGTAACGCCAACCAATTGGCCCGCGAAGTCCCTGGCAACATCGAATGGGCGGTCGCGAACTATTTAGCAGAAGAACGCCCGCACTGGTTGCCGCCCCAGCACAAATCCCTGCCTGACGCACAAGCAGTCGGCGTGCTCAATTCGCTCGATGCCATCCCAGCTTCGGAGCATGCCGTTACGTTGGGAATCAGTTGTGAGTCGTGTCATCTCGGTTGTCGCGAGCATGCTGAGCACCCGGAAATTCTCCCCAAGTTTTTCCCCTACAGTCCCCACTTACTCTCCGGGTCCGTGGACAAACCAACCGACTTGGGGCGTACACACGACAACGTCAACTGGGCCTGCGGCCGCTGCCACTCCGGCGAGCGCCCTCAGTTTGCCGGCGGCATGTCCACTTGGAATTCGACCGAATTCTCCGACGCCATGCGCGGCAGTTGTTACAGTGAGCTAAAGTGCATCGATTGCCATAACCCGCACCAAGCGATTGGTCAGAAATGGACGTCGACACCGGCAAAAGATGACGCGCGCTGCATCAAGTGCCATCAGGAATATGAATCGGAAGAAGCTCAAGCCGCGCACTCGCATCATCAACCGGGCAGCAAGGGGAGTCGGTGCATGAACTGCCATATGCCAAGAATCAATGAGGGCATGCAGGACGTCGTGCGCACTCACACGATTTTCTCGCCGACAAACACCGACATGATCCAGAACAACAATCCCAATGCGTGCAATCAATGCCACACAGACAAGTCGATCGATTGGACGATTGACTACTTAGGGAAATGGTATGGCTCAAATTTTGTCGCTAACAAAAGACAGGCTCACTCTACAAGCCCTGCGCACTCAGCGGCTTTGGACTGGTTGCAGAGCAAAAACGAAGCGGTTCGGCTGGTTGCCGCAGATTCCCTGTTCCGTACAAAATCCGTTTGGGGGCAGGACACGACGATCCAGGACGCGTTGATCAACGCCCTGGACGATCCGTATTTGCTGAACCGTCAATTCGCGCGTCGTGGATTCGAAGAGTTGCTGGGCGTAAAGCTACTAGACTATGGTTACCGTTTCTACATGATGCCCGAAGAACGGAAACAGCCAATGGCCAAACTGCGTCAGGTACTCCGGGCCGCTTTCGCAGAGTCGACGCCTAAAAAAGCGGAGTGAAAACCAGCCTGCGATGGCTGGCGTTGCCGACAGCGAGGCATTCCCGAGTCAGTCATGCTGCACAGGGCAGCCAGTCGGTCGCCACTTACTCCGGTTGTGAAGCGCCCTGATCTTTCGACGGGTCACTCTCCGGAACCTCTTTCTGGGATCCCTCAATCTCGGCGATAGCTGCCTCTAAAACAGGAGCCGTTTTCGGATCGGTGAAGAAGTATTCAAATCTCGGTTCCGCCTTGAGTCGCTCCGCATCGTTGAATCCCGAACTCATCAGCTTACCGATGGTTGTATTGAATTCCCCGGGTTCAAAATGGTAAAGACCTTCCATGCGAGCGCGGTTGAAATAGATCTCCTGGCAAAGTTGCACTTCTTCTTCGGACAAGTCCGCATGGTTTTTCTGCAAACGGTCCATCTCCAGACTCGCCGAACGAATGGCGACCCCCATGTGGTGTTGGTCGAGCATCTTTCCGTTTTCGTCGGTTGCTTCTTTGGCATAGAACGAGGCGAGTTGTGCCCGGCCGTAGGCGACCTTGGCCTCACGATGATCGGGGACCTGTGTCAGCAAACTCATTGACAAGTCGACAACCTCATCGATTTTTTTCGGATCCTGTTCTGCCTCCTCCAGGAGTTCGTAAACCTTTGGCAACGTTTCCTCAACCTTTGCGACTTTCTCCCGAATTTGTTCTGGAGTATCAGGCGGAGCCACAGGGAATTTTTTTAAGGCTTCGTCAATCTGGGCCTGGGCTTCCTCCTTGGAGTATTCTCGCGGACCAGACTGTCCCTGACCACAACCGACTTCAAAGAGAATCACAGCACAGATCAAACTTCGTACGACCACGGTCGCCCAACGTGCTGCTGTCTGCACAGTCGAGCTGCGGACGACAGACGGACAACGAGTATCATCGAGCCGAGACAGCCGCTTTCGGTACTGCGACAGGCCCTGATCATTGCCAAGTTGGATTGGATCTGAAACGGGATCGTTGAATGATCTAGCGGTTTCGTGCGACACGGTCGAATGGTCCCAAATGAGGTTCTAACGAGGGGGGAGGGGGTTAAGCAGACATCACCGAAAAAGCACACGAGCTTGATTATGATCGGATCTATGCAGGCCTGCAAGCTTCCTGTTTGTGATTTCATGGGGGGCGCGCACCAAACCGTGATGTGTGCGAGCGATGAAGTACCACACGTTTCAAGCACTCACAATGGAGGACCGCCGTCTTCACGATTAACCCGCAGTTTCTTGGCTTTGGAGAAGTGACTCCCCGGCGACTTCGGTCAATTCGCAGCGACAACACAACAGACTTCTACCGAATGGTCGGATGGTCCGAAAACGTTCCTTCTATATAAGTTGTATTGAATCTCTTCGACGCATTCTGCGAACACTTCTATGCAAATAGCTGAAACTAACAAGCCTGGGAATTGAAGCTAGTTATATGAAAAACGACTTGATTTAACCAAGCATTGGATCTTAGACAACCAATACCAACCATCATTAGAACGCCATACTTGGAGCGACTACCTCACAGAGTACAGACACTCTTCTTAAGTAACGCTCAATTATCCCGTCAGATATTTTCAGATTCTGATAATAATTTTGTTGAACGTCAAACTCAGCCACGCTATGCTGACCGAATGTTCAATCGAGGGAGTTTCAACAAACGATTTGAAGGTGCGGGGGACTGCCCCAAAGGTAAGGCCTCTTCCGGCGATCACAGGGCCATCCACTTCGGTCCTGATCTTGGCACCAGAAGGATTAGGTGTTACGAAACTCGCTCATGTACATCTCGTTATTTTACGCTGTCCCATTACCCTTGTTTGTATTTTATTGAGGAGAAGGTCGCATGGAGTCGAAAAGACGCGGTTTTACGTTGATTGAATTGTTGGTGGTAATAGCCATCATCGCAATTCTAATCGCATTGCTCCTTCCAGCGGTACAGCAAGCCCGCGAAGCAGCACGTCGTACGCAGTGCCGAAACAATATGAAGCAGATCGGCCTGGCGCTGCATAACTATCACGATATTCACTTGTCATTTCCTCCGGGTCGTATGAGCCCTGGGAAAGACGGTGGCAACGGGGAATGCTGGTATGGCTGGATCTCGCCACTGAAGCACATTCTGCCCATGATTGACCAAGGGAATATTTACAATCAGCTCGACCACCATGAGACGCGCGTTCGAAACGGCTCACCGCTGTGCAACAAAAATTCCTTTGTGGCAAACCTTGCTCTTCCCGCGTTCATGTGTCCGACTGATCCCGGCCATCAGTCCGGTGTGAACACGAACAGCTACCGCGCTAATTTCGGTGTGACCGTTGGCGGCGGGAGAAATTTCGGCGACCAAGACCAGGTCGATCCGGTTTACACTGCGCGTGTTGGGGGTGAGATGGACGGTGCACTCGGTGGTATGTTCACCGATAGTGCTGGCGTCCCCATTCGGAGGGTCACCGATGGTACCTCAAACACTGTCATCTACGCTGAGCGTCTGATCGGCCGCCCTGACACTTCCAGTATTTATATTGGGAATTACCTACATAGAAATCAGGGGACCAGTATTATCGACAAGAACGATCCGAATAACACTACGGCATTCGTCCTTGGCGAATGTGCTGCAGCCTTCGCTGCCGGACCACTCCCGAGTGACTTCAGGGGCGACTTTGGCTACACAAGTGGCGATGACCCTGCATGGTATTACTCAAGTTATCAGCATGGAGCGTACAACCACGTTCTCACTCCAAATTCAGCGCAATATGACTGTGGAGCCGGATCTATTCCGGACAGCCCTCACGAAGTTGCGATCATGTCCGCTCGCAGTGCGCATACTGGAGGCGTGCAGTGCACCCTCGCTGACGGAAGTGTCCGTTTCGTAAGCGACAGCGTCGACCTGGGACTCTGGCAGGCAGCCGGAACTCGAGCCGGCGGTGAAGTTCAAGGACAATGGTAGGACTGCTGAGGGTGCAGAGTTTGATTCTTCCCGGCTGCAAATGCGGTCGGGAAGGACTTGTTTTTTCAGTGCATCATTGCTTCCGACTGCAGTTGCAGTCGGAAGCTTTCATTTTAAGTTGGCCGCTCGCAGATTTGCATGTCTGTCCGGCTGTCTTCTAACACACTCCAAGCGGACCGCACCGAGGTACAGGGATCGATCGTGAGGATCGACCTAGATTATGGTGTGCCTCAGAGTCATAGGCCATGGTGCGCCCCAGAGATCTTGGCGGCGTGATTCGGATTTTGCGACATAAAATTTCACAGGGATAAAAAACGATGAACAACAAGCTTCGTTTGGCGAGCTACTTGTGTACTCTCTTTTTGCTGGTGGGTTGTGGGGAAAGTCGCACAAGCATCGACACGCGAGGGTACTACGGCGCGTTTAACATGATTGAGTTGGAAGTCAACGATATGGACCAGTATGTTAATTCCAAGAATTACAAGGTGCAGTACAACCCGGTTGAGGATCAACTGGGGAGCGCCATCTACGCCTTTATGAGAAACGAGGACGTGAAAGGTACTCCACTGGAAGCCGAGGCAAAGAAGCTAGCCGATCAGGAACAACAGATCTTGAAGATCTGGAAGACTCGTGACCGGTCAGTGGAGAAAATCAGAACTGCCGTGAAGGAGATGCAGGATCAGGTCGAGCACTTGAAGACGATGTTATAGTGAGTGTTTTTTTGACTACGGTCAAATAAAAACAGGATCTCTAGTCCTGAGCCCTGATCTGCAGTCTATTGGCAGCACTGGTGCAGGTACGCGGAACGGTAGCCTGCGCTGTGTCCACGGCGAATCATTGAATGCGGATACGGCATCAGGCTGAAAGCAAGAGAATTCATCATGCTTTGGCTGCTCTTTTCTACTCGTGAAGCTTCTGCCAAGTGGGCTGGTTTGAGCTGTCTGGTTGCAATTCAGACTTGGTACCAGCACCGAGACCGACACGTTTGACTTCGTGCGGCTAAACGACCCGGACTTGGTCAGTGCACCTCTCTTCTGCTGTCATATTTCTTGAGCCTCTGGATCTTACTGGCGTGAGTCCCACCGAAGCTGGACGTGACTTGAGGAGGCGGTCTTGAGATGCCCCGTTCTCCGGTGCTGGAGGGTGTGAGAATCGGTCGGCTACGAATGTCGAAACAAAGACTCTTTTGCCACATCACATTTGACGTTCTAGGAATCTGAACAACAGTCGAAACGCCTCCAGGCCTGTCTTAGAAAAGTTTTTTCGCTGGCTTATTTCTTGAGAGTCGAAAGTTCGTGAGCCCCGCCTGAAGCTACTGAGAAAAGTAGTCGTGAATAAACATTAATTGCCAATTGAGGGAAGATTTCATGTCTTTGCGACGCATTGTTACCGCAACCGCGATTGTTTTCTCGACTCTCATAGGAACGGCATGTTTTGCAGAGGAGAAGCTAGACCTTGGCCAGTCGATTTTAATCGCGCCCGTTGCGGGGCCAATTGGTAAAGCAGCGGATTTTCTCAGCGATGAAGTTTATACGCGAACGGGAATTCGCTGGTACATCCGAGATCACTTTGACGGTGCAGCCAAGGTGGTACTGTGCACAGTCGATGACGTACCTGAGGGCGTGACACTTCCTGAAGGGCTGAAGGTCCCGGAAGCTGCCGAGGGTTTTGCCATTGGCGTAAAAGGAGACACGGTCTTTCTAGTCGGTCGCGATCCGCGCGGCGTGCTGTATGCGGCGGGACGTCTGTTGCGGGCCATGGAATTGCGCCCCCGAAAGATCTCGTTACCACGCAGTACACAGGTCTCGACATCACCGAAATACCCGATGCGGGTCCATCAGTTAGGATACCGAAATTCTGCGACCAGTTACGACCTCTGGACGGAGGAGACCTACGAACAATACTTGCGGGAACTGGCGATTTTTGGATGTAGCGGAGCTGAATTGATTCAGGAATCCCCTCCCGGTGAAAAAGACAGCGTGTTGATGGCCGAGCCGCAGTGGGATATGAACCTGCGGCTTGCGAAAGTTCTCAACGACTATGACCTGGATGTGTTTATGTGGTATCCCGTTCCAATTCTGGGGGATGACCAAGAGAAATACGATAGAGAGATTGGGTATCGGGAACGGTTTTTTGAGGAAATGCCACGGATCGATCACCTCTTCGTTCCCGGCGGAGATCCCGGGAACAACCATCCGAAGGTTTTGATGCCCGCATTGGAACAGATGGCACAAACGCTGCACAAGCGATTCCCCGATGCCGGTGTATTTGTCTCGAATCAAAAGATGATCCCTGAATGGACCGAGTGGATGTTTAATTACATCCGCGAGGAGCAGCCGAATTGGCTGGGCGGATATGTGTACGGGCCAGGGACGAAACACTCGATCATGGATGCGCGCAAGTGGTTACCGGAACAGTATCAAATTCGCCGCTACCCGGACATCACGCACAACGTTCGCTGCCAATTTCCTGTACCGCATTGGGATGGGCGGATGGCTCAGACCGTGGGGCGCGAAGGAGTCAACCCGCGGCCGGGACACAACCACATGGCCCACAACACGTACGCCGAATACGCCAACGGCTTTGGTTCCTATTCCGACGGAATCAATGACGATCTGAATAAGATGATTTGGAGTACACTGGCCTGGGACCCGAATACGGACATTCACGAAATCGTCGTGGATTACGGTCGCTTATTCTTTGGCGAAGATGTCGGCCAGGATGTAGCCGACGGGCTATGGATGCTCCAGGAAAACATGACGGGCGATTTGCTTGAAAATGAAACCGTTCCCAAGACGTTGGCCAAATGGCGTGCGATTGGCGAGAAGGTCACTCCCCAAGTTCGCAAGAGTTGGCGCTATCAGATGTATCTGATGCGTGCGCTGTTCGATCAATATACCCGCGAGCGTTATATTGCCGACATGAAGCACGAAAAGGCAGCCTACGCCGCTTTAGCAAAAGCTCCTCAAGTGGGAGCAGCCAAGGCGATTGCCGCGGCGAAAAAAGAGTTGTCCCAAGCTGATAACTACCAGAAGGGTGACTCACTGCGACAGGAAATGGCTGAACTGGCCGACGACATGTTTCACAGCATCGGATATCAGTTCAGCGTCAAGCCCCCTTATTTCACGCGCAATCCAGAACGGGGCGCGCTGTTGGATGCGCTGGACGTTCCCTTAAACGACCGGCCGTGGCTTGAGGATCAATTCCAACAAATCCTGGCATTGGAAGAAGCGAAAGAGCAACTGCAGCGGATCGATAATCTTGTCAATTGGGAAGACCCGGGGCCGGGCGGATTTTACGACGATTTGGGCGATCCCGAAAGACAGCCGCATGTGGATCATTTGTCGACGTATGAAGAAAACCCCAGCCGTATTGACCGCATGACCGAAGCGCATTATCGCTGGGTAAATAATGACACCATCCAGGTGGATCCGAGATTTCGGTTTTCTATGTTGAGCAGCGCACAAACACTACATGGCGCGCCGCTGATCATGCGATACGAGGGACTGGATCAGGACGCGGAGTACAAACTTCGCGTGATCGAGTTCGGCCGATTTGGTGCATCGATTGATTTGGTCGCCGATGACAAATTTCCTATTCACGGCCCACTGCGTCCAACCCTGCCCCTGGCGCCGGTCGAATATGACATCCCGCAAAAAGCAACGGCGGACGGGAAATTGGAGTTAAAGTGGGGTCTTGTTGAAGGTCGTGGAACGCAGGTGGCAGAAGTCTGGTTGATTAAAAAATAGTGATGTCAGCCGTGGTTGGAACATGCGGGACAAACGACCCGCGTAATGATTTCGACCACAAACGCTACTGTTTAGGCCAGCCTACCCCTACTGATTCACGACATCGCGTCGAACTCTGTTACTTGCTCATCTCGTACTTCAGCACGAATTGATGATCGTCGGCATCAGGCGCGATCTTCGTTCCGCTGCACAGTTCTTGCTGTAGCGGGCTGTAGGTCATGACCGAAATTTGATTTTTTTTCGGCTCGAAACGATAGATGCGCAGGAATCCACCCCGGTAGTCGCTCAGGCATTCGTGTACCGAATTACCGTGGTCTCCTTTCACTGTGCGGTGCATCGCTTGTGTGCGACTCTGATCGCCACAGCAAATAAGAAATAGATTTCGATGCTTGCTGAAGCACTTCTCCCACATCTGCTGGGGAGTGTTGCCTCGTTTTCCTTGCGTCTTGTGCCAGCGCATGCGGCCTTTGGTTGCGTCGTAGTAGTCGCGGGATTCACGAGGCCGGTCGCGTGGTCCCAAGTACATGTGCGTCGTGACCATCGCGCGTCGATCGGAATGTTTTTCCAACACGCCATTGGCCCAGTGCAGCACGTCATCGGGCGCATTGCACTCTAGATGCAAAATTACAAAATCCATCCCTCCGGCTGTAATCAACTGGTAACTGTCCGCATTATTCTTGATCTGTCCCCCGTACCACTTCTCGTTCTCGAACAAGGACGCAGGGAAAGTTTCTTGAAACTTCTGCGAATCCCCTCCTGAGAGCATGTCATGGTTTCCGACCGAAAACGCAAACGGCAACTTGCCGGAAAGCCGTAGCATGTGCTTGCGGGCGATCTGCCATTCTTCATCGCTTTTATATTTATTGACAATATCGCCGACATGGCTGACAAATACGATTCTCTGCGTCTTGCGATTGTCCAGGATCCAATTCACCTCAGCTTCAAAATATGCTTCGTTTTTATCGCTCACATATCCTTGAGTATCGGGCAGGACGACGAAGCTAAACGTTCCCGCTGGCGCAACTGCCGGTTCATCCGCAATGCCACGTGCAACGCACATTGTGAAAAGTGCGCCTGCCAGGATCGTAATCTGAAGAACGATTTGTTTCATATTTTGCCGCCTCTTAGAATATGACACCTACTTAATTTCCCGCAGCTTAACGGAAACCTATTTGCCGCCTCAACTTCGCCTGAGACTTAGAATGGCGATGTGACTCGTGCCAACTGTGAGAGTCGGCTGCTGTTGATCATCAGGCCGGCTTGGCGCCGGGCTGGCCCTGTTGGATGACAAATGATCCCTTTGTGAGAATGGGCGCGCCGGGTTTGTCAACATAGGGAGTCACACGGAAGTGAGACGTCCAGGTCTTTGGCGTGAGTTCGCAGGAGACATAGCCTCGATTGGAATTGTACCAGCGAACAAAATCGTTCTGAGCCGCGGCCCGTTCGTATTCAGGGATATGGTTTCCACCGTTACCGCTGGAAGTCATCGATGTGCCGACCAGCTCGGTGCCAACGAGCGGAGACTTCGGATCTTCAAAATCGAGCTGCAAATCATTGACCCAATTGAGGTGAATATCGCCGGTCAGCACGACTGGGTTGGGAATGTTTCGTTCATGGAAGAAACGCAACAATCGACGGCGACTGATCTCGTAACCGGGCCATTGGTCCATACTGTAACGGCGATACTCCCCTTCACCACGGTTGAGAGGCGCCATCATGACCTGCTGGGCCAGCACGTTCCAGGTTGATGGTGACTTGAGGAGGCTCGACATCAGCCAATGCTCTTGCTTGGCTCCCAGCATGGTGGCCTGCGGGTCGAGGGCCTTGCCGATCATCGGTTTCTGGTGGTCGCCATTGGGCTGATCCGAGCGGTATTGCCGTGTATCGAGCACATGGAAATTCGCCAGTCGACCGTACTGGCAGCCTCGGTAAAGTTTCATGTGCGGCCCCTGCGGAAAGGACCGACGCCGCAGCGGCATAAATTCGTAATAGGCCTGATAGGCATTCATCCGCCGCGCTAGAAACGCTTCTGGAGAAATCCCATCTTCCTCGGAAACCAGGTTCGCATAATTGTTGTCAAACTCATGGTCGTCCCACGTGACGAGCCACGGAAACAGACGATGAGTCTCCTGCAGCGTCTCGTCGAGGCGATATTGCGTGTAACGGATGCGATAGTCGTCCAGGCTTTTGACTTCGCCGCCAATATGTTTGCGGGGCCGCTTATCGATTCCGGCATACTCGTAGATGTAATCGCCCAGATGGACGACCAAGTCGAGGTCTTCCTGTTGCATGTGAGGATAGCCGTTGAAGTAGCCGCTCTCATAATGTTGACAGGATGTGAACGCGAATTTCAGGCGATCGGGCATGGCATCATAAGCCGGTGCCGTGCGTGTGCGTCCGATGGGACTGGTTTCGTCGCCGGCGTGAAACCGATAGAAATACCAACGGTGCGGTTCCAGACCATCGACTTCGACATGCACCGAATGTCCCAATTGCGGCATTGCCCAGGCGACCCCACTTTGGACCACGTTGGCGAACGCCTCATCATCGGCAACTTCCCACCGAGTCGGCACAGCATTATTGGGCATGCCGCCACCCTGGAGCGGCTGCGGAGCGAGCCGTGTCCACAGCACGATGCCATTTGGCTCGGGATCCCCGGATGCCACCCCGAATGTGAACGGGTTCCCGTCAAAACGCGGGCGTTGCGCCACCTCTCCCTCAGCTCTCAAGGCAATCGTGGGAATCGCTGACACCGCTGCCAGGTAACTCAGAAAGTCACGTCGTGCGATACCGTATTTGCGGGGCTGTGATGATTTTCTGTGATGAGCCATCTGTCGAAACGATCTATAATCCAGGTGTAAAAACAAAGTCTGAGCCGAAGTTCGACCAGTCGGAGGGGAACTCTATCATATCTGAAGAGAGAACCAATCGGAAGCTTCGAAGCACCGCGGCAAAAACAGCCTATACACTTGGTTTTCAGACGTCTCCCACCTAGAAAGCTCGTATCAGTTAACGACACGCGTCTCTAAATTGCATTGCATAACGATCACTCCGCTCGGCGAAATGAATGTCCTGTTTTTAGTCCGACTACGAAAACAACAAGTGCCACCGCTCCGAGGAAGAACACAGTGTCGCCGGGGACACGCATCCATTTTAGGGTCTGCATCAGATCCGTCTGCATGAATTCTGCGCTTCGAGCGTACCAGTAACCCCGTTCAACGGATGCTTTCGTCTGCAGTAATCCGACCGGCAGTAGGCTGAGGAGGCACATCGCCATTAAGCCGCCATTTAATGCCCAAAACGAAAACCGCAGCAGACCATCCTTCCACGCGCGGCCCGGAACGAGAACGCGCAGGCACATGAGCATCAGCCCGATCCCCAGCATCCCATACACACCAAACAAAGCCGCGTGGCCGTGCAGGGGCGTCGTGTTCAGTCCCTGCATATAGTACAGCGCGATTGGTGGATTGATCATGAAACCAAACAAGCCGGCTCCGATCATGTTCCAGAACGCAACGGCGACGAAGAAGTAGATCGGCCACTTGTATCGTTGGACCCACTGCGACGAACGTGAACGACGTAGGTCTTCGGTGGCGTCGAAACCGACCAGAACCAGCGGAACGACTTCCAGAGCACTAAAGACAGAACCCCAGACCAACGCGACTGTCGGTGTTCCGGAAAAGTACAAGTGGTGACAGGTACCGATGATTCCACCGGAAAGAAATATGGTTGCCGACAGTAGGGCAGCCGCCGCGGCGATACGCGGACGAATCAGATTCAGCCGCATGAAGGTGAACGCGATCACGGTTGTGGCAAACACTTCAAAAAAGCCTTCGACCCACAAGTGCACGACCCACCATCGCCAGTATTCCACCATCGAGAGGTGGGTGTGCCGTCCCCAGGTGAGGCCGGCGCCGTAGAACAGTGCGATGGCTCCTGTGGCCACAGCCAACAGAATGACAAGTTGACGTTGCTGCCCGGTTTTTCTCATCGCGGGAAGCAGTACACGAATCATCAAGAACAACCACAGCAGCAGACCGACCATTAACGCGATTTGCCAGACTCGCCCCAGATCCACGTATTCGTAGCCTTGATGTCCGAAGTAAAATGATACGGTATCGGTCATCTTGTTCTGAATGCTCAGCCATTCGCCGGTTAACGATCCGACGACCACGAGCAACAAGGCGGCGAACAGCACGTTCACGCCGAGTCGCTGACCTTTGGGTTCCTGATCGCTGACAAGCGGGCCGATGAACAACCCGGCTGCCAGCCAAGCCGTGGCGATCCAAAACAGCCCCATCTGCACATGCCACGTGCGAGTCACGCTGTATGGCAACCATTCGGACAAGGGAATACCGTAAAACCCATCCCCTTCGACACCGTAATGCGCTGTGATGACACCCAATAGCATCTGGACAAGAATTAACGCAGCGACGACCCAAAAGTATTTGATAGTCGCTCGCTGAGAAGGCGTGGCTTCCCACAATGCCAGTGGATCCGATTCGGGAGGTAATGGTTCCTCTTCTTCGTTTCGTTTCGAAGCATACCACCACGCCATCCCCGCGATGCCGGCTAGTAAAACGATGATGCTTACACCGGTCCAGACAATATTGTCACCCGTCGGTCGATTGCCGACCAGCGGCTCGTGAGGCCAGTTGTTTGTGTAGCTAACCGGCTCGTCGGGGCGATTTGTCGAGGCTGCCCAAGACGTCCAAAAGAAAAAAGCTGATAGTTTTCGCAGCCGGTCTGAATCAGATACGGCACCGGCAGGAATCGCATAGTCGGCGTTTCCATTCGAAAAAACATCGCTGTAGTGTGCCAGATTTGACTCGAACGCATCCACGCGAATTGGATCGATCGTGACAATTCCGGTTTCTGTATCGAAGGTGTTCGTCCGCAGCAGATCAGTCAATCTCGCCTGAAGCTGAGCTTGCTGTTCGTGATCGAGTTCCTCAAACGTGCTGCCGTAATCGGCGTCTGCCCAACGATCCAAAATGAAAATGGCTTCGCGATGCAGCCAGTCGGCCGTCCAGTCGGGAGCGACGTAGCTACCGTGCCCCCAGATCGAACCAACTTCCATTCCCCCCAGCGACTGCCACACATTCTGACCGGCGGACACATCTCCGCTCTCGATCAACGTGTTGCCATCGGTTGTAACGACCCGATCAAACAGAGGCGGCATTTCCTGGTAAATTCGAGTCCCGATCCAGCCTAGGACCAAAAATGAAAAGAACATCACAGCCAAAAAAAGTAGCCAAAGCCGTCGCATCATGTTCTCGCTTTGTGTTATTTAAATCGATATGTTTTGAGTTCAGAGATTGAACGTCGCTTACCAGAAATCCCAATTGCTCACTTGGAACGCCAAAATACTCTATGCAATAATCAGCGGCATACCGAGAATCGCCTAGGCTCCGTGTTTCTGCGGGTACTTTTGTGTAAGTGGAACCTCAAAGGGAACAGCTTGGACATCACGAGATGAAACAGATCATCGTATTGCGAACACGCTCATCGCGCTGCCGCATCTTGTGCGGAAGCTTCTCCCAATTCGGCCGCCAGTTGTGATGCTCGCGGGAACAACACATTGTTCTCCTTGTGAATGTGGCGATGCAGGTCGGCTTCCAGTTCCCGCAATCCATCGAGCATTGCTCGAAATGTGTTGCAACCACCGTCAGGTAACGTGAAGTCAGACGAGGCCTCGCGAATATCACGCAAAGCTTGGCCGGCGACATCGTGTTCGTGTTCCATCATGCGTATTGGATTGTCGACCGATCCAAACGGGAATGTCGGCAGAGCTCCTGATTGTTCGATCGTGCGGATGGCCGGAAACAGAATCTGCTCCTCCTTGAGCATGTGCGGTACGAGTTCGTCTCGCAGTTGCTGGAAAGATGTCCCCATACGTTCCAGCCAGGCATGTTGTTTGCCATGAACGGACACAACTTTGTCGACAAGCTGCGTTAGTCGTGGTAGCTCACGTTTCAGATACTCGTGGTGCGTCGCCTCGATCGAATCGCACATATCGGCCAGGGACTTTGACGCAAAGTCGTTCTCAGATGCATCTTCCCCTGCGCCACACGCAATGACATCGTGCAGTTTCTCAAGAACGGACTGAGCATCAATTTGCCCCGTTCGGCACGCTGCTTCCAACGGTTGACCACCGCCGCAACAGTAGTCGATTTTGTGCTGTTCGAACACGCGAGAGGTCGCCGGATATTCGGTGACCCACTGGCCAACGGAGTCTGCTAGGTTCAACGGTTTTGTCATTTTTGATATCCTTTTGTGCAATGCCAATACGTTTGGACAAACAGCTGTGCGATCAATCAAGTGGCCAACGATGCCGCCTCTAATTCCTGCTTGGGGCCGAAGAATTCGTAGCGCATGCGGTGTTCGTCAACGTTTAGTTCCTGCAGGCTCGCGTGGATGTTCGCCATGAATGGTCGCGGACCACAGAAGTAAAAGTCCGCTTCGTCATAAGGGGTCCAGTCACGCAGAAACTCAGTCGTCACGAACCCGGCTTTGTCGCAATTGCCATTTTCGAGGTCGCCCGGCAACGGAGCATCGTACAGAACCTGTGTCTGCACGTTCGGGCCAGTCTGTGCAAGGTTGCGGATTTCATCCGCAAAAGCATGGGCCTTGCTATTGCGAGCTGCCTGGACAAAGTAGATCGAGGCCTCGGGGTTCGCATGAATGATCGACTTGGCCATCGACAACAGTGGTGTGACACCAATGCCTCCCGCGAGCAATACTATCGGCTTGCTCGTCGCCGCCTCAGGGTCGACGGTGAATTCGCCACAGGGCGGACCGATCTGAATGCGATGCCCCGGCTCGGTCACCTCATGCAGGTGGCAAGAAATCAGACCGTCCGGTGCATCAGGCGCGAGTCGCTCTTCGCGCTTAACGCTAATACGAAAGTGCTGCTCGCCGGTTCGATCAGACAAGCTATAATTGCGAGGCGACGTGGGGGTGCGAAGGTCATCGATGTGAACGGTGATGTACTGTCCTGGCTTGAAGAGGGGCAGTCCCCCCTCGTCCTCCGGTTTCAGGTAGAACGAAGTCACGACATCGCTTTCGGGCACTTTGCGATCGACCACGAAAGTGCGGTAACCATTCCAGCCGCCAGGCATGGATTGTTGCTCATCATAAATCGCTCCTTCGCGACCAATAAAGATGTCCGCTAAAAACCCGTAGGCTTCCGCCACAGCATCAATGATTTCGTCGGTTGCCGCCTCGCCCATCACATCTTTGATCGCGTCGAGCAGATGTTTGCCAACAATCGGGTAATGCTCGGCCTTAATACCCAACGAACAATGCTTTTGAGCGATTAATTCGACTGCGGGAATCAACACAGCCGGATTGTCGATATGGGTGAAATACGCACAGATCGCCCCCGCTAGAGCTCTCTGTTGACCACCGGTATGCTGATGCGCCTGATTGAAAAACGCTTTGACTTCCGGGTTGCCCTGAAACATTCGTTCGTAAAACCGCCGCGTAATGGTTTCCGCATTGGCAGCAACGGCCGGGGTGATTTCCTTAACAATCTGGACCGTTTTCTCGCTGAGCATGTCTGTTCCTGCTTATTTAGATGTTGCTGTCTTGATTCGGGACGGATAAACTCAATTCTTCACCCAAAGGTATAGAATACAATAGTGGACGTCAAGGTAAAGAATTGCAGCCGGGAGAATTTCCGGGAAATACCATGATCTCAAAAACAGCCGAGTACGCGTTACGGGCCGTAACTTGCCTGGCGAATGACACCCACAGCCCCGCGTCGGCCGACGTGTTGGCGAAAAAGACAAAGGTGCCCCGTCGCTACTTAACACGCGTCCTGCAAGATTTAGCGGCTGCGGGTTTGGTCGCGTCACGTTCCGGGCCGGGAGGCGGATATGTGCTCATTCACGAGACCGGCGAATTGACGATTCTGGATGTCATCAACGCCGTCGCTCCTCTGGAACGGATCACCACCTGCCCATTAGGACTCAAGTCGCACACGTCTCTGTGCCCATTGCACTCGGAACTCGACCGAGCCTTTGCCGCCACCGAAGCCGCGTTTGCAGCGGTGACGATCCGCCAGCTTCTGGAATCGACGAATCCCATCGTGCCGTTGTGCGAAGATCCCGAATGAAGCAGCCAATTACCGGATATCACAGGGATGATGACGGCCATTGGGTGGCCCAACTCGCCTGCGGCCACAATCAACATGTTCGTCATACCCCTCCGTGGATGAATCGCAAATGGGTCACCACTGTCGCGGGGCGCGAACAAATGCTAGGACACCTGCTCGACTGCACAAAATGTGACGAACATGCTCCACCGGATGATCGGCCGATCAAAGAGCCGGCTTGATGCTGTTTGGCCTCCCGAAGTCTTTTGCCATCCCCACAATAAGCTCGCCGGAAGAGGCGGATTCCTAAACGCCGGTATCAATTGATCTGATCAAAGGCGAACGCCATTCAGGATTGCAGTGCGAGATGTGAATGAGACGAGCAACAAATTGACCCACTTTCTGGATTGGAATACACTCCGTCATTCCGTAGCCCACCCTATCTTTCCTAGCAGGAACCGGTGCTCATGTTGCTGAACCGTTATTCACTGTTGCTGTTGCTTCTCCTGGGGTATCTGGCGATCGGCACTTTGCCAGCTGCAGAGCCAATTGATGGGGACATCTTGCTCAAAGGGGGGACTGTGTTCGACGGGAGTGGCAGCCCTGGATTGGTGGGTGATGTTGCACTTCGTGGCAATCGCATCGTGGCGGTGGGGACATTTGAAGTCGGCGAATTCCCACTGGTGATTGATTGCAACGGGCTGGTTGTTGCTCCGGGATTTATTGATTTACACAATCACAGCGATGAGCAAATCGTCGAGCCCGAAACCCGCGGCTGTGTCAATTATCTGATGCAGGGTTGTACAACGATCGTAACGGGGAACTGTGGGTTCGGGCCGGTGAACGTGGGCGAGTACTACTCCAAAATCAATTCCTCCGGCGCTGGGGTGAATGTCGCGCATCTTTTGCCCCAAGGTTCTCTGCGTGCCGACGTGATGGGGCTAGCCGACCGCGCCCCGACGGACGATGAGTTACAACGCATGCGAGCTTTAGCCGAACAGGCGATGCAAGATGGCGCGTGGGGAATGACGACCGGTCTGATCTATGTTCCCGGTGCATCAACCAAGACCGATGAACTCGTTGAGATTGCCAAAGTCATTGCCGCTCACCAGGGGTTTTATGCCAGCCACATGCGTGACGAGGGGACCGGTTTGCTCGGCGCCGTTCAAGAAACACTTGAAATTGGAAAACAGGCGCAACTGCCCGTGCATGTTTCGCACTTCAAATCGAACGGAATTGATGCCTGGGGTTTGATCCGCCGCGCGGCTGAAATGATCGAACAGGCGCAGGCCGAAGGACAAAAAATTACTGCTGATCAATACCCCTACATTGCCTCCAGCACTTCACTCAGCGCAATACTCTTCCCCCGTTGGGTTCGGGCGGGTGGCAAAGAGGTGATGGTGAAACGACTCGACGATCCTGAGAAAAGCGAGGAGATACGCGAATTAGTCATTGAAACGTTGAAAGAGCGAGGCGAGCGTGCCCCGGTACAAATCGGTCGCTACAAACCCAAACCCGATTGGGTGGGACGAAAAGTCCACGAGATAGCACAGGCAGAGAATCGCCCGGCTGTAGAGATTGTCTACGAGATTGTGCGTAACGGAGATGCAGACGCAATTAGTTTCGGTATGAATGAAGAGGACGTTCGATTTGGGATGCAACTCCCTTGGGTCGCAACCGCATCCGACGGACTTGCCTATCTTCCCGGTGCTGACAAACCCCATCCACGGAGTTATGGAACGTTTCCGCGCAAAATCGGACACTATGCGATCCAGGAAAAGGTGATTCCGCTTGCCCAAGCCATTCGCAGTTGCAGCAGTCTGCCGGCAGATATCTTGGGTTTGGCGGACCGGGGACGGCTGCAGCCGGGGCTAGTGGCCGACATCGTGGTCATCGACCCACAAACATTTCGTGACACAGCCGATTTTTCCGCGCCGCATCGCTATGCGACGGGAATCAAATACGTCTACGTTGCGGGAAAACCGGCGGTATTCGACGGTGCGCCGACAGGCGCCTTAGCCGGGCGCGCCCTCAATCGGCGTGAAGCAAAGCCCGATTCCACCAGCAACGAGTGATCCCCTCCGCACCTCGCTATGGCCGCGCGCGTTGCTAATTTGCGATTTTGGAATAGGGAGCGATGTGAACGGCTGAAAGTGTTTCCTTGAGTGTGACAGCCCCTTCAGGAGTCACTGCGGTGTCGGTCACATTCAGGATTTCGAGTGTCGGAATCTCCATGAGATACTGCATGCAGTCATTGGTCACTTGCGTTCGGCTGATGTCCAGTTCTCGAAGTTTAGCCATTCCCTGCAGCTGCTCAATTCCGCCATCTCCCACCTCCTTATCCAAGAGCCAAAGCACACCTAGCTGGCTCATCCTACGGAACAAACACTTTGATCCCAACCGTTGTTTAAAGCCTGGGCTTTGGTGGTTTGAGTACATTGCCGACCGAAAGGCCTTTCGCGTTCATTTTTCGTTTGTAAATGCTGCCACCACAGGTCACGTACAGCGTGTTCAGATCCTTGCCACCAAACACAACGTTCGACAGCCAACTGCCCTGCGGTTTCGAGAGAATCAGATGCACGCGTCCCGGTTGGTCGCAGACTTGCACACCCATCCGCGTGGCCACGTACAGTCGGCCTTGGTCGTCGACGGTCATGCCGTCCGCGCCGGTGTCGGATTGCGTCGGAGCAATGTGTAGGTGGTGGAAGGTTTGCTTGTAGCGTAACGTTCCGTCGTCTTGCACTTGGTAGGAGTTGACGTATTGGCGACGGGTGTCGGCGACATACAGCAGCGACTGATCGGGCGACAACACAACGCCGTTGGGGAATTCGAGTCCCTTCTCATCGACGACGCTGACTTTTTTGTCCCCATCGATGTGTAATACGCGTTTGTTTTCTGGGTCTGTGACATAGATGCCGTTGTCACCGACAACCAAGTCGTTGCAGCTAACATTTTCAGCAATCACCTCGGACTTGCCATCGGGCGTGTAGGCGACGATCTGTTTCTTTCCGCTCACGCATGCGTACAGTTTGCCATCTTTGCCAAACATCAGACCATTGGCATTTCCAGTCTCATCGGCGAACAACGAAACCATGCCGTCCAGCCCGATTTTGTAGATCTGGCTATTCGGGACATCGGTGAAAAACACTTCACCCTTCGCGTTAACGGCGGGGCCTTCGGTGAATTTATGCCCTTTGCTGACAAGCTGCCACTCTTCACCGGGAATGAGAATGTCGGTGCGGCGTTTGCCGCCGGCAGTGCCGACGCGAATCGGTTTCGGATAGTCACGCCACAACCAGCGCATGGCATCTGGTAGAATCGCTGCCCCCTGTTTGCCATTGTGCCCGCCTTGTCCCCATGCATGGTTCACGTCGTAGCCCGCCCAGGTAAGCGCCGACAGCATGTCTTGGTTGGCGACCCACCAACTCCCGCCGTACAGGTCCAGGTCGTTGCTACCATCCTGCAAAAAGACGCGGATCGGTTTCGGTTCGACTTTACGAACCAATACGGGAAACTCGTTGCCGCCACGCAGTCCCACGAAAGTCCCAATGGTGCTGAACACTCGGCGAAATTGATCAGGCCGTTCCCACGCGACGTTGAATGCGCAAATGGCCCCCGAACTGGCGCCGGAGATCGCCCGGTCGTTCGGGTCCTCGCTCAGGTTATAACTCTTGCTGACTTCAGGCAGGATTTCTTCGATCAGAAATTTCGCGTAGCGATCACCAAGTGAATCGTATTCAAAACTGCGGTTGAACCGCGCCTGCGTGCCTTCACGCGGCGCCGGCACAACGCCTGGGGTAATGAAGATTCCAATGGTGACCGGCATTTCGCCTTTGTGAATCAAGTTGTCGAAAACGGTCGGCATTTTCCAACCCTTGGCCCGCCCCAGCCCATCTTGCACAACCATCACGCAGACCGGTTTGTCCTTGTCGTACTGCGCCGGCACGTAGATCCAATATTCACGCTCGGTGCCGGGAAAGATCTTGCTCTTCCACGGAAACGGCCCCTTGATTTCCCCCTGGGGCACGCCCTTTTGCGGAAGCGAGTCCGGATCGACTTCGTATTTCTCTTCTGCCGCCGCTAATGCTCCGGTCAGAACCAGTCCGCCAATAGACAACGCCATAAAAAATGTCAAAATTCGTTTCATGTTATTCCTTGTGTGTGATTATCATGGAGTTGATCGCTGGTTATTAATTGCGAGACATTCGACGTTGCCAGAAAATCGAGTCGACAATTCTGCGGTGATAAGAACCGAGCCACAGTCCCGTTGTTCGGTGCCATTGACTATCATTGCAACCACATCTTGCAACGAACCCGCATCTGGAGCTTTTCCATGTTACACCGAACATTGGTCTGCGTCTGCCAACTGACGGCATATACGTGTCTGCTGCTTTGCAGCGCCGCAATTGCATCCGGCGCCGATCAGCCTGAACCGTCGGGCGGAGCGTTGGAGGGCGACAGGCCGCGGGTGATCATCTCTACGGATGTGGGCGGCTCGGACCCCGACGATTTTCAGTCAATGGTCCATCTACTCCTCTACGCCGATGTGCTGGATATTGAAGGGCTGATTTCGTCTCCACCACAGCAGGGCCGCGTAAAACACATCTACGAAGCGATCGAAGCTTACTCAAAGGACTATCCGAATCTCAAAAAACACTCAGTGGCTTTTCCAACTCCCGATTCATTGCGCGATGTCACCAAGCAAGGTGCGGTTGATCCGGCTCCACGCAGCGGATGGAGTAAACCCACTGAGGGATCTCAGTGGATCATCGGGCAGGCAAAGGTCGACGATCCACGGCCGTTGTGGGTGCTGGTGTGGGGCAGCATCACCGATGTTGCACAGGCTGTCCACGATGACCCTTCAATCAAAAGCAAAATCCGCCTGTACTCGATCGGCTCGTGGAATACCAGGCAGGACCGCGCCGCACGCGAATACCTTTTTAAGAATCATTCCGACTTATGGTGGATCGAAAGCGACACCACGTTTCGCGGGATGTACGTGGGGGGCCGGCAAAACGACAATTGGGGCAACCGCAGTTTTGTTGCCAACCACGTCCACAAGCATGGTGCGCTGGGCGATTTGCTCTTCCATAAAAAAAGCGACATCAAGATGGGGGACACGCCATCGCTGCTATACCTGTTGCGGGGCGAGGCGGATGATCCCACAACGGCACACTGGGGCGGTTCCTATAGGAAGACCGATCACGGACGGCATTACTGGACTGATCGACCGGATCGCAGTTTGTCCGAAGCCAGCTACGCGGGAGCAAAAACCGTCAACCGTTGGCGAGTCGACTTCCTGACCGACTGGCAGCAGAGGATGATATGGGCCAGCACACCATGAAGAACAAAACAAAACTCTCGTTGAAAAAGAAAGTGTTATTTTCTTTCGCGACGTGCGTTTTGTTTTTTCTCAGTTTGGAACTGTTGCTAAACGTATGCGGGGTGCAGCCGACGTACTACGACGACGATCCGTTTGTCGGGTACTCCTCAAACTCGCCGCTGTTCGTGACATCGAGCATTCGCGATGGGGCTGAGATGGTGACGGCTGCCAACAAACTCATCTATTTCAACGAACAGCGATTCCTTAAAGACAAACCGAAGCGAACCTATCGAATCTTCTGCCTGGGCGGTTCGACCACCTACGGCCGGCCTTACGATCATCAAACGTCCTTTTCCAAGTGGCTGGGGGAGTTCTTGCAGGCGGCCGATCCCACTCGCGACTGGGAAGTGATCAATGTCGGCGGCATCAGCTACGCCAGTTATCGGATTACTGCGTTGATGGAGGAATTGAACCGCTATACGCCGGATCTTTACGTGGTTTACACGGGCCATAATGAATTTCTGGAACTGCGAACTTACGGCCAGCAGTTGGATGCGCAGCAACCACTGGCGGGTCTGAGCAACTTGATCGGCCAAACCCGCACCTTTGCTTTGACCGAGCGGTTGTTGAAAAGTCGTGGCGAAAAGGAGTCGGGAGAATATGGGCAGAAGCAAATCCTCCCCGAAGAAGTCGCTGCGATTCTGGATAAGACCGTAGGCCCGGAGACGTACACCCGCGACGAACAATTGTGGCAGCGCACTTTAAAACATTTTGAGTTCAATCTTCTACGGATGGAGCACTTAGCTGATAAGGCAGGTGCGGACATAGTGTTTATCACAGCGGCCAGCAACATCCGAAACTTTTCGCCACTCAAGAGCGAACACCGGGATGACTTACTTGCTGATGAACAAGCCCAATGGGAAATACTCGTCCATTCAGCCAATGTCTCGAGCAGCAATGAACGGTATGCAGAGGCCTTGGATGCTTTGGACAAAGCATCGGATATCGACGACCGGCACGCCGAGTTGCATTATCAACGCGGTCGCTTGCTGGACCGGCTTGGGAAATTCGACTTAGCACGCGCGGCCTACCAACGGGCTATCGATGAGGATGTCTGCCCGTTGCGGGCTCCTTCAAGCTTTCAAGACGCGGTTCGTCAGGTGGCAGATGAAACGGATCACCGCGTCATCGATTTCGAACGTTTGGTCCAACGCTGGGCGAAGGATGGCATTCCCGGCGATGATCTCTTTCTGGATCACTTGCACCTAACGATTGACGGGCACCGCAGACTTGCCGCTGAACTGTTTCAATACTTAGAGGATTCCGGCACAGTCTCGCCCAATGCATCCTGGTCGGAATTGTCGAGGCAAAAGATTGCGCGGCGAATCGAAGGGGAGATCGATACTGCCCAACAGGGCAAAGCGCTGAGGAACTTGGCACAGGTGCTCTCCTGGGCTGGCAAACACCTGGAGGCGAAACAACTCGCGTTGCAAGCGATCCAGCTCGCCGGAGAAGACGCCCATACCAACTTTGTGGCTGGCCACATGCTCTACCAATCGGGCGAGTTGGACCAGGCAGCGGGCTTTTTACAAAAAGCCATCGAGCTCGAGCCAAACCACGTGCTCGCTCGCTTGGATCTGGCAGAGATTCACCTTCAGCAAGACGAATTCGTGCAAGCCAAATCGGTGATCGAGAAAGCGATTCAACTCGATCCGGAGAGACAGCAATCCTACGTAATCTTGGAAAAAGTGCTAGAGAATGAGCCATCCAGAAACAGTGCCCCGGCGGGACTGTGACGGGAGACCTCACCAGTCAGCACTCCCAACACAGTGACTTCGAATGCTCTAGCGTTTCCAGAGTGGTTGCTACTGTGCGATCGAATCCTCGAATGTTGTCAGCTTGCGCCCGGTTCTTTTTGCAAATTGCTCCAGAAGCGGATCGCAGCTGTCAGCAACAATATAAAAACACCGTCGAGCGCAGAAAGCTTGCACTCGATGGTGTTCGAATCAGTGTATCAGAAATACATCAGAACGTTAGTATTCCCCGATGATTTCGCCCTCGCCAGCTGAGACTGTGGCACGCAGGATACCAAAGTCCATGCTGTCGGAAAGGAAGCGGACACTCCCATCACAAAAGGACGCGTGACATCCGCCATCGTGAAAACTGAACAGTTCATCGTTGGGACCGCAGTTCATGTCGACCCAGGGACAAGAGGGTGGTCCGCCCCACGGGTTCTTATGGAAATTCGGTGTAAAAGAGACACCAAACGCATTATCCGGTTCTGCCCACCGCCAATGTGATCGCATGCTCCCGACCTCTACGGGATCCGCATACAACGAGTCCATCCCGTCGTTACGCCCGACACATTCCCCTAGCGCCATGGTGTTACTCAAACCATCGGTGATTTGTCTGAGGTCGGTTCCCTCCCAGCGCAAACCGCCATGGACCATCGTAGAGCTATCGGGAAGCCCGGTGACGGGACTGATATTCGTGTGAATCGTGGGACCGTAATCGATCCCCCCATATCCCTGGCTATCCGTGTTTCCTTCGCGTAGAGCAGCGCTGGGACAAAGATACATCGACAACGCGATTTTTGTGATGGCGATGTTCTCAGGTGTCTCATTGTAGGACGACCCGAAGTCGAACTGATGTGTGATGTTCGCTTGATCGATGAACGGCAGCACATGCGTGAAAAAGGAATGGCGGTCAAAGTTTTGCCCGTAAGGCCCGCTGCCCAGTCCCTGCCCCGAGGAAGGAAACCGTCCGAAGGTTGATTCATAATTATGCATCGCCAACCCCAGTTGCTTGAGGTTGTTTTTGCATTGGGTGCGACGAGCCGCTTCGCGTGCCTGCTGCACGGCCGGCAATAACAAGGCAATTAAAAGCGCGATGATGGCTATCACCACGAGGAGTTCGATAAGGGTAAAACCTCTCTGCACGGTCCGAGTTTCTGACACACTCATGGGAACGAAGATCCACCGAAAGAAAATGGACGGGAAAAAGAGGCGATAAAGGAGAAATCAATTAACGCTGGTCCCGCACTGTCCAAGAAAAAGATAGGCGGGAATCGAATAACAATAGGAGCTCCAACTCGAATATTCTCGAAATTTTCGCAATGCTGATTGTACTGCACTTCAGAAGCGATTTTAAATTGTATCTCATCAAATCAAACGCACAAAACGAGCAGGAACAGCTGCAGTCAGGATAGATGGGCTATGTCAACAGAATCCCTTGCATGACAGTCATAACCCGGAAACCACGGCGTTCCGAGACCCTGGCCGGTATCTTATCGCTAAACGCATTGTCTAACCGATCCCTCATAGACGCAAAAAACCGACCTGGCCTCCCCGACTCCGCCCCGCTTTCAAAGAGACATACGCGAGTTTTCTGCCTTCGGACGGTAGACCACCCCAAATAGAAATGACGAATGGGGGAATGACAGTGGAACCGAACGATTCCAGGTATGGGGCGAACTTCATCGCGTCTTCGAAATAATGACAGGGTCAACGCAATGGCAGCTCAAAAACGCTGAGAGGATCGCCAGGAAACTCCTCGTCGAGTAAACTGGCATTCAAAGCTCCATCCCCCTGCCCTCTCTACGCATCGCAATTTCAAGCTGGCCCATGTATTTGGCCGCCGAAATCACGACCACAAAGCATTATGACCGCATCGCACACTGTCGAACATCCCGTGGAACTTCTCACTTTTGTTTTTGCGTGCCATCAGGACGTGAAGAAGAATAAGGTGCGGCAGTGGCTGAAATACGGTTCGGTGAAAGTCAACGGACGGTCGGTCACACGCTACAATCACCGTCTGCAAGCTGGGGATGTGGTTTCGATTCGCGGCAAAGAAGAGGTTCTCTCAGAGAGTCTGTTGCCACGCGGCATGACGGTACTCTTCGAAGATGCGTCACTCGTTGTCATCGAAAAACCGGCCAATCTACTGAGCATGGCCAACGCGACGGAACGGAATAAGACGGCGTATTCGTATCTCACAGATTACGTCCGTCGCGGAAATCCTAAAAGTCCCAATCGAGTGTGGATCGTCCATCGGTTGGACCGCGATACATCTGGACTGATGATCTTTGCAAAGTCCGAAGACGCCAAGCAGGTCCTGCAGGCAAATTGGTTACGGGCCGAGAAATGTTATTTGGCCGTGGTGGAAGGGGACTTACCGGCCGATAGCGGTGAGTTGAGTTCCAATTCCAACCAGCGTGGACCAACCGCAGTCGACAGCGTTCCTCCCAGTGAGCGGACACGCCTTGCGGTGACCAATTACCGCGTGTTGAAGCGAAGCGCGACATGCGCGTTAGTCGAGCTTACACCGCAAACAGGTCGCCGGAATCAAATTCGCGAGCACCTGGCCGATGCAAAATGCCCGATCATAGGCGATCGAAAGCATAAAGCACGCACGAATCCCGCCCGTCGACTGGGATTGCACGCAAGTTCCCTGCAATTCCCGCACCCCTTATCCGGCGAAATTCTCAACTTTACCTCTCCTCTTCCACGGGTGTTGTCCAGACAGGTCTGAGAGGCCTGACAGACAATACTCGCGAGAGCGCCGCAACAACCCTGAACCTGATGTATGCAGCTGCTTAGCGAAATCCCCACAAGCCTCGGCTTCATCAACCGCGCGATCGAATTGCTGCGGAGCGGAGGATCTACCGAATTGAGTTGCTGTGGGTGATTGATTAAGATGGGATTCCCGCCAGTTTATCCACGTACGCTCCAGACAACATTCCCTTTCTAGGTTCAGGGGAAGCTCGTCACTGTTTTGGTCCACGCGTTTTTGGCTCAATCACGCCTTGAAAGATAAAACCATGCACTGCTTCCGCCCAGTCTCAAGGTCTTTCCTTTCGAAATCAGATTACCGTCGGGTTGACCTGTCGAAGCGTGATTTGACGACGCTTGGAATCGGACTATTTGTCGCCCTTGTGCTGTCTGCCTCAAACCTCGTGGCGGCAGAGCCCGTTGAAGCGCAAGCAAAACCTGAGGTTGAGCAGGCCGAAGCAACGGATGACCTCGCGGAGATTCTGGCGGGGCATTCCTATCATGGTGAAGTCTTCAACGAAGGGCCGCGGCAGAAGGCCTACCTGATGGGGGGGACTGGGCATGTCGATTTTCCGGTCACCACAAAAAATGAAGAGGCGCAAAAGTTTATCGACCAAGGGCTGGGGCAGTTGTACGGCTTCTGGAATTTCGAAGCAGAACGTTCGTTTCGTCAGGCGGCTGCTTTAGACCCTGATTGTGCGATGGCGTATTGGGGCGCCGCAATGGCCAACCTGGGGAATCAAGAACGCGCGCAGGGATTTATCACAGAGGCCGACAAGCGGAAAGAACAGGCTTCCCAGCGAGAAGTGATGTACATCAAGGCGATTAAAGCCTACGTCACGGCCGACGAGGACAAAAAAGAGAAGCGCAACAATGCCTATACCAAGGCGCTGGAGAACCTGATTCTCGAATTCCCCGATGATCGGGAAGCGAAGGCGTTATTGGCTTTGCATTTGTACAAGTCAAAAAACTCAAGCACCAGCTATTTTGCAGTTGATTCGCTGCTGCAAGATGTTTTCGACGCGGAGCCGATGCATTCGGCGCACCATTTTCGCATCCATCTTTGGGATCATCGCCATCCGGAAAAAGCGATCCCCTCAGCTGCATTGTGTGGTCAAACCTCTCCCAGCATAGCCCATATGTGGCATATGCCGGGGCATATTTTCTCGCGATTGAAACGCTACCACGATGCGGCATGGCAACAGGAAGCCTCAGCGCGGGTTGATCATGCGCATATGATGCGTGATCGCGTGATGCCGGATCAAATAGAAAATTTTGCCCATAACAACGAATGGTTTATCCGCAACCTGATTCATGTCGGCCGTGTTCACGATGCTGTCGACTTGGCCAAAAACATGACGGAGTTGCCGCGTCACCCGCGTTACAACTCATTCGAGAAAAAAGGGAGCAGCAAATACGGGCGTCAGAGACTATTCCAGGTCCTGCGGACGTATGAACTTTGGGACGATATCATTGCCTTGTCACAAACGCCTTATCTTGAACCGACCGATGTCGACGAAGAGCAAATTCAACGACTGCGCCATTTGGGAATGGCTTACTTTTTAACCGGAGATGTGAACCAAGGCCGTGAACAGATCGCAGCAGTCCAAAGTCGACTCGATGCCAAACTGCAGGAACAGAAAGATGCGGTGCACGCTGCCGAAGAGAAGGCCAAGGCGACTGACGTAGAAGAACAGGCAACAACATCTTCAGACGACAAGCAGGCGAAACAGGAAGGATCCGATAAAAAATCTAACAAGGACGATGCTGTCACCAAAGCGCGGAATCAGTTCAATTCGGAGATTAAGGAGCTGAAAAGTACCCTTAATGCTCTGAAAGGATACGAGGCCGTTTCCCAAGGCGAATATCAAAACGCATACAAGCTATTGAAGAAGGCCGACGACGTGGATCCGCTCTACCTGGCTAAGGTGCAGTGGCTAACTGGCGATAAAGACGAGCAGGACAAGGCTGAGAAATCAATCCGCAAGGAAGTGAAATCCAACGAAAACGAAGTTCATCCACTTGCGATCCTTGTCGAGACCTTGTGGCAGTCGGGAAAGAAGAAAGAGGCACGCGAGGTTTTTGAGGAACTACGAAAACTTTCCGCCGCGATTGATCTCGATGTTCCTGTGTTTGCGCGTCTGACGCCCATCGCCGAAGAACTCGAATACCCAGCGGATTGGCGCGTCGCCGCAACGCCGGCTTTGGACATTGGCAAACGCCCACCGCTCGACTCGCTCGGTCCGTTCCGCTGGCGGCCCTCCCCGTCGCAGGAGTGGGCGCTCAAAGATGCTGAGGGCAAGATTCGTTCCTCAGCTGAATTCAAAGGCCAACCACACATCGTGATCTTTTATCTCGGGTCTGGATGTTTGCACTGCGCCAAACAACTTCAAGCCTTTGCGCCGAAAGTGAGTGATTTCGAAGCCGCCGGCCTGTCGATGGTTGCTATCAGCACTGACGACCAAAAGGGCTTGAAAGTTTCGATTGATAACTACGACAAAAAAGGGATGCCCATTCCGTTGGTCAGTAACTCAGATCTCGACGTATTCAAGGCCTACCGGGTTTATGACGATTTTGAAAATCAACCATTGCATGGGACGTTCATTATCGATGGCGACGGCAAGGTGCTCTGGCAGGACATCAGCTACGAACCGTTCATGGATGCGGAGTTCGTCTTGAAAGAAGCCACACGCCTGCTGGGCAATACCTGGGATGATGAACAGGAAAAGCAGAAAACCGGTGCCGGCAAACAGGCGGCTACATTCCATCCCTCGGGGCACACCACCGATTCGCTCGAGACGGTCCATCAACGACTGGCCGACAAATCGGCCGTTCTGGTTGACGTGCGGGAACAGGGAGAATGGGACGCAGGGCATCTGGAGACCGCGGTGCTGGTGCCGCTTAGCGAACTCAAACGCGATGCAGCCAACCAGAAATTTGCCGAACAGCTGATGAAAACGCTCCCGCTAGGAAAAATCATCTACTGCCATTGCCAGTCCGGTGCAAGGGTTTTAGCCGCTTCGCTCCTCTTCAAGGAGCTGGGCTACGATGTGCGCCCACTCAAAGCTGGCTACGGTCAACTTCTCAAAGCTGGTATTCCCTAAGTCGTTACTAAGCCCAGTTTGCTATGGCTAAACCCGCGAAACTTAGTCCCGTCCCTCTGGCAATCGATTAACCCGTAACGCGTTTTGAAAGCCGGGATTACGGACTCCAGATGGAAACAGCAATATGCTGTTGCGGGTTTTCAGCAGTGGCCCAGTAATAAATGGCGACAAGCTTGCCATCCGATCTCTGCACCAAGCGGGGATAACCGATGTCCGTATTGAGGCCAGTGCTGGAGTCAGGATCGTCCGGCAAAGCCTGGAAATCATCGCGAATCACCAATTCCGGGCCCCAGGTCTTGCCGCGATCACTGCTATATCTCCCGCGAATCTCACCAACGTGGCGATCTCCATAAACACAGCAAAGCCTGCCATCGGTCAATTTCAATAAGGCAGGCGGATTGGAATGCGTCTGCATTTCCTTAATCGTGCTGAGGCGCTGCCAAGTCTTACACCCGTCCGCAGAGTGGTAAGTTTCGATTTCATCCTGTTTGCCGGGATTGCGATAGATTTTTCGATAGGCCAACACAAAGTCCTGGTCGGACAGCTGAACCGTTTGGCTCATGATCGCACTCGCCTCCTCAGACTCGGGCGTCACCCATGAGACAAATTCGAATGTCTGTCCACCGTCGGTCGTCTGAATGCAAGCGATTCTCTTGAGTTTCGGATCGTCGACATGCGTGGAGATGAAAACGATGCAATGACCAGGGCTTTGAACCAAATAATCGGTTCGTGGTGAAAGAAGTTTGTCTTTCATCTCCGGATGATCTTTTAATCCTGTCAGTGCATAGGGGCCGTTCCAATTTGCACCTCGGTTGTTGGAATAAAAAAAGCCGCCTTCCGGATCGTGGTTGCCATGGTAGCCGTCAGCAAAGATTCGCAGCGCAAATCCAGAATGCCGGAAATCGAGCGGCTGCGTTAACTTTGCTTTACCTTCACCGAGATATTGTGGGTTCTCGTCATCCAAAAAACCTGGCGGATCGAACATCTGCCACGTCATGCCACCATCTTGACTGCGGGCCAACAGGCTGTCTTGACGGCCAGCAATGTTGTGCCCCGACTTCAGTTCGAAGTCACCTTGCGTAAAGCCCACCAAAAACTCGTCCCCCCATTGCCACACACCGTTATTCGCAGGCCAGCCGTGAAAGCGATCTTCTTCAATTGCAGCGATCTTGTGCTCGATGGCAACAGATTCTTCAGCACATGCAACAAGACTGTGAAAAGTGAGAATCACGGCAAAGCCGGTCGACCAGAAGAAGCTATTCATTGTTGTGAGTTGTCTTGTGCGAACTGATTTCATTTGAATTCCCTGTCATTTCTTTAGCCCCTGAATCAATTATTCATTGTACCGAAAATACCTGACAGCTGCACATTTGGGGATTTTTACCGCTGATCGCTCCACCACTTCGCTCTCCGATTCCTTGTCCTTCCACACTGGTGACCATGTGCCTAGACGACGACCGTTTGCTGCGCTCAGATTTTGTCATCGCGTAGACCATGCTGTGACCAGCGACTCCAAGCGGGTACTGATCGTCGCCTCCTTCGCACTCCCATTCTCCCCCCGCATGATGCTATACTAGACCTTGTCCGCATATTATGGCCGACAACGCAGGCAGCCCACGATTGAGCGCTAAAATCATCCCGCGCAGCGAATGCGGGGTTAGAAGTTCTGGCGGTCCTGCAATCGTTCAAGTTGAATATTCTTATCAGCGACATCTGTGTCCTACCTGATTTTATGTCAAACAAACTCCCCATGCTCACTCCAAGACGACGAACTCGGTTGGTCCAGTTCTTCAGTAGACGTCTCTTGCCAATGGCGATGTCCCTGGCGATCCTGGTTTCTGTCGGCACTGCAGTGTTGTCGGCGGACGAGACCCCGCAAAAAGTCAATCGCCCCAATGCCGAGCAAATTCGATTCTTTGAGAAGACGATCCGGCCACTCTTGGCGAAATATTGTTACGAATGCCACGGAGCTGACGTGCAGGAATCCGAGTTGCGCCTCGATACGCTGGCGGGAATACTGACCGGCGGTAATGCGGGTGCCTCGATTAATCCAGGGAAACCTAAGCAAAGCCTGCTTATAACCGCGATAGGCTACCGCGACAATGAACTACAAATGCCACCTGATGAGAAGCTATCCGATCGTCAGATTGCGGATTTGACGCGCTGGGTCGAAATGGGGGCTCCGCATCCGGATAGTGGCACAGTTAAAGTCGCCTCACGTGCTACCTTGGACATTGCCAAGGGACGTACACACTGGGCGTTTCAAACCCCTTCGAAACCAAACGTTCCACGCGGCGGTCCTGCTGAATCCATTGAGAATCCGATTGATGCGTTTGTCAGCGAAGCTCTAGCGAAGAAAGGACTCAAACCGCTCGGTCCCGCCGACAAACGGACTTTGATCCGGCGTGCGACTTTCGACCTCATTGGCCTCCCGCCCACGCCCGCAGAGATCGACGCCTTTTTGGCCGACGAGTCGGACGAAGCGTTTCGCCGTGTGGTGGATCGGTTGCTTGATTCGCCACACTACGGCGAGCGGTGGGGGCGTCACTGGCTCGATATTGCCCGCTATGCCGATTCGAATGGGCTCGACGAAAATGTCGCCCACGGGAACGCATGGCGGTATCGCGATTATGTCGTCCAGTCATTGAATAACGACAAACCGTACGACGAGTTTGTGGTTGAACAACTTGCCGGCGATCAACTTGACTCCGGATCGGACGTTTCGCGCCGAAACGACCGACTGATCGCTACCGGTTTTCTCGCGCTCGGCCCGAAAGTGCTCGCGGAAGTCGACGAATCGAAAATGGAAATGGATATTGTCGACGAACAAATTGACACCATTGGCCGCAGCTTGATGGGGCTGACACTCGGCTGTGCGCGCTGCCATGACCACAAGTTCGATCCGATCGGGCAGGACGACTATTACGGGCTGGCGGGAATCTTTAAGAGCACCCGTACCATGGAGAGTTTCAAAAAAGTCGCCAAGTGGCAAGAGAATCTAATTGCGCTGCCAGAGGAATTGGCCCGTAAGGAGAAACACGAGCAACGAATTTCTGAGAAAAAATCGCAGATCGAAGATCGGATCGCGAAGGCGAAAGACAAGTTGGCTCCTCCCACGGGAGAGACAGTCCCGCAAGACTTGGAGAAACGTTTTCCACAGGAAACGCAAGACGAATTGAAGAAGCTGCGGGACGATCTCAAGAGCCTTGAGAAATCGGTGCCTGTCTTGCCCACCGCCATGGGAGTCGTTGATGGGGACATTGCAGATGCTGCGGTGCACCTGCGTGGGAGCCATCTCACTTTGGGCGATGTCGTTCCCCGTCACTTTCCCAGAGTTCTGTGCAGTGACACCCCACCGAGCTTGCCGAGCAACAGTAGCGGTCGCCTGGAATATGCCCATTGGTTGACGACCCCAGATCACCCGTTAACGGCTCGCGTGATGGTCAATCGCATCTGGCGGTGGCATTTTGGCAAGGGGCTGGTGTCGACTGTTGATAACTTTGGGCTGCAAGGGCAACCACCGACGCACCCGAAACTCTTGGATTGGCTCGCCGTTCGCTTCGTTGAAGAAGACTGGTCGATCAAAGCAATGCATCGTCTCATCATGCTGTCTGCTGCGTATCAGAGGAGCAGTGGCTTCGATTCGCATCGTGCCGCAGTCGATCCGGACAATCTTCTTTATTGGCGGTTTGATGTCCGTCGGCTCGAAGCCGAGACGATCCGCGACGCGCTGTTGGCCACCAGCGGGACACTCGATCGCACGCTCGGTGGAAACTTGCTTGCCGTCAAGAACCGCGATTACCTGTTCGATCACACCTCGCAAGACAAGTCGAACTATGACATACGGCGGCGCTCGATCTATGTGCCTGTGATTCGCAATCACTTGTACGACGTGTTTCAACTCTTTGACTATACGGACGCCAGCGTACTCAACGGCAATCGTAACACCAGTACGATCGCCCCACAGGCGCTGTTTCTGATGAATTCCCAACTAGCCATCGATCTCACGACCGCTATGGCCGACCGATTGTTGGATGCCGACGGAACCCGCAAGGAACGCGTCACACAACTATTTTTGGAAGCCTATGGGCGTCCGCCAACAGAGGATGAGTTAACTCGTGCTGATCTTTTCCTGACGCAATTTATGGAATTGACGGCACAAGAAAAGTCTTCGCAAGACAATGTCGGCGGGACACAACAGGCATGGCAGGCCTTGTGCCAGTCGGTCATTTCATCCAGTGAGTTTATCTACGTACGTTAATTGATGATCGCGATGTTCGGACAGCAATCATCAAAATTCAGCGGAACAGAAACATGACGATTTCACGACGACAACTTCTCCAACAATGCAGTGCCGGATTCGGATCACTCGCGTTGGCCTCTCTGTTGGCCGATGAAGCTCTGGCAGCGCCGCCCGTTTCACAGGATTCTGCCGGGACCCACCTGCCCCACTTTCCTGCGAAGGCGAAGCGTGTCATCTTTTTGTTCATGAAGGGCGGCCCGTCGCACATGGACACATTTGATTACAAACCACAACTCCAAAAAGACGACCATAAACAACTGCCATTCGACAAGCCGCGCGTCCAGTTCGCTCCCACCGGCGAATTGCTTGCTTCGCCTTGGAAATTCAAGCGCTACGGCGAAAGCGGCATCGCTGTGAGCGAGTTGTTTCCCCATGTCGCACAGTGCGTCGATGACCTGTGCATCATCAACTCCATGCACGGCACAAACCCGGCGCATGGGGGAGCCAGCCTGAAACTCCATACCGGCAGCGACTCCTTCGTCCGTCCCAGCATGGGCTCCTGGGTGACGTATGGTTTGGGAACAGAGAACCAGAACCTCCCTGGCTTCATCACCATTTGTCCGACATTGGCTCACGGTGGGACCAAGAACTGGAGTTCAGCATTTCTGCCTGCCAACTATTCCGGAACGCCGTTGGGAAATGCGAGTCAATCCTCGGAACAAGCGCGCGTCAAATATATCCGCAACGCGCAGCTCAGCCGCAATTCGCAACGACTTCAACTCGACCTGATCCAATCCTTCAACAACAAATTCCTCGACACAACGGGACCGGATCTTGCTCTAGAGGCCCGGATCAAATCGTTTGAATTGGCGTTTCGCATGCAGACCGAGATGCCCGAAGCGTTAGAACTGTCGCAGGAGAGCCGCGCGACACATGCATACTACGGCACCGATGATCCGGTCACGGCGGATTTCGCTCGACAATGTCTGATGGCGCGGCGGTTCGCCGAACGGGGGGTCCGGTTTGTGCAGGTGACTCACAGCAATTCCGAGGTCCAATGGGACCAACATGGTGATCTTCGCAAAGGCCACGTCCAGAATGCCGCCGAGGTCGACAAGCCGATCGCAGGTCTGCTCCGCGACCTAAAATCACGCGGTCTGCTGGACGACACACTGGTGCTTTGGGGCGGCGAGTTTGGTCGCACGCCAACCTGTCAGGGCAAAGGTCACGATGGCCGGGATCACAATCCAGAAGGATTTACGATGTGGCTGGCCGGCGGCGGAGTCCGCAGTGGAATCCAATACGGGGCGACCGACGATTATGGCTACTACGCGGCGGTCGACAAGGTGCACATCCACGACTTACACGCCACACTGCTGCACTTATTGGGTCTCGATCACCTGCGACTCACCCACCGTCACGCCGGCCGCGACTTCCGCCTGACCGATGTCGCCGGGGAGGTCGTCCAGGGAATCATCGCGTAGCGGGGAATGATCACCCTGCGCGCATCTCATACCGGTATTGGTTGAACAGCAGCAGGAAGCCGATGACCGGCAGGAAGACGTCGGACCAGAACATAATCCCTGCATTTCCCGGGGCGAAATTGTGCGCCGTGACCATTTGGTAAACGTGTCCGCCGGCAGCGCCCCACTGAAAACAGGTCGGTCCCAAGACTGCCGCAGTCCGGAAACCGAGTTTCTGTCGAAATGCCAGCAGTCCCACGATTCCGAATCCCAGACTGGCAAAGCCGACTTCATACTGAAACGGGCTGTTCTTCCAGCCAATAAACGCAGCCGCCATGTCCGCAAAGAAGACGTGCATCACAAAGTTGTAGGTAAAACTGACACCAATGCTGAACAGTAAAAAGTAGGAGAAAAACGCCTCGTTGACGATTGGGCTCTTGAGCGGCTTGGGCTTGATTGCCAGCAAAATCAGCGAACAAATCACACCTATAACCAGAAAGGTCAGCGTGAAATTACCAAGGATGAATCCGATCAACTGGTCCATGACGCGTGGCCTCAAAACAATGGTGGCTCGAAGCCAAAAAAGAGGTTCGCCTTTGAAAAGCGTGGCGGAACCTTGGAATGGAAACCATCGTAGTTAGCGGCAGTTGTGGTTTCAAATCAGAAAGGTTTCACACTGCGCGTGTTCGGAGGTGGATTTTCAGTGCCCACAAAGTCACAATGCAGTCATGTGCCATCGATTCCAAGCCAAACTGCGATTAAAAGCTCTTGTGGAGGAGTTTGCCCTCACACAACAGGAGACCCTGCCGTTCCCAACGGGAGATCGCTTTCCAGGAAGCGATGTTGTGGCGATCCATCTGGATCCTGACCAGGAACGCCAGTTAAAACTCCTCAACTGGGGACTGCTGCCGCGCTGGTGGAAGCCCTCTGCTAAGTTTCATTCTCCGCAATCATTTCAACGCATGACGTTCAATAGTCGCAGTGAAACGATTCACGAGAAGCCATCCTTCCGCGATGCGTTTAAGCAGCGGCGGGCCTTGATTCCCGTGACTGCTTTTTATGAAGGCGGACACTTCTTCGGCCTCAAAGATCATGAGCTGTTTGCTCTGGCGGGCCTGTGGGAATCTTGGCAACTCGGCGAAGACAAACTGGAGACCTGCACCGTGGTCACCACAGCAGCAAATCCGCTTGTTGAACAGTACCATCCTCGCAAACGGATGCCGGTGATACTCACGGGAGAGGAATCCTACTCTCGCTGGCTCGATCCCGATGTGAAGGAACGGGGCCAGTTGGAGGATTTGTTTGTCCCCTTCGATGAACAGCTCATGACGTGCGTCGCCGAGTCAGATACCGTCGCCTAAAAAGACCGGCATGCGGTCACTACGGGTCATCACTTTGTAGTAATGACTGGCGGGCTGCGTGAGCACGTAAACGTGCGGAATGCCCAGCGCGTCGTACACAAGGATTCCTCGAATGCCACCGACCGATTGGTACCAGACTCCTTTGTGCCAAACGTAGCTGGCCGGAATCTCGACCGGCTCCGGCTCTAACCAAGACCATCGGCCCGCTTCGAGGCTTTCGTTGTTGCAGCAGCAATTTGCGGGCAGCCGCGATTGTGCCCCCGGTCCCCAGGTCCAGACCCACAGCTGTCCGCCGGCCCAGACCGGTAGCACAGGCTGCCTGTCGCGCTGCAGAAACTGGACTTCACGATCGGCCTCTTCGCCGCGTTTCACGAGACGGCGTTGCAAACCATGCTTGCCAATCAGTTCGTCCGGAATCTCACGCCATGATAATGCCACGCCGTCACACATGTTGTTCCTCAAAAGCACGTCTTGTCGCGTATGTCGCAAACGTCGTAGTTAAAAGCCTCGTCGTTGTAGATATCTGTGAGCGGCAATGTAGCGGCGCTTCTCAGTGCGAAGCGGCCGAGCTTCTCGTTGGTTGCACGCTTCAGCTGCGCGATGCTGGCGTTGCCTTCGTCCGCCTCAAACAAACTGCGCTGTTCGGCACCCCGCTCACAAAGCCGTTCAGCAACCAGGTCAATGTGTGTGATCGCCTGTCCTTGGAGCTCTAAGCAAGCAACAAGATGCAGGTGGTGAGCCGCCTCAAGCAGCTTGTCAAAGTCGCCGGTCGGAGATGCAAACCGCACCGACCGCGACCAATCTCCCGCTGTCTTGTAGGAGAGCTTCATCACCAACTCGCCCACCAACACGCGGTGAAAGTCGAGTTCTTCAATCAGCCTTTCCGCATCGCGAACGGTCCAGGCCCACAACCGCTCCCTGTCGGTCGACGGCCGTCCAATGCTGCCTCCCCGCGCGATGGCCTTGTGCTTTTTTCGCTCCGTTAAGATCGGAATCACAGCTTCTCCTTGAAGTTCCCACCACAAGGCTTCGCCCTTGATCGTGAGCAACTTGCGAATGAAATGCCGGTTGGCTTGCGTGAATTGCCAGCAAGTCCGGATGCCGTGTTGGTGCAGCTTACGCGTGCTGCGATATCCGATGCCGCACAGTTCTTCGACCGGTTGCAGATGGATGAAATTCTCGATTTCTTCCTTGTCGGTGATCGTGCAGCATCCAAACGGCTTACGCACATCGCTCATCAGCTTGGCTAAGGTGCGCGACCGTGAGATGCCAATGCTCACCGGAATGCCGACCTCCTGGAGGATGCGTTGCTGCAAACTTTCCGCCGGCTCGCGAAGCGCCGACGCATCAAAAAACATTTCGTCGATCGAGTAATATTCGACCTGTGGACTCACGCTGCGGATGACACCCAGCAGTTTGCGCGAGAGCACCTCGTACCAACGAAAGTCACGTTTGACGAACACTGCGTCGGGACAGAGCGGCGCAGCATCCCAAATCGGCATGCCGGTCTTCACGCCACGGGCTTTCAGCTCGTAAGATTTGGCAATCACACAGGCGCCCTGGTTCCCCAGCACGCCCACCGGAATGTGCCGCAGGTGCTCATGGCGGACACGCTCTGCCGAGACATAAAAGCAATCCGAATCGACGTGGCCGATTAATTCATTGGTTTTCATGCTGTCAGGATAAGTGTTCGTATGTACACTTTCAAGCCGTAGTTTGGGGAATTCAAAACGCCAACGGCTTGCCGCAACATTCCGCCAAGCCCCGTTCGACAAATCAGGCTGCCCAAGCCCACCAAGCAGCCGTATCTCCCCGCCTTACTGAGGAGGTGGTCGACGTGAAATCGAGAACAAAGTCATGCATCACATGGAATGCTTTCACACAGTGCGTGAAAGATGCCGGCGAGATCTTGCATCACCGGTTTTGTTTCCATACGGCGGACCAAATGGTGCAAATCGCTCGATGGTCACCCTGATTTCCGGAACGAATGCTGCTGCGAGTCTCGTCTCAAGCTTGGTTTTTTGCCCGGCGCGAGCCATTTGCCATCGATTAGTCGTCGAATTGCGTATAAGGTGTGAATGGTGACTCCAATTACCAAATCCAAAAGGCAACCAGTCATGGCCGATGACGAATCAATTGCTTTACTCGCTCGCTGGGAGCAAGGTGATGAACAAGCGGCCGATGAAATCTTTGAGCGGTATTTACTGCGATTGACAGCCCTGGCGCGGTCCCGGTTGTCCAACGAGATTCAAACCGTCGTCGATCCGGAGGACGTAGTACAATCTGCTTATCGCACTTTCTTTTGCAATGCGGGCCAAAGAAGCTACACGCTCAATCGAGGCGGCGATTTGTGGCGGTTGCTAGCCGCTATTACAGTTCACAAAGTGCTCCGTCAGGTGGAGTTTCACCAGGCACAAAAACGGTCGATCGGAGCTGTGCGAAGCATTGGCGGTTCCAGCTGGAGTATTCGGCCCGAGATCATTGCCCGCGATCCTTCGCCGGATGAGGCGTTGGCCATCGCCGAAGAGCTTGAGGACCTGATGCGGCAGTTGAGGCCTAAGTATCAAGTCATTCTTGAGTTGCGGCTGAAAGGGGAATCGGTGGAAGACATTGCCGCCGCAACCGGTCGCACAACACGCACGGTCCAGCGCGTGATGAAGGGTATCCGCAAGGACCTCGAAATGCGGCTATTTGAGGATTCATCGCTTGGTGCTCGTCAGGAAGTAACTGAGGCATAGCCAAACGACACCGCCGTAAAGCCATTCATCTCCTTGAAGCGTAGGTTCGTTAGGCGCGTCTTGTCACTCACGACGAATGAGCACGCCCTGCCCCCAAAGCAAAACGCGATTTTCTGGACGTTATTCGCTTTTTTTCAAATTTTTCACCCACCGAATGTCGTTTTCTCTGCGATTTCCTGATTACCCCTTAGGAAAAGGGAGGTCCAGTCGCCAAGTGACGCTGGTTGATCCCGGCCCGACGGCTTGTTGGGGGAGAGTCAGGTCGTCAAATTCTGGGCAAAGACTCGTATCGCGTAGAATGCATTGCCATGGTCGCTCGTCGAATACGATCAAGCGACTGTGGATTGGGAGTATACGCTGCATTTTTTCAAGCTGGTGTTGTTGGCGCAGTTTGATATCGACTGCAGTCACGATATCGCAAATGGCAAGATCACGCGGAGTCGATGCATCCGATTGATGGCGATCGGCGTGAAACCGTTTTGAAATCAATTTCAGTTGGTGCGCAACTCCCAGCCCTGGATAAGCCTGGGTTGGCATGCGGGGCAACATTTTCATTGAATTCTCGACGCGACTGCCGTACCGTGAAATCCAAGCACAATTTTGCGCGGGACGTTTGCCGAAGGATCCCTCATGCACGACCACTCGGCTGTTTTCGAACAGCAACTCGAAGATTTTGAAGAGGCCTGGGAAGCCGGAACGCCTCCAATGATCGACCAAGCCCTGCAGGCGGTGTCGGACGATGAACGTTGGGACCTACTTGTCGAGTTGGTGAAGATCGACCTCGAGCGCCGTTGGCGCGATACCAATCCACGAACCGCTGGAAGCACCTTCCCCAAGCGGCCGCGGCTTGATGACTACGCGCGCATTTACAAGCAACTTCACCCAGTGGAACAATTGCCGATCGATCTGGTGGCTGAAGAGTACCGCGTGCGGCGGTTATGCGGCGAACATCCTCGGGAAGAAGACTATCTGAAGCGTTTTCGGCTCAAACGTGCGGCCTGGCTCAGCTCAGTGAAACGTGTGGAAGAGGAGCTCTCCGACACAACACCAAGCAAGTATTCGACTCGGCAGGCAATTGCAGGCGAATTACCCATTCAGACGCGATGCCCCCACTGTCAAAATCATATTCAGGTTCCGGATGATGCCAAGTTAGAGGAGATTATTTGCGATGCGTGTGGAAGTGGCATCAGTCTGCTGGGCAGCCAAGCCACCGAGACGCTTGCACAAGATTTGTGTCGCACATTGGGCCATTTTGAGTTGATTAGCCAACTCGGCACTGGTCATTTTGGCACGGTCTGGAAAGCGCGCGACAAGGACTTGGAACGGATGGTCGCCGTAAAGATTCCCCGCAAAGGAGCATTGAGCGCCACTGAGTCAGCCAGTTTTTTTAAAGAAGCACGGACCGTTGCCCAACTGAATCATCCCAACATTGTCCCGATCCATGAAGTGGGGCGTGACAACAACACGGTCTACATCGTCAGCGAATATATTCAAGGAGCCACATTACGCGAATGGCTCAACGGCAAACAGTTGGACATGACACAGGTTGCCGAGTTGTGTGCGCAACTAGCCGACGGACTGCAGCATGCTCATGAGGCCGGCGTGGTCCACCGAGACATCAAACCGAGCAACATTATGCTCGACATGACCGGTACGCCACATATCATGGATTTTGGGCTCGCCAAACGAGACGCTGGTGAAATCCGGATGACTCTCGACGGCCAGATTCTCGGTACACCAGCCTACATGTCGCCCGAACAGGCAGAAGGAAATAGCCATGACGCGGATCGCCGGAGTGATGTCTATTCACTAGGCGTCGTGCTGTACGAGCTTCTCACCGGCAACTTGCCGTTTCGCGGCGACATGCTGATGTTGATCGTGCAAATCACGGCCGAAGAACCTCCCAGTCCGCGCAAACTTCATGCTCACATTCCAGTGGATATGGAGACGATTTGTTTAAAATGTCTCGAGAAGGATCCCGCCAAACGGTACCAATCGACCAAAGAAGTTGCCGCTGAACTGCGACGTTTTGTTGAAGGAAAACCGATTCTAGCCCGTCCGGTCGGGCCTGTTGCTAAGACGTGGCGGTGGTGCAAACGCAACCGCGCTATCGCCGCACTGATCGTGGCGGTGATCAGTACGTTTGCCTGCGGGACCGCTGTCTCATCCGCGATGTACGTGCGCGAGTCTGCTGCGTTAGCCAGCACCAAAGAAATGCTCTCGCGGATGTATCAGAAGGAAGCGGATTTGCTCAACTCGGATAACTTGATGTCCGCCCTGCCTTGGCTTGCTGCTGCGTTAGATCTTGACGAGGGAAACCCGCAGCGAGAACCGATCAGCCGCATGCGATTGGCGGCGACCTTAGAGGCGTGTCCAAAGTTGGAACAAATGTGGTTTCATGAGGGGACGCTCGAGTTCGCGACGTCTAGTCCTGATGGGCGGTTCATTCTGGGGGTGAGTCACGACAAAACAGCGCAGGTATGGGATGCGACGACGGGAGTTCAGATCACTGAGCGATTGATGCACACCGGAGGGATATATCACGGCGCTTTCAGCCACGACGGAAAATACATCGCAACGGCCTGTAATGACGGCACTGCTGCAGTTTGGGAAGTCGGCACAGGCAGGCAATTACCCGTCCTCGAAGATGATTCTCTGCCGAAACACTCGACGAAGCTAGCGATTGTCAATCGTATCCGGTTTTGTCCCCCAAATCCTGATGATCCTGACCAACTCATTGTTGCCACCGCCCTTTTTGATCACACAGCGAGGGTTTGGGACGCGAGATCGGGAGAAGAATTGCAGAGGCTGAGCCATGATGGGCCAGTCCGCGATGTCCTTTTCGATCCCACTGGACGCTTGCTGATTACAGCCAGTCATGATGGAACGGCACGAATCTGGAATTGGCGCCGGCCGGTAAATGCGGAGGCTGGCAACCCAGTGGTGCTTCAACACAAACAAAACGTGAGTGCTCTGGCGATTTCTGCCGACGGACAAACTGTGATTACCGGGACCGACCGAGGAGTGGTGCACATGTGGGCCACCGCCACGGGACAGGAGCTTTCGTCGGTGCCGAAGATGCATTCGGGCCCAATTCGAGACATCGCCTGTAGTCATAATGGCCGTCTATTCGCGACAGCCAGCGATGACAAAATAGCCCGCTTGTGGCAGATCGTCGACGGACAGGTGATACCTAGCGAACCATTCGTGCATAAGCGACGGGTGAATTCTGTGGCATTCAGCCAAGACCGTCGCTTGCTGGCGACAGCCAGCTTGGATAGCACGACCCGTATTTGGGATACGATAACCGGCAACGCCGTCACACCACCAATCCCACACGGCGGACATGTCGCGCATGTCGAGTTTTTGCCGGGGCGCGATCACAATCGCGACTTCCTGACAGCTTGTAGCGACGGTACGGTGCGGCTCTGGAGGATGCCTGCTAAAACGCGACCACACCCTTTGCCCCAAACAGTACCGGTTAATTTTTTCGCCCGATGTCCGCAGGCCAACTGGTACGTGATGACCAGCAAGGACAGCCAAAACTCGCTGATCGCGGTTCACGTTAGTGACAAAGGGGAATTGTCCACTCACCCGATTCCAGCAAATAACGAATTGAATGGGCACCAGTCGCACTTGTGGTGTGCAGCATTTAGTGCCGATGCCAAATTCGTGGCCACCGGTGACATCGACGGTTCCGTGGTGGTTTGGGACCGAGAGGCCGCAAACCCCACCACGTCGCTATTGCCACATCAAGAACGAGTCAATACGGTCGAATTCAGTCCCGACGGGAAGCTGTTACTTGTCCGCTGCGGCATGCTCAAAAAAGACCAGACGGTCACGTGTTGGGACATTGATAATTCTGATGAGCCGTTGTGGTCCTTGAAGGGCGCCATTGCGCATGCCGCGTTCAGTCCCGATGGTAAGCAAGTCGCTGTCGCGGACGGAAATGACGTACTCCTGTTGAACGCCCGCTCGGGAAAATCCAGCGGCGCGAAAATGACACACGATTTGCGAATTCGGCACTGCCAGTTTTCCCCGAACGGACAGTTGTTGCTGACTTGTAGCGACGACAAGACGGCTCGGTTGTGGGAGGTTTCCTCCGGGAAACTGGTGGGAAACCCGCTCGTTCATTCTGCTGCGGTGGCTTTTGGGCGGTTCGATTTGTCCGGAATCCGGTTCGCCACTGTCGCCGACGATAACACGGCGCGCGTCTGGGAGACTCGTTCCACGACGCCTGTCACGAAACGCCTACCGCACTTCAGTGATTACGGGACGTCGATATCCAAGGGTTCCTTAATGTTCAGTCGCGACAGCAAGCTACTGTTAACCGTGGGGAAGAATCCGGATGTGGCCTATGTCTGGAGCGTTGCCACTAGTGAATTGGCTCTGCCGCCGTTATCAGCGACCGCACCGGTTGTGGCAGCGAGTTTTGCCAATAACGGACAGTCTATCCTCCTTCTGCACGGCGAAGACCCCGTCGAGGATACGCTTCACTCGTTGAGTCTTTACCAAATACCGAACGACAGCCGCGATGTCGCTACCATCGAACGACAGACCAACTTGCTTTCGGACCATCGGATCGACAGGCTGTCCGATGCGCTCCCCCTAACGAAATCCGAGCTGCGCGAATTATGGATAAAGTTCCGCAACGCCGTCCCATAAATTTGACGCGCGGCGCTTTTAAGTGGACAATGAAACACAACCAGCGACTCTAATCCTAACCCTTTTTTTACCTATAGATGGAGACTGCAATGGATGTTACTCGCAGAGACATGATCAAATCCGCTTCTGTTGTCGGTATAGGCGCGGCAGCACTTGGCGTGGATCCTGCTGAGGCAGTCGCGGCCGAAGCGAAAGCCGAAGCCTCTAATGCTTTTGCAGGAATATGTAACCTCAATCCGAAAAACGACGTCAATGGTTGGCATGGAGTTACTGATACGGACAATGATTACAACGCTCGTGTTAGTCGAATCGTTCGAGTTATGAAGCATTCGAGTCCCGATCTTTTCAGAGATCTTTCCCCGGAACAATTCAAAGACTGGTTAGCAAATACTTCCGCAACACCACCACGCACACGGGTTGCCCGTGCCCTATATAATGGGAACGACACAGCAGATACCAGAAACATAAAACTCACATACGCCTATAGTTACGAAGATGATGGCGGAGATCTTGGCAAGTTTGAATTGTATGGGATTGGTGGTGTCTGGAAAAATTGCAATAAACAAGATTTTCTTGACAATGCGCTTACGTCTATTCATTGGGATTTGTTTGGAGATAATGGGCGATTTGAAAATGAAGCGGCGATTTCATTCAGAAACATTCAGAAAAGCCTGATACATCGTCGGTCGATGATCGGTAGGATGCTGCGGCGAATTAAAAATAGTGATCCGCCAAATCCTTACTATTCGCTCACGCAACCTGGCAATGGTATTGTGACTGTGAAGATCACAAAGGTATGACGAGATGAATGATCAATGCCTTGATATTTCGCCGCAATTTTCAATTTAAACATTATGACGGAGACCCAAAAATGGCTGACGACATTTTCGTATCGATCACCTCTACTTACGCAGCTAAAGACGGCCTAAAAAAGGCTGATGGGAACGCTCAAGTTAGCATTTATACCGATGGGTTTAAGGGAACTGTAGATTTTACTTTTTATGGTGAGGCAACACCTCCAGATCTTGATCCAACAGTTTCCCCTGCAAAGACATCGGTCTATCTTGATGAGGACGATGATCAAGATCACCCCCAAACCTTCGGTGTTAGCGTCGATGGTGATGCAGGGGATGTAACGGTCACTGTTGAAGCCCAGGCGTTTGGAGGCGGTCCTTCGGATAGCGCAGCCACAACAATCACGCTTGCCTAGTATTCTCGCGGCAGTCATACCACGTGCTACTCCCGTTGACAGGGGTGAATCATGCAAACTTGGTTGAGGCTAACAACAGAAACGTCACACGTTCGTTTTGCCGAAATCATGCGTCAAATGGATGACCGTTATAGCGGTCTCAGCATCGACGAACTTCAGCATTGGTTGCAGCGCAAAGAAGCGAGTGAAAAGAACCCCGGGTTGTACGGTTGGTTCGCAGGCGATCCCACCGACCCCGCCAATATTCGGCAAGTGATGGCCGTCACGTCCTCGCAGGATGAGGACGGTCATCGCTCCGATGTCGGCATTTCGATGCTTGGCATCACAGCCGATGTGATTCCCGAACCGTTGTGGACACCGGAGAATATCAAACTTTGGCTGTCGCGGTTCGTGCTGTGTGTGAAGGGACTGATCGGTCTCGATGCGAATTTTCGCGCGATCCGCCCCAAAACAATGACTTGGAAACCCGCCGAACAGTTGCACGACTTGATGAAAACGGGCATCGAGTTTGACTCGGACGACCCGACGGAAGGACGATTGCTTGTCGGAGTATTCCAGGAAAAAGATCTCGGCGATTCACTCTACTGGAAGATGCGTATTGTCCGCGTGAACCAACAACCGCCGAATGAATCAGACGCAACCGGTGTATTGGGTGAGAGTCTGTCTGTTCAGCGATAGATAATTATAAAAATAAGACTGCCGGCCATCTCACGTCGCTCCGCTCGCCGGCAAACTGCTGCAGGAGGGGAACCGGACCCGTTGAATAGCTCTATGCAGTCTGTATGCACTGCAGTTGACTGTCGAAAAGACCCTGGCTGCGTGTTGGCAGTTTCTACTCGACGTCACCGTGCTCTTACCTGCAAGGCGATCATTCAAAAGGGGCGCGGTATTCCTGCGTACCCAATCAAATTTAGGTGGTTGGCGGGGGAGCGTTGTAGAACCGGCCCCATAGCTGGTCGAAGATGCCCACCAGAATAATGGAAAGGCCTGCGACAGGCAGCACCAACGCACACAGGACCACGATTCCCCAACCCCAATTGGGCAGCGAACGCGCAGGTCGTCGTGGGAATCCAGTCCGGCCATTCGGCTTCCGCATCCACCACATCCACAGGCCGGTTATGGAGAGCGCCAACAGAATCACCGCTGCCACCAGAGCGAGGATTTTGGTCGGTGTCCCGAAGGTTTGGCCCATGTGAATGGAGACAGCCCACAATCGCACCCGGTACAGGAATTTCAGGTCGCTGCCATCGACAACTTTGAGTAACTCACCGGTGTATTGATCGACATCGACTGAACGGTAGGAGTTTTTGTCTTCGTCCTGTATCAGAAACGCGCGATGCGCATGCTCGGGCGATTCTGCAAATCGAATTCTGACGGCATCGTTCGGACGCGATTGAGCTAGAAACGTCGGCACAATTTCATCCAACGTCGCCAGCGGCGTGCCCTCGGCAACCGGTTTCGATTGGGGAGGGAGGAACCATTCCTGGATCGGCCAGTGTCCCGCTTTCTTAGCGGTGGCATTAAATGCGTCCCCCATCAGCGGTGAAAAGAACAACCCTGTAGCGGTGACAATTAATAGCAGCGGGACCACGTAGATTCCCGTCACCGCATGCCAATCGCGCAGGACCGCATAAAGCTTCCCTCGAATTCGGGGCACCCAGACCCCCACATTCTTTTTGCCGCGGGTCCACCAGAGAAAAACTCCGGTCGCTAACAAAATGATGCCCCAACACGTCGTCAGTTCTTTAACATAGCGGCCGGTCGTGCCGAGTAAGAGGTTGCGATGCAGCTCGAGAACAATGTAAAAAAAAACGTGCTCAGCGATCTGTGTTCCCAACAATGCCCCAGAGTAGGGGTCGATGTGAATGAGCTTGTGCTCCTCGGGTCCATGCTCCCCCTCTTCGCCGTGGTGACCGACGAACTGAATCGAACGCGTAATGTCCGGATAGACGATGAGTTGCCCGCTGCATTGATCACAGCTCTGCAGACTCACCCCGCGGTACAGGCAGCCAATCGTGTTGCACAGTTCCGGCAACGGTTTCGCCGCATCGGTGAACCCCCACAAGGCCAGGACCGCCTGCCGGGGCGTCGACGCGGCTTAGGCAGCATGGGGCCCCATGCTGCCTGGCACAACGGCAACCGAGTCTCGCTATCCACTGGTCGACGGTCGTTGGCTCAACCCCGCTACTATGACCGAGGCTGTTGTCAGCAGCGGCGTGGCTGACATTGGGGCTCGGGCTATGCTCGGTCACCCAAGTCTGGGGAAGCTCGATGTTGGGTGGATTTCTTCCCGGGCATTGGACGCCGAACAGTATCGTCAAGTTTGATCCGGGACTGGACAAACAAGCCATTGATAAAGTCTGCCAGACTCCGGGCGTGCAGGAGAATTCGTGTCTGCGGATTGCGGTCGAACAAACCAAACTGGTCGGTGATCCGCTGCAAAGCGAGGACGGATTCCGGTTGACCTTGGAGAGTCTGCATATTAGAGTACATAGAGACTTTACAAGAGGCGGAGTTTAATCGTGATGCAACGCATAACAGCTATTATCGGTATTATAACAGTGTTGACATGCCCCATCGTGTGTCACGCCGCATCGATATGCTGTCCCTCGACCCAAGTCGAAGCCAGTGTCGAATGTTGTCATGACTGTAAAGCGAATTCTGAAGCGAACCACGAGAAACAGGAAACGCCGGAACACGAAGACTGCACAAATTCGTGTTTTTGCAAGGTCGCCATTTTTGGCAGCATTTTTTCTGAACTCCCCCCGCTGAGCCCCAGCCTGGTGCAATTGCCGGTGGTTTCAGATGCTAAGTCGGAGTTGCCGACATCATTTGCCAATCGCGGTGAAGCGAGTTCTCTATCTAGCGGCGGTCTGCGAATCATGCTGCGCTCGCTGTTGTGCTGATGCGTACGTTCCGCCCGTCTTTGGGGCGGCTCTGATGTCGCGCGCGTCTGATGACGTGCGTTGAATCGACGCATTCTTCTCAATTCCGCACTTGGATGCCCATGGTCTTCTTTCGACCGCTGCCGTGGGAGTACGGCATACGCAATTTATTGCGGCGACCGCTGCGCACTGCGCTGACACTCGTCGCCCTCACCATCGTCACCTTACTCGTGATGGTTGTGCTGGGTTTCGTGCGCGGATTGGACCGCTCACTCATGACCGGAGGCCAGCCACAAACGGTGATCGTGTTCTCACTGGGGATGGGGGAAAACTTAGAGTATTCTTCGGTGCCCATGCGAACAGCCGATCTGCTGGCCGCCTCGATTCCCGGAATTCGTGAACGGTATGGGAAAAAAGCTTCCTCGCCCGAGCTTTACCTCGGCACGAAGGTCAATCGCACACCAGTAGCCCCGCCGGAAATGGGGCTGGTGCGCGGGGTCACATCTGCGGCACTTTTGGTGCACGAAAATGTCGAAATCACCCAGGGGAATTGGCCGCGGGTGAATGAAATTTTGGTCGGCCGGATGGCGGCCACCAAATTGGGACTGACCGCCGCAGAGATCCAACCGGGGCGGACGCTGATTTTTGAGGGCCGGGAGTGGACGATCAGCGGCACCTTTGCTGCAGCGGGAGCAACCTATGAGTCCGAAGTGTGGTGCCGACTCGGTGATTTGCAACAGGCGATGAAGCGTCAGGACCTGAGTCTTGTCGCCTTGAATTTGGGACCGGGAGGAACGTTTCAGGAGGTTGACCTGTTCTGCAAGGAACGACTCGATTTGGAACTCCAGGCGATTCGTCAGACCGATTACTTTGCCTCCCTGCAAAAGGATTATCGTCCTGTGCGTTTGTTGTCGTGGCTGGTCGTAGCACTCGTTTCCAGTGCTGGGGTGTTCATCGGTCTGAACACGATGTACGGAGCGGTCATCGGCCGGATCCCCGAACTGGCAACGCTGCAAACAATCGGCTTTTCACGCAGGGCGGCGATTTTGAGCATCATGCAAGAAGGGACCATCCTTGCCATGACCGCTGCCCTACTGGCCTCTGTCGTAGCCTATGGATTGATTCACAAAGCTGCGGTCCGATTTACGATGGGCGCGTTCGAATTGCAAATCGATACGACCACGTTATTGATCGGATATGGAATCGCATTGTTTTTGGGAATCGTCGGTTCACTTCCGCCGGCGATTCGAATTTTCCGCCTCTCCGTCGTGGACGGACTCAGGGCGATTTAACTCTCAACGAAAAGGATTTACGAATGCTAAATAACATCAAGTTGATCGGAATGTTGATCACAATGGCAGCTGTGACCGGTTGCTCAACCGAAAACGCGAGCGATCAAGCGGGAACGGCGAGACAAGCCTCTGCTGAAGGCACAGCCTATCTGACCACCACAGCACCTAGCTCCCCGCTGGACATCATTCCGATGCGCGAGAGCGTGGGAAGGGATGAGGATGTGGTGGTTGTCGGGCGCATCGGCGGCAGTCACGAACCATGGGTCGATGGAATGGCAGCGTTTTCGATCGTTGATCGTTCACTGGCAGCCTGCACGGATATCCCGGGCGACAAATGCCCAACTCCGTGGGACTATTGCTGTGCGACCGACAAATTGCCCGGTTCCACGACATTGGTGAAAATCGTGGACGACAAAGACCAGGTGATTTCCACAGATGCCCGTGAGCTCCTCGGTCTCACGGAATTGCAGACTGTGATTGTGACCGGCAAAGCCAGCAAAGACGAAGCCGGGAATGTGACGATCCTGGCCCGTAAGGTCTATGTCGACCCTGCTAATCCCGGTCAAGTCAAACGCGGCAATCCCGGAGAAACATCGGATCATGCACATGACCATGATCACGACCATGGACACGATCACGATCACGACAAAGCACACGACCATGGCGACGACAAGGATGCTCATTCTGAGCCTGAAGAGGCACATTCTGATACCAAAGGTGAGTCATGAGCACGACCTCAAAGGTCAATGTGAAAGAACTGGCCATCCAGCGTGACCAGGACGATCGGCCGCGGATTGCGCCCAAGCGGCGGATCGTCTCTCGCGTGGTTTTACCGGCAGTGATGATCGTCAGTTTCCTTTCGGTCTTGGCGTGGGCGGCGCGGGATGTCTACCTGCCGCGCACGTCCGTCACAGTCATTCCAGTGCGGATGAGTCTGTCGGAACTACAGGCCGAAGGCACGCCGCTGTATAACGCGGCCGGCTGGGTTGAGCCGCGCCCCACGCCAACGCGCGTGGCGGCGTTGGCCTCAGGAGTGGTAGAAGAGTTACTTGTCGTCGAAGACCAGTTCGTCACCGCAGGCGAGCCCATTGCGAGTTTGGTCGATGACGATGCGACTTTGGCATTGGAGCAAGCCCAGGCGACGCTGGAGTTGCGGAAAGCGGAAATTCAGGAAGCCGACGCGGGTGTGGAGGCGGCACGGGTCAACTTTGACATCCCCGCTCACCTCGAACTTCCAGTCGCTGAAGCGGAAGCCGCCTTGGCGGCCATTGAGACGGAACTTTCCAATCTGCCGCACCAAATTAAACAAGCGGATGCGCGGCTGCGATTTGCCACCTATGATTTGAAAACCAAGCAAGCTCTAGGCAATGTCGCCACGCAAACAAGTATCGAAGCAGCACAGAGCGAACAAGACGCTGCCGCAGCCGGTGTGGTGGAGTTGACCAATCGACGCGTGGTGCTTGTCCAACATCAGCGGGCACTTCGCCGACAAGTGGCGGCGGCCGCCAAGCGATTGGAACTCAAGACTGATGAACAGCACGCCTTCAAAGCGGCCGAAGCACAACTCATGGCCGCTCGGTCACGCTTGAAGCAAGCCGAGGTGGCTATTGCAGAAGCGGAGTTGCGACTCTCCCGAATGACGATTCACGCACCGGTCGAGGGGCGGATCCTTAATCTCGTTACGCAACCGGGATCGCATTTGATGGGCAGCGCCGGTTCGATGCAGGGGGAGGACCGCAGCACGGTCGTCAAAATGTACTCGCCCGACCAACTCCAGGTCCGTGTCGATGTGCGGTTTGAAGACCTGCCTAAAACCGGTCGGGGGCAACCAGTGGAAATTCGCAGCCCCGCCATTGCGACTCCACTGAAAGGGACCGTTTTGTTCCTGACAGGCTTTGCCAACATTCAGAAAAACACCTTGGAGGTGAAAGTCAGCATCGAAGATCCGCCGGAGGTCTTGAAGCCGGAAATGCTGGTGGATGTCACATTTCTGGCGCCCGATGCAGAGGCACCGATTGAAGAGAACACTGAGGAGTATCGGCTCTTCATTCCTCGCGCACTTGTTGCACAGGATGGCGAAGCGAATTTTGTTTGGGTGGCTGATGTGGCCAACCAAGTAGCGCGGCGGCAGCCAGTGAGTGTCAGCAAACAAGCGTCAGGCACATTTATCGAGGTCACCGGTGGGCTCACTGCCGCCAGCCGGATCATTGCTTCGGGGTACGAACAATTGAATGACGGCGACCGAATCCGGATTACCGACGAGACAACTATTTTTGACGAGGAGACGACCTCCGCGTCCCATCCCCAGCGTTTTCCGGACGAAGCACACAAATAACAGCGAGGAATCTTCGCATGTCGCTTATAGATATCAATCAGGTCAGCAAATTCTTCCACAAGGGAGACGAAAAAATCACGCCGCTCGACAACGCCGAGTTGCAGATTGATCGGGGAGAGTTCGTATCGCTCATGGGAGCCAGCGGCACCGGTAAGTCGACCTTGCTGAACCTCATCGCCGGGATTGATCGCCCCACCTCCGGACACATCATCGTGGACAACGTCGACATCACCGGCATGTCACGAACCAAGCTGGCGACGTGGCGGGCCCGTAACATTGGTTATGTATTCCAGACGCACAATCTGATCCCGGTACTGACGGCGTATGAGAATATCGAACTCCCATTACTGTTATTACCGATGAATCGAGCCGAACGACAGCGCCGCGTTGAGCTCGCATTGACGGCTGTGGATCTATTGAACCGCGCCAATCATTATCCTCGCCAACTTTCCGGTGGGCAAGAACAGCGGGTGGGAATTGCGCGGGCCATTGTGACCGATCCCACGGTCGTTGTGGCGGACGAACCGACGGGCGATCTGGATTCGGAGACCTCGTCCCAGATTTTGGATCTCTTGCAACGGCTGAATGTCGAATTGGGGACCACATTCCTCATGGCGACGCATGATGTCGAAGCAGCGGCAATGGCCGGACGGCAATTAAAACTCGACCGTGGGAAGCTCATTGAAGTGGGTGAGCGCACCTTGGTTTCGATGCATCCGGAGGCCTCCTGATGTTTAAGTTTGCACCGTACCTGTTTAAGACCTTGTGGCGGCATCGCGTGCGGACGCTGTTGACGGTCAGTGGATCAGCGGTCGCCTTGTTTGTGTTTTGCTTTGTCCTTTCGGTCCAGCAGGGCCTCGAGCGACTCACACAACAGGACAATTCGGTGCTGGTCGTGTTTCAGGCGAATAAATTCTGTCCCGCCACCAGCCATCTTCCGCAAGACTATGATCGTGTCATCGGAAAGATGCCCGGCGTGCGTGATGTGCTGCCGATTCAGGTCTTCACCAATAACTGCCGTGCCAGCCTGGATGTGGTCGTCTTTTATGGAACCCAAGTCGAGAAAATACGCAGGCTGAGAAATTTCGAACTTGTAACAGGAAGCTGGGCCGATTTTGAAGGCCACCAAGACGCGGCCATTGTGGGACGCGCGTTGGCGACGCGGCGCGGTATCTCAGTTGGAGAGAAATTTTCCATTGGTGATGTCACGGTGGCCGTTGCCGGGATCTATACCAGTGAAAACCGAGCGGAAGAGGATTACGTCTACTGCCATCTCGATTTTTTACAACGAACGCACGGACTCGATCTGGTCGGCACCGTCACCCAGCAAGAAGTCTGGCTCGACAACTCCGCCGACCCTGACCAGACCGCTGTTGCCATCGATGCCCAATTGAAATCCGGGCAGATCGAGACCGACACTCGAACCAAAGGAGCCTTCCAAGCGTCCAGCATCGCCGATCTTGTCCACTTGATTGATCTGTCCCATTACCTAGGCTGGGCCTGCTTGTTGTTAATGGCGGTTTTGCTGGGAACGACCACGATCATGACCGTCGAAGATCGCATCGGAGAACATGCGGTCCTGCAAACGTTGGGGTTCACGACATTTCGCGTTTTTCGACTGGTGATGTCCGAAGCCGTTCTGTTGAGTGTCCTCGGCGGCTGCCTGGGCACCGCGTTGGCAACAGTCTTCCTCTTCGAATCAGGACTGTCATTAGGAGCCGAGGCGGTGAGCATTGCGATTGTGCCGACATGGAACATGGCCATCTATGCGGTGGTCACTTCGTTGGTGATCGGCATCATCGCCGGAATCGCCCCCGCCACACACGCCGCTCGCGCAGACATCGTTACTTCACTACGGATGGCTAGATAGGCATCTGACTTCGAAAGAGCGGAGCATCGCCGCGCTCTGACTTGATGATCTCTTGCGCTCACTCATGACGGTCTCGTTAAAAGGAACTTAGGTCGGTTGTATTCCTAGTTAAGTAGCAAGCTATGTATGCAGAAATCTCAGAAATAATAGATTCTCCCACAGAGAAAAATCAAAACCCTTCGCGGCTGATATTGACGGCGCAGGATTTGTATGAGGGTTGCCGGGAATAGGGGTCGAAGACCGGGTCGGTGAGGCGGTTGGTGGTTTCGTAATGCATGGGGATGAACAATTGACCGGCCCGAATGGCGTGTGTCACCATCGCCTTGGCCCGCATGCGTCCGCGTTGGGACTCGACGATTGTCCATTCACCCGGACGGATGTTCAGCGCGCGGGCATCTGCGGGATTGATCTCGACGAATGGATTTTCCGGATACAATTTACGAAGCACAGCCGACTGCCGAGTGCGGGTTTGCGTGTGCCATTGCGCTACGGTTCCGCGTCCGGTGAGTAGAATGAAGGGATAGCGGTGGCTTGGTTTTTCCGTAAGGGGTCGCGGATCCTCAAATAGGAACTTGGCTTTGCCATCGGCGTGAAAAAACTCTCCATCGGCGAACAACCGTCGCTCCCCAGAAGTCTCCGTTCCGTCTGCCGAATAGGGCCATTGAATTCCGCCCGCTTTGTCGATCATTTCATAATCGTCGATCCCTGAAAAATCACACGGCATTCCGCGTGCGCATTCCTTGAGCAATTGAAATACTGCCTCGGGAGATTCCCATCGCGCAAACATGTCGCCGCACCCCCAATACTCGGCGACTAGCTTGAAGATCGAAAAATCGGCGAGTGCCTGTCCCGGGGCGGGTCGCAGTTTTTTGACTAATCCAATGCGCCGTTCGGAATTGACTTGTGTCCCTTCTTTTTCCCCCCAGCCGGCGGCGGGCAATACCAAATCAGCCATCTGGACGGTTTCGGTATTCCCGTACATATCTTGCACGACCAAAAAGTCGAGGCGATCTAAAATGTCACGGCATTGGGTTTGGTTGATCCAGGAGTGCGCCGGATTGGTACAAATCACCCACAGGCCTTTGATTTTTTCCCGTAGAATCCCCTCGATGATTTCGTCGTAGGCCCAACTGTTTTGGGTAGGGATCACCTCACTGTCGATGCCCAAAATGCCAGCGATTTTTTCGCGGTGCTGTGCATTGGCGAAGTCATGTCCGCCCAGCAAATTCGTGGTGTTTGAAAACAGCCGCGACCCCATCGCGTTGGCTTGGCCGGTGATCGAGTTCGCCCCCGTGCCAGGCCGGCCGATATTGCCGGTCATCAGCGCGAGGTTGATAATCGCCTGCGCGGTGCGGACCCCTTGGTGGCTTTGATTGACCCCCATCGTCCACCAAAAGGAGACACGCTTTCCTTCGTGGATCAATTCGGCGAAACGCTGAATTTGTTGTTCTAACAACCCGGTTTCGCGCGCAACGCGCTCCAGCGAGAACTGTGCCACGTACTCCTGGAATTCGTGATACTCAGATGTGTGCTGATCAATAAAGTCGTGGTCGACCCAATTGTTCTCGATCAAGATGCGGGCGATGCCGTACAACAAAGTCTGATCTGATTTGGGAGCCAACGCCAAATGCAACGACGCATTCATTGCCGTTTCGGTCATGCGGGGATCGACGACGATAATTTCGGGATCGTGTGGATTGCGCATCACCCGTTCCCACATGATGGGATGCCCAATACAGATATTGCTACCGATCAACACGATGACGTCCGATTCTTCGAAATCGGCGTAAGTATAAGGAGGTGCGTCGAAACCGAATGCCTGTTTGTATGCGACAACGGCGGTCGCCATGCATTGCCGCGTATTGCCGTCACCGTGCACAATTCCCATGCCGAACTTAGCCAGCGCGCCGAGCAGCGCCATTTCCTCGGTGGGAATTTGCCCGGTGCTGAGAAATGCGACCGATTCCGGTCCGTGCTGTTTTTGTATTCCTTGAAACCGCTCGACGAACGTCTGCATCGCCGTGTCCCAAGTGACCGGCGCTAACTTGCCCGAAGCATTGCGTAACATCGGAACCGTTGCCCGGTCCGGCGAATCGAGGACGGTCAGCGCTTCCCAACCTTTGGGGCAGGCCATGCCTAAGTTCACCGGATAGTCGGTGGTCGGCGTGAGTGCGACAGCGGTTCCGTTCTGTAAATGGACATTGAGCCCACAACCGGTCGAGCAATAGCCGCAAACCATATTTGTGGTCGCATCGGGCAGTTGCCGCGCGGGGACTTTTCCAAGCCCGAACTCGCCCGGTTTCAACAGCAATTCCCGTGTGAGCGGACCGGTGCGTTGATGCAATAATGACTGCAACTGGTCCATCCGTGTCGGATCGGCGGTGCTACTCATGATCGCAGCCCTCCCGGCATGCGTGGTGCGGAGACCGCGGCGAAAAACTGGTAGCGCTCCAATAGTTCCCCCGCCAAACAGGCGACGAACAGCATGACGACGGTTATAATCGTGGCCACTTCAGTGGTCCGCTGTTGTGTCATCAAAAATACGGGCATCACCACACCGCCCAAGACCCCTAGGGCAAACCGCGCAAACGTCTGATTCGAGAGCGGCCCGACGAGCAGTTGCGCAGACCGTTTCAAGGGACTTACCCGCCGTGCTGCCAGATGGCTCAGCATTGACAATTCAAACACAAATTTACAACCACTGGTGACAATCAACGCTTGTAGCAAGGTATCGCCTACGTCGCGCGACAACTGCTGTGCGGCCGGATTGTTGAGGACTGTGCCCAACAACAGAATCGATAGCCACGTGGCGGCGATCCCCAATATGGCGGATGTGAGATAAAACTTGGTCGCGGTCTGTGTGAAGCTCCAAAATTCGCGTTGTGTGAAGACGTAAATCATGACCGAGCAGAAGACCGCCACAACTCCAATGGCCGTGACGCCCCAGCTTAAGGACACGACGACGGTGTCGGGAATGCCGGGGACCCAAGCTGCAGCGGCGTAGACGCATGCGGCGCCGGCGAAGACTCCGAACGCTACGATTTCACGACTCAGCCAGGAATGCTTTAAGCCGACGATAGCGCGAAACGCATATTGTGGCCGCCCTAGGTGAAAGGTACTGGCGGTCAATGCCAACAAACCAAAGCCGAGCGCGCTGGCCGCGTGCAGTTGTCGAAAGGCAACCATGAAATCGGTGCCTAAGCGAGATTCGAGAACACTGCCGACCACGAACGCCCCGACGGACAATTGTGTGAGGACCAACATCACAATCAACGGCCAATGCGGATGCTGCGGGTTGGTGGCGTAGTAATCGGCGGGCAGCATGTTGCGGGGATAGACCCGTGATGTCTTATAGCGCGTTGTGGGCAAGGTGATGTGCGGTTCGGGTGCTGCGGGCAGAAAGTTGTCTGCTTCGGAATCTTCGATCACCTGCTGAACATCGACGACCGTGATGGCGATTGCTTCGTGTGGACAGGCTTGCACGCACGCGGGTGCTTCTCCATCGGCCAACCGGTCGCTACACATGTCACACTTGCGAACGATCCCTTTGCCGCCGTGATATTTGGGGACGTCATAGGGACAAGCCAAGGTGCAATATTGACAGCCAAAGCATTGATCGTCGAGATGTTTAACGATCCCCGTTTGCGGATCCTTCTCATAGGCATCGACCGGGCAGGCGGACATGCAGGCCGGCTCGAGGCAGTGGTGACAGGCGGTGGTCACGTGTTGCATCATGGGGTTGGTGGCTGTCCCCCCCACTAGCAATCCGACGTCGCGCCACGCTTCCTCTTCATCTAAACCGTTGAGCGTATGACATGCGGTGACACAGGCTTTGCAACCCGAACAACGGTCGAGATCGACTTCGAAGGCGTACTGTTGTCCTGGACCAGGGGCGGAGGTCGGTACGAGTTTCGAATAATAACGGGACTGTGCAGGCAGGCCGCCCAGATCATGGGCGCGGGAGAATTGCTCGACAGCGGTCATTTGTTGTTGATCGTTCAATAACCGTTCGATCAACGTGGGACCATCTGGAGGAACGCCCAGTATCGGGAGCGAGGAGTCTTTGCCCCCATCGGCAACTCCGGTTGGGTTGCCGTTTTTTTTGTGCAGGGTGTCCATGATTCCGTCCGTCAAACCCCCGCGGGTGCCGGGGTCGCGTGAAACTGTTCGGTATGCACTCGATCCTCGGGCACACCCACATCGATCAGTGCGGCACGCAACTCATCCATAAACTCGTTTGGCCCACATAAGAAGTAGCGACTACCCGTTAGGTTCGAAACGAATCGTTGCACACGCTCAAAATCAATACGCCCCACTTCACCCGTCCAAGAATCATCAGGCTGTGTGAGTGAAACGACATATTGAAACGCGCCGCCCTCAGCAACGAAGCTGCGACATTCTTCGTGAAAGATAATGTCGGATTGGGTGCGTGCCCCGTACAACAGGGTGCACGGATTGGAACGGCCGGTATCCTGCAAGAACCGCGTGATCGCCATCATGGGCGTGATTCCGCTACCGGTGGAGATCAAGACCAACGGTTCCCGGTGACGGTCCGGATCAAAGCAAAAGCCCCCCAGCGCTCCTTTGATACGAAGCTTGCTGCCCGGCTGTATGTTTTCAAATAAGTAGTTGGTGGCGATTCCGTCGGGATTCAACTTTATGGTCAGATCGACGTGCTGGCTGTCTGTTGGTGAAGAGCTGATCGTGAAACTGCGCCACAGTTCCCCTTCTTCGACCGGTATGCATAACTGTGCGAATTTTCCGGGGAAATCCTGCGGCAGGACCGTTTGAGAGTTGTCCAAACGAAAGGTACGGACGTTAGGAGTTTCGGCGATGACATCCAACACGCGTAAGGATACTTCGGCGGCTTTGACCGCTGTAGCCGGTGACAGGTCCGGAATACCAATGCCCCCGGCATTGCTCCCCGTTTTAATGAAAACGTCGCCCCCTTCGATCAAAGTCTCATACGTTTTCACAGAGTGTCCAGCGGGAGTCACGCTGCATCCGGTACAGACGTCGAACTCCCATTGATGCCAAGGGCAGGTGACGACACCGTCGGCGACTTCTCCCTCGGCAAGCGGTGCCCCTTCGTGGGGACAAGCGGCATCGGTACAGGTTACTTTGCCATCGACTGCAAACAGTGCGTACTCGCGTGCTTGGACTTCGACCGTGAGGCTCCCGGCGTCTGACAGTTTTTCCAACTTGGCGGCAAAGTTAAATCCGTCGGTCCGCACCGGTGTTTGTTCGAGCGATTCCTCTGCGGTTTCCGCTGGTAATGTCTCATCGTCTAAGCGGGCAAAGTGACGCCGTAATCCCGCGCAACTGGGGCAAAAGACCGGTGGGTCTTCACCGATGTGGCGATGATCACAGCTTTCACACAACCAGACCGGCGGTTGGTACTCATCATCACCAACCTTGTTGGCCTTGGCAGCTTGAAGTTTCTCTCGCCAGTAAGCACTGAATGTCTGTCCCGGCTTGTGCAACAGATAATATTCTCCAACAACGTCTTCAATGAGCGTCGGTAACTGATCGACATCCACGCCCAATTTATAGGGCATCCCCATATGGACCTGTCCGGCAATTCCACCGCCAAGAAAGACGTCGAATCCTTCGCGAGTTCCGATCAACCTTCGTACACGGACCCCTTTGAGTCCGATGTCGGCCGTGAAATGTTGGGCGCAACTCGATGGGCAACCGCTCATGTGAATGCGAATGCCGTGCAGTTTGAGAGCCCGTTTTCGCAACTTTTCGATCAGTTGCAACATCTGACCTTTAGTTTCGGTCACGGCAATGTTGCAGAACTGGCTTCCCGTGCAAGCCATGGTGTTGAGGTCGAATGGGTCAGCATGCACGCCGAGTCCCAGGGCCGCCGCATCGGTTGCCGCCGCATCCTTAAATCCGGTGGGGATGTTAATCACGGCAATCCCCTGCTCGTGCGTCACCCGCAGTTGGCCGTCGCCCCATTTTTTGCTGAGCCGGCCCAGTCCTTCGAGTTGTTGCCACGTCATGCGCCCCAAGGGGACCGATAGTCCCATCGTCCACAATTTAGGGTTTGCTTGGCGAAACCAGCCCACGAGTTCGTCGTGACTGGACGCCGGAGTCGGTTCGCTCACTCCCGGTTGCAAAGGAAAAGGCAGAGTCTCCTCCAACCATTGCAGCACGCCGCTGACGCCAATTTCGTCAACAAGAAACCGAAACCGCGCCGCATTGCGTTTGACCCGAGAGCCTTTCGTACGAAACAGATCCAATATCGACCGCGTCACATCGACAACTTGTTCCGGATAGATCAGCACCGGCAAATGCGACGCCAAGCGGGGGTTTTGTCCTTGTGTACCACCAATGAGCGTCTGAAACACAACTTCGCCATCGTCGTTGTGCGTTGCCAGGAAGCTAATGTCCTGCGTCCAAAAATGCGCCGAATGCTGATCGGTGCCATTGAGACAGATATTCATCTTCCGCGGCAGATCCGAATATTCGCGGCTATCGACAAACAGCGCCGTGACGTCGTGGCACAGTTGCCGCGTATCGATCAGTTCATCGGGAATCAATCCACTAAAAGGATGCGCGAACACATTGCGGATGTTATCGTGCCCCGTTTGTTTGGAGGTGACGCCCACCTTCTCCAGCCGAGCGGCAAATTTCGGCAGGTGCTCTATTTCCAGCCCTTGCACTTGAACATTCGCGCGCGTGGTGACATCGACAATTCCGTGCCCATATTCATAGGCCAAGTGCGCAATTTCTCGGGCCTGCTCGGCGGTCATTTCTCCAGCAGTAATCCTGATTCGGTTCATGTACCGGCCCGAACCGTCTCGTTTGCGGTAGAAGAAACCGTACCATTTCATTCGTTCCAAATCAGGTTGGGGGATCTCCTTTATGGGCGTACGGGCGGCGGCGTATTTCTCGCAGTCCTCCCACACTTCAAACGAATGTTTTTCCGCTTTCCAATCTTCAACAGGGTTGGCCATGTTGGTTTTTTCTTCTATCCGTATGAATTGGTCGTGTGTGTATTCTGCACAGCGAGTGGCGTTAAGAAGTCGCCGGGACGGGTTCCAATTCCAATGGCCCGGATAGGCCGACACCGGCCGCATCTGTGTGGAGCCGAGCTTCGGTTTCGGCAGCCTCACTGAAGTTCACCGCGAAACAAAAGAACGAACAGCATGTGACGATAGAGCCAAGAATAAACAACGCCGTCGGCCAGGAAAGCGACTCGGCCTTGAAGAGGAATCCTGCCGCAACGGCCCCTGCATTTCCGCCGGCCCCTACGATGCCTGAGACCGAACCCAAGGCCCGCTTGTTGATGAACGGCACCACAGAGAAGGTTGCGCCTTCGGACATTTGCACAAACAGGCTAAACAAGATCAAAGCCGGGATCGCCAATAGCAAGACATTCATCTGTGAAAACAGCATCAGCGCCAAACCTTCACAGAACAGCACGACGAATAACCATTTCACGCGTCCCGAAAGTCCCCATTTGGCACCAAACTTGTCGCCAAAGTGCCCCCCCAACGTCCGAGCAAACAGGTTCATTAATCCAAAGGAACCGGCAATCAATCCGGCGATACTGAGCGCTTTGACGCTGTCCATTTCTTGGAAGTAGTCAAAGTGATTGAGGAAATACAAAGTGGCTACGTTGTTGATCGTCAACTCAATGCCGAAACAGGTCCCGTAGATAATGAATAAGGCCCACACACGGTAGTCCTTCGCCGCTTCGGCAAACGTGCCTTTGCTTTCCTCTTTTTTAGGGAGCAAACCTTGGGCGCGTAGTTCACTAAAATTGCCGTCCGGTGCGTCCTGCGTTAAGAAATAGTAGGCCACGCCTGTCAACGCGCACATCAAACCGGCGACGAACATTGAGGCCCGCCAGCCGATTGATTCGCTGAAACCCAGCAGTGTGACGAATCCGGCAAAAACGAGCGGCATCACCATCTGTGTGACGCCCCCGCCGAGGTTGCCCCATCCGGCGCTGGTTGCATTGGCCGTCCCTACACAATTCGGGGCGAACATCACTGAGGTGTGGTATTGCGTAATCACAAATGAAGCGCCGATGGCTCCGATTGCAATACGGAAAATTAGAAACGTCGTAAAGTCGTGCGCAAAGCCGATGCACATCACCGGAATTGATCCAAGCAGCAGTAGCCATGTGTAGGCCAGTCGCGGACCGACGCGATCACACAACCAACCGATAAAGAGGCGGGCGAGCACCGTGATGGCCACCGACCCGATGATGCACCATCCAATTTGCGATTTGGACAGGCTCATCTCCTTTGCCACGATCTTCATCAACGGCGCAATGCCAAACCAGGCGAAGAAACAAAGGAAAAATGCAAACCAACTCATATGAAACGCCCGCATCTGCGGCGTCTTGAGAAGCTTGAAGTTAAAGATTTCACGCGGACCAAACCGAGTGGCTTTGTTTTTCAGTTCCATGAATCAAAAACCTGTAAGAGTGTAGATGTCAATCTGGCTCGCCATGCCCCACCAGCGCGCAAACTCTACGCCGAGCGATATCGCCTGGGCGAATCGCCACTAACTAAAAGCGTGCAACAATGGCGTTTGTTGGGATGGTCTTTAAACGAGGCAATAACGGTCTCGGGTGGGTGCCCGAGGATCGAGATGAAATTCATTGCGGCAGTTCGCCCTGTGAAGACAACCCCGCAAACTTGTCGAAAGACGCTCCCGTCGATCGAATGTTTGAATTGGTTTGGTTATCAAGCCACTTCGTTAGGTATCTCACAAAGCAATTTGTGTGCCACACCCCGATCGACCAGCTACAACTGCGAATTCTCACTTTGCGAAAAAGATGTTTTCCCACCGATTTTAAGACGAATCAGGCAAAGTGACCGGCTCGAGACTTAAGCTCCGTCGAGACCTCAGCCTGCCCATCCGATGGGCAGGTCTGGTTGAATTTCAGTGCAGGCTGCTTGCACTTGATCGCGTTGTGAGTGCGTGAGTTTTTCATGGTCATTTCTTACATGGCGTGCAATTGTTTAGACAAATAGCCGCGACTGCTGCCAAAGCAACGCCACAATGAAATGCTGCGTCCTAGCCGTTTCCCGGTGGAGAACGGTTTGGTACCCTGAAAGACTCACGGGGATATTTGCTGAGAAGTTTGTTGGGATGCGTGTTTATGAATTCACTCTCAAAGCTCAACACAGCCGTATTGACCGCCTTGATTTTACTGGCGGCGGCTTGGTGGGGACGCTCGGCGTTGAGTGACAGCGATACTCTAGGTGAGGTTGAGATCCACCAAATTCCCGGAACGAGGAAAACGGGAAAACCCGCGAAAGCTGTGCTCCAGAGCAGTGGGAGCCTCAAGTTGTCGGTCACCGAGGCGGGTCGACCGGTCTTCTGCCGCGTCAATGTCGTGGGAGTCGATGGAAACTATTACGAACCGGTTGATAATCCGCTGGCCCCCTGGAGCCTGTCTCGTTTAGGGAATCGCCAAGGGAAAGGTCCGTTTCGTTACTACGGTTGGTTTTTCTATTGCGACGGCCAGTGCGAAGTGGTCGTCCCGGCGGGTGCAACGCGGATCGAAGTATGGAAGGGCTTCGAATATCGTCCCGTCGTTGTCAAAACAGAGGTCGCGGTTGGGCAACCGACCGCGGTAGACGTACCGCTCAAGCGGACTGTCGATCTGGCGGCTGAGGGGTGGTACTCGGGCGATACGCACATTCATCTCGACCGCCGTAGTGAAGAAGAGGATCAGCGGGCACTTGATTTGCTGGCCGCTGAGGACATTCGTTTCGGTCACATTCTCTGCATGAATGACACGCGTACGTACCGACCGGTGATGGATCAGCAAATTTGGCATCAACTCAACGGAATAGGAAAGGAGTCGGTTCGCCGTCGCGGCGCTTACCAGATTTCTTCCGGACAGGAATACCGCTGCGGGACGTTTGGTCATATTTGCTTGATTGGCGGAAGCCGCTTAGTCGATGCGGATGGTTTAAAAACAGATCCCAACAATTGGCCGCCGTTCGGCATGGTGGCCGACGAACTACATGGCCTGGGCGGATTCGCCTTCCACGCCCATGGTGGATATTCCAAAGAGATCTACATCGACTTCGCGCAGCGCGCGACCAACGGCGTGGAGTTACTGCAATTTGCCGAGTACCGCGGTATCTCGTTGGAGGGGTGGTATCACATCCTCAACGCGGGCTATCACTTTCCCGCAGTTGGCGCTTCGGACTATCCCTATTGTCGCGCGTTAGGAGATTGCCGGACCTACGTACATTTGTCGGCTGCACCAACGTTTGAAAACTGGAATGCCGCCGCCGCTGCCGGCCGTAGCTTTTTTACGACCGGACCGTTATTGCAAGTGACCGTCAACGATAAACGGCCGGGCGATACACTCGCTCTTCCCGATGGCGAACAGGAATTGTCAGTACGGGTGCGCATGCAGAGCCTACTGAGCCCTGTCGATGAAATTCAAATAATCGTGGGAGGAGAAATCATTTCACGAAAGCAGTTGGAGGAAGCACAACGCACTGATCCGGTGGACTGGACCGACACGCTGAAGGTCCAGGATTCAACGTGGGTGGCGGTGCGCGCCTTCTCCAAGAGCGCCAGCAGCCGGGATGACTCTGAAGCTCACACGAATCCCGTTTATGTCAGCCTAGGCCAGCGCCCCGTCAGGAACGAAGCGAGCATTTTATGGTTGTTGGATAAGGTCGAAGAACGCATCGCGTTTCAGCGTAGCCGTGAATTTCCACAACGCGAACAAGTCTTGAACTACTTTCAAGCCAGCGACGACGCATTGAGGAAGCTGCTGAAATCAACAGATTAATTTTGAACAGCTGCTGGATGGCCGGGGCGATTTCGTCGTTACATTGAGTGTTGTTCGAGAAATCGAGCTGAGAAGCAGACGAATTAGCACGCGCTCAACTCGCCTGTCGTGCTCGCTTCATAGCCCGGCAAAGAGTCCAATAAACGGCGATAATTTGTCGACCGGACAACCTTGAGCAAGGCTTGGATGCGCGGGTCATCCAGGAACGCATTGGGAATGCATAGGTCGTAGGCTTCGATTTGCACGGGTAGAAAAACCAAACCCGCCTCGGAGCTGGTCAGTTCCACGCAAACTCCGGCATCGGCCCAACCGGAATTCACGGCGTCTGCCACGCCACGATGATTGTGCGCGACGCGTCGAGGGCTGCTGCGATTGCCCAGCAAACGGTCCAGACATTGCCGGGCACCAGATCCCGGCTCGCGGCCGACCCATCTCAGCTTTGAGCGCAAAGCCCCGCGTACGGACTTAATACGGGAACTAGACGCCACAGCGATTCCCTCTTGCCAGCGAGCGATGCGCAACAATTGATAATCGCTTCCCAGCACCTCCCGCACCACTTGGGCGTTACCTTCCGTCTCGTCCGCTGAGGAAAGATGTAACCCGGCAAGATGCACTTTGCCCTCTCGCAACAATTTGAGGGCTTCACGGCTGGAGTGAGACAATATCAACATACGCTGGCCGGTTGCTTGTGCAAATTCGCTCGCCAGCAATCCCGCAGCCGGATCGCAGCAGGCGATCACAAGGGTTTTGTTGAGAAGCCGTTGTGAGCCGGCTGTCGTCGACAATTGGGAAGCCCCGCTACCATCGGGCAGCAGCGTATACATCGGGGCCGTCTCGGCCGGGTACAACCAATGCCGTCCCCCAACTTCCGCTTGCCAATAAGGCTGCTTTGTCGTCTGTGGCTCCCAGGCCCAAGCGGGAGATTGTTCCGAAGCATCCGTCGGCCCGAACAATACTTCTACAGTCGTTTCCAACGCCAACGCCAATGCCAATGCCGCTGAGACGGACGGAACAAGCCGCTCACCCTCAATAGCGGTCACTGCCGTGCGGGAAATCCCCGCAAGCTGCCCCAGCTCCGCCTGCGTCAATCCAGCGGCAGTGCGAAGTTGACGAACACGATTACGGCTTGGTGGATTGGTTGTCATAGTCCTGCCATTCTACGCTTTTATCCTGCCATTGTCACTTCGCTCACAAACCGAAGAGCGCGGCCTCCCAACATCGCCTTGCGCTCGCGCAACAGCGTCCCCGGGAGGGCGAGTCCCCTACTGAGCCGCATCAAGGTGTTTCGTGTGGGAAAATGAGAAGATGTCCACGACCCAGGCAAGCCAAAGCTTTCATCGCAACTCGGCAGCAACCGCCCCTGCCCCTTGGGGAGAGACACAGCTCAAAGAACACCACATCACAGAGAATGCATTCACGCCGTACCGCTACTGGCGGGCCTGCTCGTCATCATTGTAGGCTACCGAAGGAGCCGGCGACGAAGGGTTTTGAGTGCTGAACGCTACCCAATGCCCGGTCTCGGTCACCGGATAAAGCCCGTGACGAACCTCCGGATTTAATGACCGCCAATGCTTTCGCTTGAACACCAAGATTTCCTGCGGCGATTGCTCGACTCTCTCCAAAACGCAAGAGGCACCGCGATCCGTATGCCGCACGATCTGCCCGTCATGACAAGCCTCGACGTAGAAGTTTGCGGAATTTTCATCACCCATGGGCAACACAATCGGCCACCCGCGCGCCTCCGTCAGTCCGGCAACCCGCGCGACGATCGTTTTTGTGGAATAAGCATCGTTAATCAACGTGCTCCCGGACGACAAAGCCATTGTCATAAAGAGCGGAATCCCCATACCCACGGCTGACGACAGGATCATCCCATCATTCTGCTGGTGGCCAAACCAAGCGGCTGCAAAGCACAAGCTGGCCGCTGCCAGAAATCCGAGGAATTCCACAGGCGAAACGGGATAAATCAGTTGGCCGATAAATGCGACCAGTAAAAGGAACGTGCTGCCGACGGTACTTACACGCAGCAATTTGAGCAAAGCGGCTTTCTCGGCCGACTGTAGCCAACGTACGAGAACAACCGCCACAGCCAACGCCAGACCCGCAAATCCGGGCACCACATAGGTAACCAGGATTTGTCGGCACAGGGTGAAAAAGACAGCCGGTGTCACTCCCCAAACAATCGCGTACATCAACCACAGATCGCGCGGCTGCGCCGCAGCATTTCGGCGACCGCGCCACGATTCAATGGCAAAGCGAACCAACAATGGTGTCCATGGCAGAAACGCGATGACCAGCATCACCCAACTCGCGCCATAAGGCTGTGTATGTCCACCGCCATAGCGATCACCGTAGTCGTGTTTCAGGTACCGTAAAATGTGTTCGTTGATCAAAAAGTAGCGCAGAAACCCCGGATTCGCCTGCTCCGCCAACGCGTACCAAGGAGCAGCTACGGCAATTGCAATCGCTGTCCCGGAACCCCATGGCAAACGCTTCAGTACCTTCCACTGGCGTGTTAAAGCCAACCAGCCCATGAGGGCTATCCCCACGAGCACAACAGACACCGGCCCTTTGGCCAAACATCCCAGTCCCAAGGCGAAAAAGAACGTCCGCCCCCACCCAAGCGAATTGGCGTCGTCAGCCACAAAGAACGCAAACGAGATCATGGCCAAGCAAACCGTGGCAGCGAGCGCCATATCGAGAATACACGCTCCACTGAGCACAAAGAATAAACCAGATGAAGCCAGTACCAATCCCGCCAGCAGTCCCACCTGGGCACTCCAAAACCGGCGGCCGAACAAGACCGTCATCAAGACAATCGCTCCCCCCAGCAGCCAACTGGGAAGACGCGCCGCCCATTCCGAGACTCCGAAAACCTGATACGCCGCGGCAGTCATCCAGAACGAAAGCGGGGGTTTGCCTGAGAAAGGTTTGAGTTGCCCGCGGAGATAAAACGTGGGTGTCACCCAATTGCCCGTGCGGTACATATGCCAACCAATTTCGGCATGACGCGCTTCGGTGTTATCGGTGACGGCAAGCGTGCCCAACGTCGCCAGACGGACAACAAAAATCGTAACAATGGCGACCAGAATCATGGCATTCGACGAGCGAATCCAAGAGCTGCTTGGGCGATCAGCGCTGCCGATAATCATTGCTCCCTCGAAAAAACAAATTTCCCGCCGCGTGTGAAGCTCAAATCCAATAACATTACATCTGGGGGTTTCGCGGGCGAAAGTCTGCAATTTCGCACAAAACGTTTCGATATTTCGCTCGTTACAAAGCAGAAACACCTATTTTCCTGGTCCCAGAGTGGCGTAGCGAGGTTCTTTATCTCATTCGGCCAAATGCGTCAACGTGAAATTGGTCTGGGGCTGCAGGACTTCAGGTCACGGCACTTGATTGGCATTCATTCGTCCCCTACCCGTATCATGCTGGGGGGCGACAGCTGTTAGCCAGATCTGCTCCGCCCGTCACCCCAAACCGCTGCCTTCGAATGACGGTCTTCTACATTCCTTTCTCAAAAAAGTTGACGAGACCCGCAATGTCCCAGCTCTACCTAGCCACTTTTGCAACCGCTCTCATTCAGCTATCGGCTGTCGTGCAGGCGAATGAACCGACGAACATTCCCGATTCAACCACATGCTTTGCAATCGAAAATCTGCCGGATGGGAGAGTCTCCTCCATCAACAAAGCAGATGCTGGTATCATCCGCATCGCTCAAAAGGGCGTGCAGACGCCAAACAACAAGGCGGCAAACGACGTGCGCAAGGCCGAATCGAGACTGGTGGAAAAACACACATTCAATGGCGGCGCCGCGACTCAGGGGCTAGCGCTGGCCAAGAAACACTACTTCACCTCTACATCAAGTTCGATCTTTCGTTACAACACTCATTGGAAACTGCTGGAAGAAAAGATGATCCGCATCGACGGTGTTAATCACATCGGCGCCATCGATTACCACGACGGATTTATTTGGGCCGGACTGTTGCATGGACCGGAAAACGGAAAACACGACCCAAAACTCGATCGGTCAATTATCGCAAAGATTCGCGACAGTGACCTGAAAGTCGTCAAGACGTGGGACATTTCGCAAGACGTGACGTGGATTGACCCGGTCTGCTTTGACGGACAACATTTGTGGGTCGGCGACCTCAGCGATCTTGGCATCCATCGCTACAAAATCGAAGGCGAGCGGCTGATTCGAGACGGGACCTTACGGTATCCTAAGCCAATGCATTTCTCGCAAGGAATTCGCGTAGTTGGAAAAAAGCTATACACGATTCATACATTTGGAGACATGGACGGGCTTTTTGAATTTGACTTACCGGAACGTCTCACTGACGACACTCTGAGGCCAACTCGCGTATGGCCTATCGTAGAGTCACTTTCGCATCTCGAAGGTTTCGATTTCATCCCTGGGCACCCCAGTCAAATCTGGCACGCGCAAGGCACACAAGTCGACCGGTATGAATTGTCAGACTTGGCCGATTGAACGAGTCGCGGTGTTCCTTCCAAGTAGATGCTGCCCCCCGCCAATGTGGTTGCCAGACTGTCGCTCAGCGATGAAATGACAATCTGACCGACCAACGAATCGTTCGCACATGTGCGCTGTTTGTGTTGCAGTGGCTGGCAGCCGCAATGTTTCTAAATGGAAAGAGCCAAATGGCTCGAATCACGCTATGATTACCGAGGAACTTGCACATTCTCACCACGCACGAGAGAATGTAGGGCTTGAATTCGCTCTCACTGCGTAACATGGAAGTGAATCGACTAGATCGCCACACTCTTTCCCATACGGATCAAATTATAGATGTCAGCTGAACCCTTGATTGCGGTATTTGTCGATTTTGAAAACTTGGCCATCGGCGTGCGTGATATGAAGGCGGGCAACTTTGAGATGCGGCTGATCCTCAAGCGGTTGCTGGAGAAAGGACGCATTGTCTTCAAACGCGCTTACTGCGATTGGCGAAATTATGCCGATGATGTGCGGAAGTTTCACGCGCAGGGCATTGAACTGATCGATATTCCGCAAACCAAAATGAGCGGCAAAAACAGTGCGGACATTCATATGGTCGTCGATGCGCTCGATCTGTGCTATTCAAAGCAGCACATCGACGCCTTCGCTTTGATTTCAGGCGACAGCGATTTCTCCCCCTTGGTTTCCAAGCTGAAAGAAAACAATAAGCGCGTGATCGGCTGCGGGGTCAAAAGTTCCACCTCTGATCTGCTAATCGCCAACTGCGACGAATTCATCTACTATGACGACTTGATCCGCGCAGCCACGAAAAGTCGTCGCGCACCCAAAAAAGATAAGGCAAAACCTGACAAGAAGCAGGAAGTCGCCGACCAACTCCTGGAAGTCTTGCATTCTGTGGAACAGGACTACGACATCGTCTGGGGATCCGCACTCAAACAAGCCCTGCGCCGCGTGTATCCGGGATTCAACGAAGGTTATTACGGCTACTCAAGTTTCTCCCAGTTACTGCAAGGCATCGCTGCTAAGGGGCTGATTGAACTCGATTACGACGAGAGTCGCGGTAACTACGAAGTCCGTTCCAAGGAAGAGTAAGCTGCGCTGAATTGTTGGATGATTCGGTGACGGGAGTCCGGCGTTCCACTCCATATCTCTGGAAAAAAGCCTATGAGTGACCGTAATCACTGCTTGGCAACAGCGAATTACCGACTCCATCACTAACGGTATTTTCTCCCAGACCTCTGACCACGGAAATTCCGCGCTCACGATTCGTAGACTGTCCCCGACCGGCGCTCTGGTAGGTGACTAGCCATTGGTCTAAAATCGAACGGCTGCAAAGGTTCCGTCCCGATGGAACGAATTCACAACCGGGACATGACCCCTCAAGGGCGTATAGACAATGCACAATCCTGTCCGTTTTGCGAAACAGATGTTCGCGAATTCTCTCTCTGCGTCTAGCACGCCGTTTGGGGCCTTGCTCCTCATTATCATAGCGACGCCCAGCGCATGGACGCGGGCGGATGAATTCAAACTCAACGGGCATACGTTTACATTGCCTGCAGGGTTTACGATCGAACAGGTCGCCGGGCCACCCGTTGTGGATCGCCCGATCAGCGGGGATTTTGACGAACAAGGCCGGTTTTATGTCTCTGATTCGAGCGGATCAAACGAGAAAATCCAAGTGCAGTTGGAGAAGCGTCCGCATCGTCTGCTTCGTCTGGATGATATCGATGGCGATGGCCATTTCGACAAGAGCACTGTTTTCGCCGACAAGATGATGTTTCCCGAAGGGGTGCTGTGGCACGAGGGATCGGTTTATGTGGCGGCCCCGCCTGAAATCTGGAAACTAACCGACACCAACGACGATGGTTTCGCCGACAAACGCGAAGTCTGGTTCGATGCGAAGACGCTGACCGGCTGCGCCAATGACCTGCATGGCCCTTACCTCGGACTGGACGGTTGGATCTACTGGTGTAAAGGAGCTTTCGCCGAGCAAACTCATCCGCAACCAGAGCGGCCCGATTTGGTCACCAAGGCATCCCATATCTTTCGCCGACACCCCGACGGCGGTCCGGTGGAATCGGTGATGACCGGCGGGATGGACAATCCGGTGGAAGTCGTCTTCACGCCCGGCGGCGAGCGGATTTTCTCCACCACGTTTTTTCAACACCCAGCTGGCGGTTTGCGCGATGGGTTGATTCATGCCATTTACGGCGGAGTCTATGGAAAAGAGCACAGCGTTCTCGATAGCCATCCGCGAACCGGCGCGCTCATGCCGGTCCTCACACATCTCGGCGCCGCTGCCCCCTGCGGGTTGGTGCGTTTGAAATCCGATCAGTTGGGCGAAGGATATCGTGACAGCATCATGACCTGCTTGTTCAATATGCACAAAATCACCCACCAAGTGCTCGTTCCCCACGGAGCCTCATTTGAAACGCAAGACGAAGATTTTTTGGTCAGCGACAACTTGGATTTTCACCCCACAGATATCATCGAAGATGCCGACGGTAGCCTGTTGGTGATCGACACGGGCGGTTGGTACAAGCTCTGCTGTCCGACATCGCAATTGCACAAGCCCGACATTTTAGGCGCCGTCTATCGCATTCGCCGCACCGGAGCTCACGAAATCAGCGACCCGCGAGGACTGGCGATCGACTGGAAAGAGATCACCAACCCGCAGTTGGCGGCCCTTTTGGGCGATCCGCGACCAACGGTTGCGCAGCGGGCGATAAAGCAGTTGGGAAAGCAAGGCGACGAAGTAGTCACGCTGTTAAGCGACCTGTTAAAAACATCGCATAATCCACAACAGCGACTCAACATTGTTTGGACACTCACACGCATTGATGCGCCTACGGCACGCGCCGCTGTCCGTGCTGCACTGTCGGATAGCGATGAAACCGTGCGCCAAGCGGCGCTACATTCAATCAGCCTACGGCGCGATGCCGAGGCAGAACAATCGCTGGTTGCGATGCTCGGCAATTCTTCACCCAACAATCGCCGCGCCGCCGCCGAAGCGCTGGGCCGTATTGGTTCGGTCGAAACGGTCGACAAGCTACTCGCCGCGGTAGACGAAACAACTTTACAAGATCGAGCATTAGAGCATTCACTGATTTATGCAGCGATCGAAATTGGTGACCCGGCGCAGACTCGACGGGCATTGGCGCATGCCAATCCCTTGGTGCACCGCGCGGCTTTGATTGCCCTCGACCAGATGCCCAACGGTGAACTACAGGCGGCCGATGTTGTCGGGTTGTTGGATTCGCCAGAGGAACCGCTGCGAGAAACAGCGTGGTGGATTGCGGAAAGTCATCCGGAATGGGCGGGCGAAATGGCGGCAGTGTTTGAAAAGGCGGTGCATCGCCCACAAACAGATCCCGAAGAACTCACAGCGTTCTCAGGGCGTTTGGAACGTTTCGTCAAAGATCCCGGGGTGCAAGCGGTGATGGCGACCGCATTGACGGATCAATCCATCAAGACCGAAGTTCAGGCGGCAGTGTTGAATGCAATGATTTTCAGCGGCCTGAAAACAATGCCGGCTGCTTGGTCCGCGCCGCTACAGAAACATCTGTCCGCAACCGACGCGGCGTTGCTGGAAAAAACCGTCAAAGCGGTCAGCACGCTCTCCAATGGCAAACCATCCGCCACAACGGCGACCCAATTGCGAAGTATTGTGAGTGATGCCACGCTCCCCGCACAAATTCGCCTCCAGGCGCTGGTCGCTCTCCCGGCAACGGACCGGAAATTGAATCGCGATCTGTTGGCATTCCTCTGCGAGAATTTAGACATTGAAAACGGGATCTCGCTGCGGTCACTCGCGACGGACATTCTGCTCAGCACGCCGCTCAGCAGCGCGCAGTTGCAAGTCGTTGCCGACGCAACTGAGACGACCGGCCCCATGGAGCTCAAACGGCTCATGGAACTGTTCACGAAATCCGGCGACGCGCAGGTTGGGACAAAATTGGTCAATGCCCTCGCAAACTCCGCGTCGGTCTCTTCGTTGTCTCCCGATGAACTCCGCAAGCAGTTCGCTGTGTTTGGCGGGGATGTCCTCACCAGTTCGCTCCCCTTGCTCGCACGAATCGAACGTGAGAACCAACAAAAATACCAAAAGCTAGAGTCGATCCTGGGCAAGCTCGACCAAGGCGACATCCGTCGCGGCCAAAAGGTGTTCCACAGTTCCAAAGTCTCTTGCATCGCCTGCCATGCGATGGGATATCTCGGCGGCCGCGTGGGACCTGACCTGACACGAATCGGCGGCATCCGCAGCGAGCGGGATTTACTGGAGTCGGTCCTGTTCCCCAGCGCCAGTTTCGTGCGTAGCTTCGAGCCGACGGCGATTGCTACAGTCGACGGCAAAGTCCACAGCGGGATTATTATCGACGAATCCTCGACTGAGTTGGTGTTGCAGGTGGATGCGGAGAAAGCTCTACACATTCCCATTGATGATGTCGACGAACGCGTTGAGGGAACGGTCTCCATCATGCCCGATGGTCTCGACAAACAACTCACACCGCAACAACTGGTCGACCTGATTACCTTCTTAAAAGCTTCGAAGTGAATCACGGCCCCTATTGAGCAGCACGTTCGTAGATCGCTTGAACGACCTGCAGGCAGCCCCGATGCAGATTTCTCCACAGGTTTTCGGCCTATTCCCCAAACTGTGCTCCCGTGACCACCGGCGGTCCGAGTGACGGGGCGTCTGCAAGTTTCGGTAGTAATTCTGTGATTCAAGCCAAACTCACCTCCGTCTTGTCTGTCCAGGAGACTTTGCGGAAACCCGTGTCATCGAGCATTTCACGCATCGCCTCTGCGGTTGCGAGAAAGTTTGCTCCGCCTCGCTACGAATAACCACGACCATGATAATTGTGCGCGGACTTGCGGCGACGGGTAGTCTGAGCAACCATTAAACGTTCCGGTAAGGGATTGAGTCGGCCAATCCACGAGATTGCGCTCTCGCCCTGCACAGCCACTCCGGTTGCCCACGATTCGGACACACCGCACACTTTGCATTGCAAAGTATCTGCAAATGTGTATTATCATATGAGAGAAGTTACAGGTTTCTCGCCCGGCAATTGAACTTGCTGCCGCAAAGCCATCTGGGATCACCATGACGACCGGCTTCCCGAAAGGCGAAATCGAGTGGGGAACGTCGCTCAGTCGAGACTCACAACGGGGGAGCACAAAGTGTTTGTAGGACGACTGACAATTGGAAATCACGGTCCTCTTCACGTCCGCGAGGAGCGATTATCGGTACGTCATGATGCGTGCCGACTGATGTATGTGAGTGATATCCATCTGCGGCCGAGACGTTCCGAGGTACTTTGCAGACAGGTCATTGAATCCGCGCGCACTACACAAATCGACGCTCTGTTATTGGGTGGAGATTTGGTCGATGCGCGAACAGAATTAGGCAAGCTTAACGAATTGGTCGGTTCCCTCTGCGAGATTGCACCGGTGTTTGCCGTCGGTGGAAATCACGACCGGCATGTTGGCATGCACCGAGTCCGGGATACGGTTGTGGCTGGCGGCGGGGAATGGATTCACTCCTCTGTGGTCCATGTCACGCATGGGGCGCGGGTGATTGCCTTTGCCGGTCCCGACGTCACGTCGATCCCTGAAGGTGATGTACGCGTACTGTGTGCGCATAATCCGCGCATTTGGAAAAAGGCACGCCAAAATCGCTATGACTTGGTTCTCGCAGGTCATCTCCATGGCTGCCAAGTGGTGGCGTTTGAATATCAAAACCGTCTGTTCCCGGGAGCGGTTTTCTATCCGTACTGTTTCTTAAGCCATCAATACGGAGCGGCACGACTGGTGGTGAGTCGTGGCGTGAGCGATCTGGTTCCGATCCGTTGGTGCTGTCCACGGGAGGTGATCTTGTGCCACGTGTGAACTCCACACTTCAGCGAAACCGACTGCTGATACATCGCGCTATTTCCCAAAGATTGCATATATTCTGCGCCGGAGCTTGGTCAACTCTAATCGCCGCTAATTGCCTGCTGCACGGATTGCCGCTGTTATTCTCTTCCAGACCAGGGACACCGCTGAGAGTCTTGTGTATTGTCGCATTTGATATGCTCTATCAGCTTCGCAACACGAAATTGCTGACTAAACGTAAGGCCCGAATAGTAGCTGCATTACTCGATTTGGGAGCCTGTGCCAATGCAGCTTTCGACAACAAATACTGCTGCACAAGCGAGTATCTGGAAACGCGACGAATACTTCAGGAAGCGGGAATGGATTCGCTCATAGCCGAATATCTGCAAAGGCTCAAGGATTTGGAGCATCGACGTCCTTTGCCTGGAGGGGACGATTCGCGTTTTCACGAGATCAGGTGTTACCGTGAAGCAGTCGCGCGGCTTTCGCTGGGCATGGTGGCTGCGACCGTCAATGGCAATCAGTGCCTTGATGAAGCAATTCGTGCGACGGCCCGTGATGCAGATCTCAATATCCTGTGGCGAATCGTGATGCAGTGCCAACTCATTGACGACGCACTGGATTACTCAAAGGATTTGTCCGGTGGATTACCAAGCTTCCTCACAGCGACCGCACCGCTTAGCCAAGGGCTCGAACTCACACGGAGGTCGGCACTGGGCTATGCGGATATTCGTGATATCCTACGAACCGGCGACCTTTTTCCTCTCCGGGTAACACTACTTCTAGTGTCATTATGTGCGAAACTGGCTGTTCGCTTGAGGCATTTACGACATTGCGCCGCACTTGGACGGTAAATATCGGCCTTCCTTATTGAATCGGGATAGCTCGGCTGACGTGGACAAGAATAAGTCACTGTTGTGAAGCGATCCTGTCAGGGAACACAACTCGCCCAGAGCCTTATACCTGCACATGCCGTGATTGCCGTGATGGGAGCGCCGAGGATCGTCCGCGTTTTTTGCCGACGGACGGTAGGTCAAATCGGCGTAGAAATGCCGGCCGATCACTCCGGCCGCCGCGCGTGTAGTCCGCCCAGATCTTCTCGGCGACGATATCCTCCGGATGCCCCAGCTCTGCGGTCAAAAACTGGAACATCAACTCGGCCAGTCTCTGCAGGGAAATCCCGTGTGCTCGATTTTCCGTGGCAAACAGCCATTCGGACAATTGGCGGAACACTTGATAAGGCGATTGCCCATCACTCCACAGCAACTTGCGCGTTTGCACAAAGTTGCCGCTGTTGGAGACCAAATCCCAATACCGCGAAAAACGCCGCAATTGATGAATTTCTTCAAAATCGATGAGGCCAGTCGACAGGATTTCATACGGCGCGTGCGGGCTATAGACCATTTCGTAAGGTTCGTCGTGCCGCACGATTGGAGTTCCGCGTAGACGCTTGAGTAATCCGACTTGAATTTCCTGTGGATCGAGTGCGACCAACCGGTCGAATCCAGCGGCGAAACTTTCCACGCTTTCGCCCGGCAGTCCTACAATCAGATCCGCGTGGACATGGACTCCCGTCTCCTCGCGCAGAAAATGAAAGTTCTTCACCAATTTATCGTTGTTCTGCCGCCGGCTGATCAACTCGCCCACATCGTCATTAAAGGTTTGCACCCCGATCTCGAACTGCAAAGCCCCGGGCGGAAACTGTTGAATCAATTCCCGCAAGGAATCCGGCAACCGGTCCGGAATCATTTCGAAATGCAGAAACATCGCCGGATCATACTGGTCGAGGAAAAACTGTAAAATGGCTTGGCTGAAACGCAAATTCAAATTGAACGTGCGATCCACAAATTTAAACTGCCGGACGCCGCGATCCAGCAATTGCTGCATTGCGGCGAGAAAATCTTCGACCGCAAACGTCCGCACTGGGATCTCGAGGGCGGACAGACAAAATTCACAGGTGAACGGGCAACCGCGCGATGCCTCGACATAGATCACACGCTGAGCGATATCTTCATCGGTATAAAGATCGTAGGGCAGCTTGATTTGGTCCAGCGGCGGCACCGCAGGAGCAATGAACTTCTCCTGCTGGCCTGTGCCGCTCAGCAGTTCAGTACATAGCTTGGGGAAAGCCAAGTCCGCTTCGCCGCTGATTACATGATCCGCCAACTCGACGATTGCCTGCCCCTCGGCTTCATAGCTGACCTCCGGCCCACCTAGCACGACGATTGTCTCAGGCCGCACACGTTTGAGTTCGGCCACCAACCGGGTCAACGGTTCGACATTCCAGATATAAACGCCCAACCCCACAATCCGCGGTTTGTCTGCCAGAATCCGGGACAGCATCTCGATACTGTCATCGTTGATGCCGAACTCCAGGATTTCTGTCTTGTTTTGGAGCGGCCCCATGTTGGCCAACAGGTAACGCAGTCCGAAGGCGGCATGCCAATAGCGTGCATTGAGTGTCGCCAGGATAATTTCAGGCATCGATACAATTTCGAGGGAATATGTCGAGGTCAGACCCGAGGAGTCTTGGCGTGCAAAAGGCCACTCGAACCGATCGCCCCGCGCAAATCGGCTCCGCTACGCGTAGAGTAACAGCCGACCAGCATGAATTCCATCATACCGACAACGTCGCCGCTGCGATTTGGCGACGTCTCCTTCGTCAGTTTTCTCTCAATGCACGCTGTGACCAGGACATAACCTCGAAATAAAAGGGACCACAAGTGCGGTCATTTATTGCTTAGCCTCCTTCGCGTCGAGCCAACCATTCCCATCCAGATCCAACTCCTGAAAGACGTCCAGCGGGCCAAGAAATTCTCGCTTGGTGAGCTTGCGATCACGGTTGCGGTCCATCTTGGCAAACCACCCGTTGCCAGTGGCGCGTTGCCTTCCCGTAGACCAGCTTGCATTGGCCGCCGTCAAACTGGCGTACGTTTGCATGGGCGGGATGCTAGCATCGCCGCGCGCCAGAATCATCTCCATTCCGCCGGCCAGTTCGTCCCGGTCGATGTTGCCATCTCCGTTGCGATCCAACGCTAGAATTTTCGATTTGAGTTCCGCTAATTCCTTAGCGTCCAATTGGCTGTCAGCGGTTGTATCAACAACACCAAACAGCGACTCACTCTTGCTAGCTAGATTGAGATTCAATACGTGCTTCTGAAGTTCCGATTGCTGTGTTACGAACGATGTATATTCCTCTTTGACGATCATGCCGTCCCCATCAGTATCGACGAGTTGGAATTGATTCGTGCCAAACCGACGGATCGCCGAGCCAAACTCGTTTTCATCGAGGTATTCGTTCTTGTCACCATCGGATTGAACGAATGCGCGATACTGCTTTGCGCGCACCGCTGGTCGTTTCGGCGAAGCAACCAGCTTAAATTCGACGTTGGTTAACCGTACCAATACGTCGCCGTTCTCATGCGTGACAAATTGCAGCGGCGCCGTTGGTGGTGATTCTGCATTGACCACCATCTTGATCGCAGGTGCAGTGGATTCGTCGTCGAACTCTATTTGAATTTCGACGATTGGTTGCGGATTCGCCAGAAAATCGCGGAGTTCCTGTTGATCGAGGAGCTTATCTTGATTGTGATCTAAGGGGGAGACGACTTCCGCAGCCAGTCCCAATTCCTTGGCGCTGAGTTTCCCATCCTTGACGAAGCGGCGCGCGGTCGGCCCGCGACTGAGTTTATCATAGAGTTGTACTAGCCGACGGATGAGCGCGTCATCGACATGATTGCGATGGATCGGTTTCAATAACGAGAGGGAAGCGGCCGCCTGTCCCTCGGGCGTATCGGCATTCTGCTGCGCGACACCGAACACGGTGGGCAGGGGAATCTCTTCGGCCGTGATCTGTTCATCCAGATTGAAATCCATCAAACGCAACCGGCGGGCAGCTTGTGTCAATTCGTCATCGCTGAGTCGATTGTCATGATCGCGATCCAATCGATCAAACAACCGAATCGATTGGCCGGGCGACAAGGCTTGGACCTCGGTGTTCATCTGAAACGGCGAGCCGGAAGCGGCAAGGATGTAAGCATTGAACTCCTCGCGCGTGACTCGCCCGTCGGCGTTCGTATCCGCGGTGCCGAGATTGCCCGCTCCTGTTGTGTTTTGACCACCAACGGGCACCAAATGACCGACGGGGGGAATCTTCTCAAGTTCTGCCTCTTTCAGAACGCCGTCACCGGATTCGTCGAGTTCGTCAAAGAGTTTGTCCGAATAGGCTTGACGCTGTGTGAAAAAGCCCTTGCCTTCGCTGCGGACACGGAAACGCACAAAGATCGGAGCGCGGGGCGCCAGATAAATCAGGTCCAATGTTTCGTGATCAGGACTGCTGGCACCCGTCTCCTCGGCGAAAACGTGCGTCGCAGGAAAAATCATGACCACGGCCAAACAGAGCAGTGCGCGGAACAGACGATCGACACTCTTGCACGGTTGATCTTCTCGAAATCGTTTTGGTCCCGTCATGCGATCACCTCCTGAATTGGTTTGGCTTCCGGATCGACGACTGAGATGGGGCGGCCGACGTTAGAGATATTTTCGGCCTGCGAATCGATCCCCAAGCAGCCGCAGATCGTCCCCAGAAAATCTTGTGCGTTCACCGGTCGATCGACAACCTTCATTCCATCGGGACTGGTTTGTCCCACAATGCTGCCCCCTTTGACACCGCCGCCGGCGAGGACCGACGACCACGCTGCGGGGAAATGGTCCCGCCCCGCGTTGGAGTTTATACGCGGTGTCCGGCCGAATTCCCCCATCCAAATAATGGTCGTCGAATCAAGCAGTCCCCGCTGGTCAAGATCCTCCATCAACGTCGCCCAGGCCGGGTCGAGGACCTGACACAACGAAGCGACGCGGCCCAGGTTCTCTTGATGTGTATCCCAACCGAAACTCCCACCGTTTCCGGCAGCATTGTTGAGCGACACCTCAATAAAGGGAACCCCCCTTTCGACCAACCGTCGGGCCAGCAGACACCCCATGCCGAATTCTGTAAGCCCATATTTTTGTTTCAACGCATCCGGCTCACTATCCAACTCAAATGCAGCGATCGACTCGGAACGCATCATGCGAATCGCATTTTTGTAGGCCGTACGATGCCCGTCGACAGCGTTTCCCGGACGACTGCCGGAAAAATCGTCCTCCAAGCCGGAGAGAATCGACAGGCGATCGTCATGTCGCGCCACATCAACGGTGCCCGGTAAATTGAGGTTCTCCACCTTCAAGGAACTGGTCGGCTGACCGTTGACGCGAACTATGCCGCCGTTGCCCACGACTAAGGGCGCATACCGCGGTCCCAAAAATCCCGGGCCATAGGCGGACGCATTAAATCCACGGAAGGGAGAAATGCTGACGTAGCCGGGCAAGTCGGCGTCTTTGTTAGTCAGCTCCTTGGAATACAACGCGCCAATCGCGGGGTACTGAATTGGACCTTGCGGGCGGTACCCGGTCCGCATCACATAAGTGCCCCGCGAGTGGTCTCCCTCTTTGGTACTCATCGAGCGGACAATCGCCATCCGCTTCATCCATTTGGCGACTTGCGGTAGATTCTCGCTAATCTGGATGCCCGGTACCGTAGTCTCGATCGACAACCGTCCGCCGCCGTTTTTATGTTCCGGCTTGGGGTCGAACGTATCAATTTGGCTGGGGCCGCCTGACATCCACAACAGGATGCACGCCCCGGGGCGACGTGGTTTGTCAGCGGTTTCGGCAGCGAACGCCGGGAACCAATTCGATGAGATTGCACTCGCCGCGCAGCCGAGCGTTGCTTGTAACAGCGTTCGACGCGAAACATGCCTGGCAGCGGACTGCTGTGGCCGTAGTTTTTGCCGTCTGGTCATCGCGCTTACTCCAGAGAATTGGCTATTGTAAGAAATGGACATCCACACCACGTGGATTAGTGATTGAATATGAACTCGCTACTGTTTAGCAGTGCCCAAAAAATATCCGCCAACGCCTTCTCCTTATTGGCATTATTTTTTGCTGCGGCAGGCTGAATGAGAGATCGTGCGGCCTCAACAAAAGAGAGCCGTGGGGCGGGTTCCTCCGCCTTGGTCTCAACATAGGTCCGCAGCCGGCTCAGTTCAGCTTCGCGTGGTTGGCGGCTCAAGGTCGTCAGATACAGGGTTTCGATCTTGCCGTCCATATCGAGAAATGGACTTTGCAAGATGGCGGAAAGTGTGTTGCTGGAAGCCGACTCAGTTTGCTGCGTGATAAATTGGCAATTCATCAGTGCCAGTGCTTGCAAAATGGTCGATTGTGGGTCGACGTTGGAATCACGTTGGTTCTCAAACAGCGCCTGAATCTGTGTGTCGACCTGCCGTCCCCCCAACAACTGATTGCGGGGATTGGAGGTCTCAAAGCCCCCCGTTGCCTGAATCAAACAGTCGGCAAGTTGTCGCGGGCTCATCCCTTTGACCGGCATGCGTCCAATCCAACGCTGCTGGTCCTGACTGTCGTCCGTGCGACGGCTGGAGAGTTGGTACGTTTTGCTAGCGGTGATTGCGCGGATCAAAAATTTGAAGTCGAAATCGTGCGTTGCAAATGAGCGGGCCAGATCGTCGAGCAATTCCGGATGTGTGGAAGGATTGGATTCATCAAAGCCATCGGGCGGGTCGACGAGGCCCACTCCAAAAAAGTGCGCCCAAATACGATTGGCGCCTGTTCGGGCGAAATAAGGATTCTCCTTGCTAGTGATCCAATCGGCCAACACGTCTCGCGTTCGTGCCTCACCCGACCAGTCGGGTGACGTCTCATCAATGAACCGCGCTTGGACCAGCGTCTGACTGCCATCGAGACTGATTTCGCGGCTTGTCGCATCGTCACTCAAGCTGCCAAACCGGTCCCCTTCGATCCCCGCAAAAAAAGCCGTGAATCCCCAAAACTCCTCCTGCTGCCATTTGGCGAAGGGATGATTGTGGCATTGGGCACAATCCAATTGCACACCCAAGAACAACCGGCTGATGCTGGAGGACACGCTTTCCGGTTTAACCTCCTTGGCCCGATAATAGGCAACTGCTCCTTCACGCTCATTGCCCGATATCCGGCACGCAATCAGCTCGCGTGCCATCTCGTCGTAGGCGGTGTTGTCGATAAATTTGTCGCGCAACCAACCCTCAAAACTCGGTGCCAAAACCTGCGCTTGCTGGTCCACGTCCGCTTCAGGAATCATCAACATCCGCCATGTGTGCGCGAAGTGGTTAACATAGCCCGGGTGATCGAGCAATCGATCTACCAATTGGCGACGCTTATTCGGATCAGTATCCGCCAAGAATTCGCGCACTTCGGAAACCGGCGGAATCCGGCCGGCGATATTCAAATAGGTGCGGCGCAAAAACTCGGCATCATCGGCCTGGGGAGCCGGAACAACCCCTTGTGTCTCCCACGCAGCGGCAATGTGACGATCGATCGTGGCCGCCAACTGTGCCACATCGTCTGACGGGGCCTCGTCAGCCCGAAGTGGGGCTGCAGTGAGAGACATAGAGGTGGTGGTGACAATAATCCAAAGCAAATGTCGAATGCTCATTATGCTCTCCGTAAAAAAGCGCTTTCCACGGTTGTGACCGCAGGACGTCATTTCGTGGATTCGAGGATGGCGCCGGCAGCCTTTGACTGGAATTCCGACGGTTTCAACACATCGAATGCCCCATTGGGTTGCTCGACAAGGTACACGACTCGTTCTTCAAGGACTTCCGCATCGCCGGAGGTGACTTGCCCCGCCCGATTGAAGGCGATGCCGACATGATGCGGCGTTGATGAATCTTCGGCCGGAGGTTCGAGACCGGCGACATAGATCGCCATTGCTAAAATCTCGCCTGTCTTGACATCTACAATCCGGGCCACCCCATCCCAACCGCACGTCGCCAACTTTGTGCCATCGGAGCTATACGAGACCCCCGTGCAGGGAGCCGCATGATTGGGGAATTCTTTGAGAAATGTGCCATCGGATTTCCAAAGTAGTACCGAGGTATCCCAACAGCCCGTAGCGACCACATTACTGTCCGGACTCCAATCCACTCTCATGATCGAAGCTTCAAATCCCGGCACGACCGGCCCCGGCGTTCCATCGGGTCGCCAAAACCGCAGACTGGTGTTGTGGCCCGATACGATCCATTCGCCATCCGGACTCCAATCGATGCTATCCACATCTCCGTCGTACGCCTGCATCAATACCAACTCTTTAGGTGGGGCGGTTGGATCTTCGACCTGCGAGACCCGCACGTTCGCATCAAGGCCGCTCGTCGCCAACTGTTTGCCGTCGGCACTGAACACGGCTGCTGTTGTTCCCTGGGCATGCATGTTGGACGACTTGACATCTCCTTCCATATCGAAAATGTCCATCGTCCCCCCGCGCCGCGTGACGACCAAACGCTTGCTATCCGGCGACCATGCCATCCCCCGGGGAATCCCGCGACCTCCGCTCAGTTCATTGAGCAATTCGCCTTCGGCGTTCCAGAGACTCACCCGCTGGGGAAACTCATTCGCCGCGAATGTCTCCCCATCAGGGCTCCATTTGACGCTACCGACAAAGTTCTGGAAATCATCAATGGTCAGTTCTTTCTCAAAGCCCCCCGACCAAAGATGCACTGCGGAATCTTCGGCGGCAATTGCGATTTGGTCGCTTGAGGGATGCCAATCCAAGTCCATCAGTTTCGCGCCATTGGGGCGAATTAACTTTCGGGAACCAGCAGGACCGTCGGTTGTGAAAAATCGCACGGAAAAGCGGCCACCGGCAAGAATGCGGTTTGTCTTCGGGTTCCAATCTAGTGTAAAGACATCGCCGTAATTGAAATTCGTTCGTTCCAGCCGACGGATCATATGCCCCTCTACCGACCACAGTAAGATTTGGCGGTCTTCCGCTGCCGTGATTAACTGGGTACTGTCCGGACTCCAGGCGAGTCCACGAATCGACTTGCTGTGGCCGCGTAGCGTCGGCCCGGGGGTTCCGTCGGCTTTCCAGAGTCGCACGGTGGCGATTGCTTGTTGTCCCGGTTCGGTCGGGATCAAACCAGAACTACTAGAAGCTAACCACTTGCCATCGGGACTCCAGCGTACGCGGGTCATGCCGCCGTGATGGCCTTCCAAGACCGGTCCCGGCTGACCGTCTGCTTTCCAGAGACGAACCACGCGGTTGTCATCTCCCGCGGCCAACACCGTCCCTTCTGGATTCCAGGCGATCGTATTGATCGGTGCTTCGTGTCCTTCAATGACAATTCCCGGCGTCCCGTCAATCCCCCAGGTACGAATCGTTCCATCCATCGCAGAAGTCGCAAAGGATTGACTGTTCGGATGCCATGCGATACTCCGAACCGGGGCGAGATGATCCGTTAGCACGGGACCAGGTACGCCTTCCTCACTCCATATCCGCACCGTGGCGTCATCGGCGCCTGTCGTAATCCACTTTCCGTCCGGGGACCAACCGATGGCACGTATGTTGCTGCTGTGTCCAACCAGTACCCGCTGTAGATCTAACGATTCGGCATCATGAATTCGGACATAGGTACCCTCACCGAATGCGATTGATTTCCCGTCAGGACTGTGGACGGCTGCCTCGACATAACCGCCGACCGGCACCACCATCGCCTGCCAGCGGCCTAATCCAGGGATTTCGGCCGGTGCGGGAATCAGGCCCGGCAAGGTCGTCCCGGTTGCCCCCGGCTGCCAGCGTCCGGATTTCTCCGCGACTGCCTTTGTCTCTTTTGCAGGACCAGCCGAGTCGATTGTCGCTTTCGTAGATTCATCGTCGGACTCCCTTGCGACCGTTTTCGAGGCATTACCGGCGCCGTCGGCCAAGGTAACCGTGCCGCAAACAGCTACGATCGCCATCACGATCGACAACATCACGACCAACGTCGTTCCGCGTGCTGTTAGGCCAATCATGCGACTTCGCCGTTCGTCAAGCAAGCCGGCCACACGACGTTCCAGCTTCCAGCGCGACGTAAACAATCCGACCGTTCCTGGAAGCGGGCGTGAAGCGTGAATCAATTCCGCAAGGGTCAACAGAGTGCGACCGTATGAGTGCGCATCGGTGGTGGCCAGCACGTAATTATCGCAAACTTCTTCACGAGCGCGGGCCAGTTGTTGATTGACCGCAATCGCAAATGGATGCAGCCAGAAAATGCACGAAGCGACTTGCTGAAACAACACCACCACTTGATCACGACGCACAATATGGGCCAACTCATGGATCAAAATGTCGCTCAACTGCGCCGGCGTGACACGTTCGACCATCCCTTCAGGAATGACGACCCGCGGCCGCAAAAACCCCGTGGCGACCGGTCCAACAATCACTCGCGAACGCACAACCTCGGGCGTCTGCTCCAAACTCAATTTTTGCACAACCTGTTCAAACGCAGTCGCTAACTTCGCATCCGTGTTGGGAACGGCCAAACGGAGAATCGAAATCAAACGGGCCCAACCCCAAGCCAGCCGCGTCAAGAAAAACAACGCACCGGCAGCCCACACAGCGAAGACACCCTGCATCGACACGCGCAGTAGGCGGCCATACCAAGTCATCGTCTCCTGAGCGACGGGTACCACCGAAACTGCTTGTGATTGAACCGGCGCGGAGTTTGTGGACTGCTGTGAAACAACGGGCGATACTTTCGGCTCCTCCGTTGTCACTGCAGCATCTACAGTAGGACTTAGGGGCTCCGCCTGCACGACCGGGTCTGCTGCGGGAACGTCTACCACCGCCTTTGATGTACGCGGCGGGACGATCACAAAGTGCTTCGGCAACCGAGGCGTTGGTTTGACCACTTCAGGAGAAGTCGGCATCACCGCTGGTGCGTGCGGCGTTTCAGCCATCGGCGCCGCGACCGGTTCAGCGACGAGCGACACTGAGATCAAACTTCTGCCCGACGACTGCATTACCCAAGCAATAACTGGGCTCATCAACATGAACATCAAGGACGCACAGAGCACCCAATAACGCACAGCCGGACGGTGACGCACGAAAGTTATCACGACCAAGGCAACTGCGGTCACTAGCGTGACCTGCAGCAGAACGTTCGCGGCCCACACCAGTAGCTGGTCACTCGGAATTGTGAAAATCGATGCGCTCATTGGTTCCACTCCCGCGGATTGTATCGTTATGGTTTGCTAGATTCTGCCTCGTCAATCATGTCACGAATGCGCTCTGCTTCGTCTGCAGTCAAACCGCGGTATTCGATCAGCGCGGTGACCATTTCTTCCGGGGAACCGGCGAACAAGCGGTCGACCATTTGGGCGACTTTTGCCCCCAGCGACACCGTGCGCGGCCGATTCGCGGAATACACGAACGTTCGCCCTTGTTCGCGATGTTTCAGCCACCCCTTATCCTCCAGGCGGACAATCATCGTCTGCACCGTGTTTCGGGCTAGCAGTCGCCGCGCGGAGAGCGCATCGCGGACTTCGCTGACAGTCACCTCACGGCGCTCCCACACGATTTCCATGATTTCGCGCTGTGCATCGGTCAGCGGTGAAGAATTTGCTTTTGCCATCCGCGGCTCCTCGAAACGGTTAACCCGAATCAACTGACCGCATATTACCTACGGACAGTAGGCAAAGCAAGATCGGATCGGAAAAATCGTCTCAACGGCGGCAATCCCCAGTACCGCACGGAGTACGCATTTTCCGTTAGCATGGCGGCGCAATCCATTGCCGTGCAGCTCGAACCGCCGACTTAGGGCTGAATCAGCTCATCGAGCTATAAGAAGATCGCTGCGTTCACCAACAGGTATGCACCGAGCAACACTAAGCCGAAGCCGCGTTTCATGTGACTGCCCGAGAACAAAATCCCCACCCGAAACACGATCAGCACGGTGAGCATTGCTGGAAAAAGAACACGGAAGAATTGGGGCGATGCCTCAAGGCCCTGCGGAGTAACGGCTGCCGCAGCGCCGGTCACGAACAGCACGTTTAAAATATCAGCACCAATGACATTTCCGACCGCGAGGTCGCCGTGGCCGTGTCGGGCGGCGGTCACGCAGGTGACTAATTCTGGTAGCGACGTACCAAAGGCGACAAGCGTCGCTGAAATCAAAGCTGCGGGGATATTCATACGTATCGCCGCTTCTTCGACACACGGAATCAGCAAGTGGGAAGACCCCACAACCAAAAACACAGCAAATGCTAACTTCGAGAGAACCCAAGCCGTTGAGGCTTTGGCATCGCCTTCGAAGTCTTCCAACGAGGTGCCATTCTTCTCTTCGCGCGCCCAGCGAACCGATTGCCAAATATACCATGCCAGGATTGCCAGAAACGCAAAGCCCGTGATTTGTGCGATATGGCCCCCGTCGGTAAAAGCCGTTCCAGGCGCGTTCCATGGCCAACTGACAGCGACTAATAAAATTCCGGAACCCAACTGCACCCAGCCCTGGCGATTGACGATCTTTTTGTGCAGTGGTAATGGAGCGATCAGACAGGAAATTCCAAGAATCAAGCCGGTATCGCAAATCACCGACCCCACCGCATTCCCCAGGGCCAGTTCGGGCACCCCTTTGACAGCTGCGAATACGGATACCGCCACTTCGGGCATCGTCGTGCCCAAACTCACCACAGTGGCGCCGATGACGACCTTAGAAAGTCCGGATCGTTCAGAAAGTACAACCGCTTCTTCAACCAGCCAATCAGCTCCCTTTGCCAGGACCGCTAGATTCACTGCAATCATGCCGAGCAGTACGGTCCACGCCAGTGCCGGCGTGGTATCCCACGGCAGATCGTTAATGAAACCTTTGATTATCTCTTCCATGTCACGTCCACTGTTGTATGAATTCAGCGATCACAAGTCATGACAAATGCCCCGCGCTGAGACATTCGCTGGTTACGGGATTCCCAACCCACGCTTATTACGGCAAGTCAAGGTACAAAGATATCGGGATTGATCCACAATCCACGGAATCAACCGCGCTTGGGAAACCGATGAGATATTACCGACCGCCAGTCGGAATCACAACTCGTGCAATCAACAGTACGGCGTGTTCTCAATTTCCAAACGCCCAGCGAGTGGAATTGGCTCACGAATTGCCCCAGATCCTCTTGAAGGGGCGCGTTTGGAAGACTTGGGGCAACAACATGCACGGCATAGCCGCCATTTATAAGTTGTTCAACAGCCCAATGCCAACCGCGTCGTGCGTGACCTCTACTTGATCCGTTCCAGTCGCACCCGGTGGGAGCGGTGTGCGGCGCACATACACGCCTATCACTTTTCCATCCTTGGCCAGCACGGGACTGCCGAACCATTCGAATCCGGAAAAATCACCTTCGCACTTGAGCACGAGTTGCTCAACAGTTCCCGAAGGAGATTGGGGCAGCAGCATAAGAATACGGCCTGCACTTTGACTAGGAATCGGCGGCTCCTCCGGGTCCCACATAAAGTCTGCTGTTTTGACAGGACACCCCTGCAGCACAATCTTCGAACTGGTGCTGGGGCGATCGGCAGTCTCAATCAGACTCAGATAATTCTCTAATTCGTCGGTGACTTCGATCGCACCAATGTCGAAATAAAAGCCTTCTTCCGAGATTTGATATGCTTTTTCCTCCAGAGGCTGCATTTGTTCATCAATGGTATTGCGTTCCGATTCGTCAGCCGCTTGTTCCTTCTTCTCGTCTAACGCCTCAAGTTGGGGGATGATTTGCCCCAACTGCGTCATGGCGTTTGCGAATTCGGGATGCACTTTCGTCTTGTCAAAGTCTATCAAGATCTCGCGTTTGATCGTTGGTGAAATAAGAAGTGCCGTCATCCCCGATGTGGGCGTGCAGAGTTTTCGTGCGGCTTCAATCGCGCTGGCAGTGGTGGCGAGCCGATGCGGAGAAATCGCAAACGCAGTTCCCAGTTGATTCATCTGTCCCCCAGGCGACTTAATCACGATCGCATACAACGCCTGGGTTGCCGATGGTGCTGCCGGATTTTTAGGAAGAGGAGTTGGCGATATGCCGGGCCCGTTCTTGTCAATTGGCTCGCTTCCATGTTCAGCAACAACCGACAACTGCGGTTCCTCAGGTGTGTTTTCAGGTGCTTCTGTGACCACAACTCTTTGATCACCGCCACCGGAATTCCTGCTGAGCAGTGTAAATGCGACGACGAGCACCACCGCCAAGCCTCCCACGCCCCAAACGGCGAGTTGCTTCGGCGAGAACGCAGGGCTTTCGTCGGCATTCTGCGGAGCTCCCACATCACCGGAGGAAACGGGCGTGACCGCTTGCTCGACTTTGTCATTTGCAGGGGCGGCAGCAGCGACTGGAACTGCAGGCGGCAAGGGGGTGGTTGCGGGTTCAGCAGGTTCAAATACGAGTTTGGGGCCCGTTTCGGTGAGGCCAATTGAGTCGCCGGGTTGTAACCAGTGGACCCTGGCCGACGGCGCGTTTCCGGCGGTGAGCAGATGATCCCCTTGGCTTTCGATCATCCAACGTCCCGCGACACGTTTAATCGTGGCGTGCTGCCCGCACAGTCGTTCGTCGTCGGGAAAAGCGATTGCACAAAAGCGGTCGCGGCCGATCACAGCCGACGTGCCTTCGATCTCGATGATTGCCCCCGCCTCGGTCGCTACACGAAATGCCATAGGTTTCTAACTCGATTTAAACGTTTGGTCGGCGGCACCAGCCCGCCGGTTATAGATTTTGCGAATCACAATACGGCCGCAATCCGATTACTTCGTGAGAGAATCGTCGTCCTCCACAGTTCGGTAAAGGTCACGCATGACAAAAAATGTTTCGCGATAGGCTGATTCATCACCATTGAGCGCCGGCGCGAATTCCAACCCGTGTCGCGACATATGCGTGACCAATGCAAGCAGGTTGTCGCCTTGGAATTGCGCGGAGTCTTCGAGTACCACCGTACTGCCTAATTCTTGCAAGCGCGTCATTTCGCCGGCCAGACTTTCCAAGAAACGTTGAGAGGCCAAGAACCGGAAGAAGTTCTGTCCCCCTGATTCGGTACGCCGCTCCTGGGTGTAATATTCGATGAACTTAGTAAACAGCCGATCATGGGCTTTCAAGAGCGCCTTCATTTGGTCGTTGATGGCTTTTTTGTCGTTGGGTGAAGTTAGAGCCAGTGCAGCCCGAGCATTCTCAAAATCCTTGCGCTGCGTTTGAAAACGATCATCCTGCAAGGCAAGCGGCCACTTTTCGACGTTGAGTGATTCTTTCGAGTTCACCCGAAACACACGTTGTTTGCCACCAGAGAGATCCTCACGCACACGCAGTTTCGAAAGCGTTTCCGGCGATAGCTTCAGTTGCGAACTAAGCCCCGGGTCCGCATTGGTCAGCCCGTACTGTGCCGCTAGAATTGGTCCCGACAAACGATGCAATAAGAAATTCAACGCCACGCCGTTATTGATCTCATTGTCGTTGAGTTCTGGAAAGTCCTTCAAACGGCGCCACGTTTTGTCATTTCGTTTTTCTGCGGCATCCAAAGGCGCCGTATAGGTTCGCATTTTAGCGGCGCGATAGATCTCTTTCTTATCCCAGTAGGCACGCGCATACTCCACGGAGTTTGCAATTTCCTTGCGGTAGGCATCGGCACGCCGATTCCGCGCATCCGCCTGTAAGACGGCATTCTCACCGATGCTGCGCACTAAGTCCGCCTGAGCGCGAATCCGATTCGAAATGGCATCGGCCGGGCCGTAATAATGTCGCCATCCCCAACCGGAACGAAAATAGGGGTACCGGCGGCCGGATGGTTCGTCTTGGGAATAAGCTGAGGCCGTGGCAATCATTACCACAGCGCTTGCCAATAGTAGGCAGCGAATCCCGAGGCTAAACTGCTTGGATCGTTTCATGACGTTTCCCCGTTTGGTCCGCTATTGGTTTGGTTTTGAAATCCGAGCGGCCCGGCAGTGTTGGAGAGTCTTTCGTGCCACTGGTGAAACGTGGCCTGGGTCAGGCCGGAATCACGTTTGATGGTCATCGCAACTTCGCGATCGATCGACGGCACACGCGCCCGCACCTTCAGTCGGCCGTTGGCGGCATACTGAAAGATCACCTCGACCGTCGTCCCAGCAGGGAGTCCGTCGGGTAGATTGTCAATCAGGCATTGTCCAATAGGCGTGGCGTTATTTCCACTCGAATCGCCCCCCTCGATCACCTTGACGGCAATATTCTTTTGTGCCGGTTTCGAGGTACGAAATCGCTTTCCCTTTGTAACGGGAAGCACAGTGTTTTGTGCGATTATTACTGAGTTTCTCGGGCGGCGGGTTTCGGGGTCTTGGGCCAAGACCCCCAGGCTGTGTGAATTCACATTTTTGATTTGCATCGAAGGCGCTTCGCCATCGCGAACAGCCAATAACAACCCCGCATAGATCGCCGCGCCTTGAGCAACCGCCTCGTCTTCCGACGCCGAATGCACTGAGTTGAGACCGGACGCTTGCTCCACCGCTCGGCGTATCATCGGCATGCGGCTCGAGCCTCCCACGAGCAACAACCGCGTGACATCCTCCCAGCCGACGCCGGCATCTTTGAGAACCTTTCTCATGGTGAACAGCGTGCGTTCGACTAAATCGGCCGTTAAGCTTTCAAATTCCTCACGTGTAATCGTAACCCGAATCCCTTCGCCAGCATGCTCGAAACTAATCGTCGCCTGATCGCGCGCTGTTAATGTTCGTTTCGCATCTTCAGCCTCGCGCAGCAACTTCTGCATGCCGGAGGGATTTTGTCGGGGGTCGAGGCCGCGATATTTTTCTTGGTACTTCTCGGCGATGAAATCCACAAGACGCCGGTCCCAATCCAGTCCGCCCAGGTAGACGTCCCCCGCCGTTGCCACGGTGTTGTAGTTCTTGCCATCGATCTCCATCAACGTGACGTCGAATGTGCCTCCGCCCAAATCGTAGACCAATACACGTTCCATTTTGCGGGCAGCTGCGGCTTCATCCAAAAATCCCTGTTGATAACCATAGGCAATGGCCGCGGCGGTCGGCTCGTTGATCACGTCCAGCACATTCAGTCCCGCCAATCGCCCGGCATCTTGCGTGGCTTTACGACGCGGCTCATTGAAAAAGGCAGGGACGGTGACCACCACGTCTTGAATCGGCCCCAGCGTCTTTTCCGTATCATTCTTGAGTTTTTCAAGAATGAGCGATTGAATCACTTCGGGCGGCACCTGCTCTCCCAGTATCGGGCGGGAGAAGTGTGGGCTGCCGATGTCGCGTTTGACGTAATCGGCGATTCGGTCCGGTTCCATAGCGGCCGCCTTGACCGCTTCCTTGCCGACAATCACCGACGATTCATCAAATAACACCACGCTGGGCGTAACCCGATCCCCTTCGCTATTGACGATCATGCAGGGGCGGCGCGACGCATCTAGATACGCAACCGCTGAGAAGGTGGTGCCGAGATCAATCCCGACGGCGATTTGTTGTGTATTCGACATCCAAGCAGCTTTGTTGGCGTTTTTTGTCACGGGTTCGCAAACGAGCATTGTGCAACGTTTTCCTTCAATTAGCATAAAACGAACAGACGTGGACCGCAATTCGATTCGAGGGAACGGTCTGTGAATGCCAAAGTCAAAAGACAATCACTCCGACCACCTAGTACGATATCCGAAACCAGAACTGTAACCCGACAAGAATTCTATACTTTTTTATTGGATGTTCTTACGTAGACGTATTATCGTAGCTTGTGTATAGACGTTGGGTGTTTGGGCGGCATGCCCCCCCTATTTTCTGGCACGCGGCCCCTCGTTGAAATGAATTCATGGCAGACCCCGCTGATGGCTCTATCACACACGTTTTCGGCCAGATGCGCCGCGGCAACCAAAATGCGGCTGGCAAACTGTTGAACCAGTTTTTCCCGCGTCTCGTGGGACTGGCGCGTAAAACGCTGGATGGCAATCCGCGTCAGGTGGCCGATGAGCTGGACGCAGCACAAAGTGCCTTTGCCAGTTTTTGGCAGCGGGCCGAACGTGGGGATTTTGGCGGCGATTTGGACCGCAATGAAATCTGGAAACTGCTCTCAACCATCACCGTTCGTAAGGCGCTGAAGCAAATCGAACGGGAAAAGGCCCAGAAACGGGGCGGCGGCCGCGTACACGCCGAATCTTCACTGGCGGCCATGGCGCATGCCCAAGGGGGGACTTTTGGGCTGGACCAACAATTCGGAGCCGTGCCGTCTGACGAATTCGACCTCATCTGTGAAGAACTGCTGATGCAGTTGGACGACGAGCCGCGTGCATTCGCGCTGATGCGGCTGATGGGCTACAAAAACCGCGAAATCGCCAAAATTCACGATTGCACCGAACGAAAAGTCGAACGCAAACTGCAACTCATACGATTAATTTGGCAAAATGAGACAGCGGACTAAATGCAACGCTGTTTTTAGCGCGAAATTCGTAGACCGCCGAATTTTATTTAAATCCCGGTTTTCTGTGTCGGATTTCGGATGGCGTTCGGAATGTACTTAATAGGATCGTAGGCGACTCTTCTTCATCGAAGTCTTGTCGCGACGAACTCCTCGAAAGATATCTGTTTGGAAATGAGGCCGGACGATGACTGACGATTCCATCCCACTCGCGGTTGTACAGCAGATCGACACCGCTTGTGACAAATTTGAGAGCGAATGGAAATCCGGGAATCATCCGCGGATCGAAGATTTTTTGGCCAATGCCGAGGCACCGCACGCCCGGGAATTACTGAAGTCATTGCTGCAGGTCGAATTGGAACTATTGCGGCGGGACGGACAACCCATTTCCGCCGAATCATTCGTCGCTCGCTTTTCTGAATATGCGGACCTCATCGCTGATGTCATGGATTCGGTTCAGGCATCTCCCCCCAATGATCTGGATGCAAACGTCACCCGAAAAGCACCTACGTTAAGCCTGCGGGATGCGTCGATTGACACATCGCAAATGGGAAAAACCACTGCCGCTAGAAAACGAAAACCGACACCGGAGTCCATCGGCCGTTTCGAAATCAAGGAAGTCCTCGGCGAAGGGGCATTCGGTACGGTGTATCGCGCGACCGATCCGCAACTGCACCGTGAAGTCGCCTTGAAAGTCCCCCGTGCCGGCGTCCTGGAGACGCAAGAAGATGCCGACCGGTTTCTGCAAGAGGCCCGCGCGGCCGCCACGCTGCGACAACCGCACATCTGCCCCATCTATGATTTCGGTAAAATTGGCGACCACTATTTCATTGTTATGGCCTATATCAAAGGCCAACCGCTCTCGGAGGTGCTGTCAAAATCGAAGAAAATTTCGCCCCGAAAAATCGCTGCCGCCGTCCGTAAAATTGCGCTCGCTTTAGGCGAAGCCCATAAAAATCACGTGGTGCATCGCGACTTAAAACCCTCGAACATCATGATCGACAAACGGGGCGAGCCGGTCGTGATGGATTTCGGGTTGGCACGAAAGGTCTCCGGCGATGAAGCGCAATTGACGCACAGTGGAGCCATCTTGGGAACCCCCGCCTATATGCCGCCCGAACAAGCTCGCGGCAAATCTAAGGAGGTGGGACCAACGTCCGACGTTTATAGCCTGGGCGTGATTCTCTATGAGTTGCTGTGCGGAAAGCGTCCCTTCCGCGGTGCCGTGGCCGAAGTGTTGGCGGCGATTCTCTACCAAGAGCCACCACCGCCGTCATCGCACAAACCGGATGTCGATCCCCAACTTGAAGCGATCTGCCTGAAAGCGATGGCCAAGAAACCGGAGGAACGGTATCCCTCGATGGAGGATTTTGCCGAGTCGCTGACCGAGTATCTGCGGTCTAAACGCGACAGCACATCAGGCGCAGCGGGCGATTCGCAGGAAATGGGTGCCTTTGCATCCATGGCCGATAGCGGTCCGGTCCCGGTGCCGAAGAAATCACGGCAAAAGCGCAAATCCAAACGCACAAAGCGCGTTGCCGGTGAATTTGATCCTTATCACAAATGGCTAGGGATTCCTCCCGACGAACAACCCGCCAATCATTATCGCTTACTGGGCCTCAAACCGTTTGAAGATGACGCCGATGTCATCGATGCCGCCGCCGAAAGGCAAATGAGCTACCTGCATCAAATCGCCGCCGGCCCGCACTTGGCGGAATCGCAACGGTTACTGAATGAGCTAGCTGGTGCGCGGTTGTGTCTCCTGAATGAGGAGAAGAAGGCCGTCTATGACGCGGAATTGCACGACGAATTCGCTACTTCAGAAAGTTCCGCAGAACATGTTGCTGTTACCGTTGCCGCTGAAGGCGATAACGACTTTGACGAATTCGCGGAACTCCCCAAGCGGTCCCAATCATCGAGCAACGAACCGCCGTGGTGGAAAACGCTGGATCGTAGGATCGTGGCTGCGGGTGGAGTCATGTTTTTCGTATTGTTGGGGATCGTGATTTATTGGCGTTCGGGAGGCGTAACGTATCGCATCGAATTGAGCGACGAGCTTTTGGCGAGCGGACCAGTCACTCTCAAGACCGATAGCGAAGAATATGAAATCGGTCTCGATGGGTTAGACATACGCTTGAAACCGGGCACGTACGCCTATGAAGTGCGGCGCGGCGAAGAAATCATCCAAGGCAACGGCGAGTTTACCGTAGTGCGCGGTGGGGAGAATCTGTTAACGATCACGCGGGAGAAGCAACGACCTGCAACGCCGCCGGGAGCGCCGTCCGACTCATTCGCCGACGCGATGTCATTGGATTTCGACAGTCCGGATGATGAAGTTTCGTTCCCCAAGTTTCCTAAGAATATGAAAGGCCCCATAACAATCGATCTTTGGTTGCTCCCCAAGCCTTTCTCGGGCAAAACGGACTACCTCAAGCTCTCGGGCCTGCAGCTGGTGAGGAATCACGGCAAATGGCAACCGTGGATGTTTGTATCTGATACGGGATCCGTTACTCAGAACCAACTCACCCCCATCACGGACAATCAACCGGTTCACGTCGCCGCCGTAATTGATAAAAACCGATTGGATTACTACATCAATGGTGTAGGGCAAGGCGATACATTGTACTTCGATAGTCAAGAAGCATCTCGCAATGGGAAGAAATCACCCCCCGATTTCCAAGTGTACCCCCGCTGGAAATCAGGCATGAGCCTTGGTTCTCCTCCCGGCAAAATGCTGGAGTTGCGGATATCCAATATCGCCCGTTACGAAGGCGACTTTAAACCCCAGAAACGTTTCGCAACTGATGAGCATACTATTGCACTGTACCACTTCGACGAAGGCCGTGGCAGCAAGCTGAAAGACGCATCAGGCAACGGACACCACGGAGAAATTGTGGGCGCAAAATGGATCCGCACCAAATTGTCTCCCCTACCGACTGGTCCAAACGCCACCAACACATTCGTCGCTGGCAACGGTCTACCGCAGGATGTCGGTTGGACCTTCCAACAGGACAATCTGGGGGGCAATGCACAGGCGAAACTCAATTCGCTGGTCCATGACGCCACGGGGAACGGCAGCAGTTACTGGACAACTACGTGGCCCGCATCGGAGAGTGCAACATCAGGTGTCTATATGGAAACCTCCGCCAAGATAATCGAAGAAAGCCACACTTCGACTACAGCCGGCGTTGCGCTATTGGATATTTCACTGCCAATGAATGGCGAGGTCTTGGCCGCCTCGTTGTTGGCACAAGATAATATGTTGTTGCTTCGGGACAGTCATCAAAACATCTTGACGACGGTCTCCATGAATACGACGGACCGTGTCCACACTTATCGCCTCGAACTTGCCGAGGGCACATTCTGGCTATTCGTCGACGGGGAGCTAAAAGAGTTCGCATCAGCGCCGCAATTAGTGCGACCAAATACAGGGATGAACGGGATTTCGCAACCCACCGCAAGATTTGGAGACACCTTCGCAGCAACTTCGAGTTCTCGGGTGGAATATCAACATGTCTTCTATGGCGAATTGGCTGACGAGGGTGGACCGACTGTGCTTCGGGAGATCAATAATTTTGAGAACCCGCGTTATCCGGCAAATATGAACCCGCTGGTCACGGTCTATGACGCCGGTCAAAATGAATTGCCTAGAGCTGCTGGATGGATTTACAACAGCGAAGCAGGCGCGGCCGAAGCGGAGATACGTGAGGGCGTCTTGTTCCACAATTCTTCCAAAGTCACGCGTAGTTTTTGGATTACATCGCTGCGAGCCGACAGCGCGCCGGTCGAAGCTGGGGTTTTCATGGAACGAACCCTCAAGGTCAATGATGAACAACATACCAACCCCCGCCGTGGCATCAACGTGGTGGAAATCAATGAAGTCACTCCCCAATCTGTTGGAGGAGCGACTGTCTATGCTTGGCAGGACCGCGTATTCGTGATGGATCATGACGATCGAAAAATCATCGGTGACATCAAATTCGACACAACGGACGGGTTTCACACGTATCGTCTGGAAGTGCACCGTGATCGGTTTTGGCTGTACATCGACGAACAATTGAAAATTGAGGGGACCGGACTACTCACCAAGACTCCGAAAAACGTAGAAAGCTTGATCCCAACTACGGATAAGTCCGTGCCGCGGTTGGTGGGAAAATTCGGAAACGGCAGCTCAAGTTCGCAATCTGTGACCGAAACCAAATCGATCGTGTTCGGTTCGCTGACCGCTTTAGGCGGCTCGACCGCAATGCGCAAGCCGACTGAATATGGTGCATTAATGACCGGCTATTGGCAACAGATTCCATTCCCCGCGACAGGAGGCAAGTTAACAAAGCCAGGAGGCGTGCCCACGTTTCGCCCCCAAAGCAACGTGCGCCTCGGCAGTCGGCCCTATCGCGATGTGATCATCCGTGCTGAGATCAAGAAAACCAGCGGATGGCATCCCACGATGTCTTTGCGGTCGAACTTAAAAGGGGCCTACACCGCGTACTTAGACAAATTCAAACGCTTTGGCCTGGGCAAAAACGTCTCAGGAGAGCGTTGGAAAGACCTGAAAGTCCAATTCACTGAACAAGACCATCGCGACTATTTTCAATGGACACTCGCAGCCATTGGTGACCGCTTATTGGTCTATGTCGATGGTGAAATAATCATCGATCACCGCGATTCTATTCATGCGGTCGGATTTCCTCAAATCGGGGTGACGAAGTCCATGGCCGACTTTCGAAACCTGCAGATCATGGATCTGACAAACGGGCCTTCCCGTCCACAAGGATCCGTCAAGCAAACGGTCACTGCGCATGTGGCAACGCCCATCGGGCAACCTGCCGATGTGGACGAGTCGCAATTTCAACAGCTGTTCAATGGCAAAAACCTCGATGGATGGGTAGGGGATGAGGCGGGCTTCGAGGTGCAAAACGGGAATCTGGTCTGTCTCCCCAATGAGAAAGGCAACTTGTACACCGCGCAAGAATACGCTGACTTTACATTGAGATTTGAATTCCAACTCACAGCGCAAGCCAACAATGGAATTGGCTTGCGAACGCCCTTGACCGGAGACCCAGCCTATGACGGCCTTGAAGTCCAGATCCTCGACAATTCGGCGAAACGATTCCAACAGATTACGGCCGAAAGTCGCCATGGTTCCCTTTATGGCGTTGCAGCGGCCAAACAGGGGCATTTAAAGCCTGTGGGAGAATGGAATTCACAGGAAATCGTCTGCATCGGCAATCAGCTAAGAGTCAAACTGAATGGGGTCACGATCCTCAATACAAAACTCGACCAAACGGGGACCGTGATCACGCCCGACGGCAAGGCTCATCCGGGCCTTCAGCGACGCAGCGGGCATATCGCACTGATGGGCCAGAAATCGCGAGTCTTATTTCGAAATCTGCGAATTCTAGAAGGCGGGCAATTTGCTTCAACGACGGCCAAGGAACATTCCGCCCCGACAAGCGAGTGGCTCGAATTATTCAATGGCAAAAACCTAGACGGCTGGACGCCTAGCAACACGAAACAGTGGAAGGTTCTAGATGGGGCAATCCAGGGCGATGCGCCGGCGGGCGGGAAGAGTTGGTCCGCTCTCACATCCGATCACGACTACGATGATTACGAGTTCTCATTCCAATACCGTTTGGCCAAGGGAAGCCGGGCACGGGTCCTATTACGTTCCAATCGTGGACTCCCCGGCGATCCCCACGACGAAGGTGCTCAAATTCAATTGATTGACGACAACGCCCAGTTCTATTTCGGCAAAAGAACGCGACGGGTCCCGCCACAACGGAAAAACGGAGCCTTATTGACCATGACTCCGCCGGAACATTCTGCGGGGATGGCGATCTGGAATCGAAACGGCATTCCGGCCGGGAAATGGAACGAGATGACCATCCGAGCCGAAGGGCTGCATGTGACCGTCACGCTCAACGGTAAACGAATCGTCAATAGGCAGATCGACCAGACGTCCAAGTACAAAAAATTCCAGAACAAACCGAAGTCCAACCAATTTGATCTCCTGAACAATACGTCCGGCGCGATCAGATTCTGTGTGCTCGACAACACGATCGAAATCCGCAAACTGCAAATTCGGGAACTCGGCCAAAAGGCAGCAGCCAAATCGAAACCAGTACAACCACAAACACAACCACTGCCAAGAGCCCTGTCCGCACGAGCCGCTGCACAATGGGTTCTCGACAACGGTGGCGAGCTGCACGTTCGTGGCGAAGGGGGTTGGAACCAGAACCTCGATAACTCCACCAAACTTCCACAGCGTCCGTTTCGTGTCACCAACGTAAACTTGTCGAACAATGGAATGTTTCAGCCCAACGACTTATTTCGCCTTGAGAAATTGACGCAGATTGTGCAATTGAATCTCAACGACGTCCAGCTGAAAGATAAAAGTATGCAGGTCTTGGCAAAGATGCCTGATATACAGCGTTTGTACCTGAGCCGGACAGGCCTTGGGGACGGTTGCTTCGAGGGCATCGCTACCCTCACGAAGTTACATCAACTGCACCTCCCGACCACTAACATCACCGATGCCGGATTGGCGAAACTGAGGCACCTCAAAAAACTGCACCTCCTTTGGATTTTGGGGACAAAAACGACTGATGAGGGGCTAGGTTACATCAGCCAACTCACGACGTTAGACGACCTGAATTTTGAAGGTACCAATATCAGCGACAATGGTTTGGTGCATCTGAAAGAATTGACCAAATTAAAGCACCTACGAATCGGTAGGACACGCATCACCGACGACGGCCTGAAACATCTCTACTCTTTAAAAACGCTCCGCACATTGAACTTGAAGGACACCGCTGTCACGGCCAACGGTATTGCCGCACTACAAGCCGCACTCCCCGACTGTACGATCGAGGAGTGATGGTCAGTAGTCGCCAAGCGTAAGGGACAGACATCCCTGCCCTTCATCTGCTACGAGGAATGTGAAGAATGTTAAAAATCTGTTGTCCTGGCTGCGGAGTGAAATTAAAAATTCGCCCGCGAATGCTCAATCGCAAAGGCAAATGCCCGCGATGCGAGCAACGACTGCGCATCGAGCCACAAAATTATGTCGTGCACGCCGTGCTTCGTGCGGTTCCCAAACCCTAATCGATGCTTACCTTTCGCGGCTAGAACTCGCGTCCACAGCGCTATGGCGTTTCACGAACGGGCGCTATTTCCACTTTTCATTCGCCTCGTTCTAAAAAGCCGACGCTGTCTATTCTATTTAGCGTTGTTCGCCGGTGAGTTCCTTGTCATACTTCCCGCAAGTTTTCGTTGGGAACTACCGTTTTTACAACAATGGATAGGCGGGCCATGACAGTTTTGGTGACGGGCGGCGCAGGGTATATTGGATCGCATGCGGTGCGTAAATTGATTCACAATGACCACCGCGTTGTTGTTGTTGACAATCTTTTCCGCGGTCACCGTGCCGCTGTTCATCCCGACGCATCGTTTGTAGAACTCGATTTGGCGGGAACCGACGAGTTGTCCCGGATCATGCGCGAGAATGAAGTGACAGCCGTCTTGCACTTCGCAGCATTGGCCTATGTCGGCGAATCAGTCACGTCTCCGCTGCAATACTATCGCAACAACACCGCCGGGACGTTGAGTCTGTTAGAGGCCATGCAAGCGGCCGACGTGCACCGCTTGATATTCAGTTCGACCTGCGCGACGTACGGCGTGCCGGAACAGTTACCGCTGAACGAATCGACACGGCAGACCCCCATCAATCCCTACGGTTGGTCAAAACTGTTTGTCGAACAGATTCTCAAAGACAAGGCGGCGGCCGACGCTGAGTTTGCGTGCATCGGGTTACGGTATTTTAATGTCGCCGGTTGCGCCGATGATGGCAGCCTCGGCGAAGACCACACCCCCGAAACACACCTGATGCCGCTCTTGCTACAAACGGCGCTGGGGCAGCGCGAATCGATCACAGTCTTTGGGAACGACTATCCCACGCCGGACGGAACCTGCATTCGCGACTATGTGCATGTGGATGACCTCGCCGACGCGCATCTGCTGGCACTCCAGCACCTGCAACCAGGACGCGCCGATTTTCTCAACGTGGGCATCGGCCGCGGACATTCGGTGCGCGAGACGATTGATGCCGTGATCCGTGTCACTGGACGCGAGGTACCGCTCGAGTACGGTGCCCGTCGTCCGGGAGATCCGCCGGAACTGTGGGCCAATGGTGATCGTATTCGTCAAGAATTCGGCTGGGAACCGAAATTCGCCAATCTGGAGGACAATGTGGCCACAGCGTGGGAATGGTTTCGACGCCACCCGGATGGTTACGGGACAGCGACACCTTGATTCGCCGACCAGCCAGTCTCATCGTCGCCCCTTCGATTAGCGGGAGCGGGCCAAAAGAGTGAACAGATCGTCGTCGTCATCCAGCAGACGGAACTGGCCGAAAACAAAATCGTCTCCCGAACCGGAGTCGATAAAGCTGCTGCCGAACGCAATGATGAAATCATTCCCGGCGAAGGTGTAGATGGTATTGAATCCGCCATCGTCGCGGATATTATCATCCTGCGCACCGCCGAGAATCGTGTCGTTGCCAATGCCGGTGCGAACGACGTTGCTGCCGTCTCCCACCTCGATATAGTTGTGGCCCCCCAGGTCGTTGACTTGATCCTGGCCCGAGCCAGTGATGATCACGTCGTTCCCTTTGCGGACATCAATATCGTTGTCTCCATCGCCGGCATCGATCATGTTGTTGCCGCCGAAGTCAATGATCGTATCATCACCACTACCTGATTTGACGTAATCGTCGCCGATATTGGTTTTGATCACGTTGTTGCCGTCGCCCACCGAGACGTAGTTGTCCCCACCGTAGTCGTAAACGCGGTCCCGGCCGTCCCGACCGAGAATCGTGTCGTTGCCGTAGTAGGTATAGGAAACATTATTGCCGCGACCGCCATCGAAGTAGACATCATAGTTTCCATGATCGCCTCGGAACCAATCGTCGCCTCCCATGCCCATGGCATAGATCGTGCCGGGCACCGTATGCACGCCCAGCGAAATCCGGTTGCGGAAGATTTCCACACGATCGGAACCGGCAAGCGTCACCACGCGAAATTCGTCTCGGGCGTTTGTGCCGGAAACGGCGAAGTCATCCCCTTGCTGTTGCACCGTACCGATACGAATGCGGCGCGAATAGGATGTATTCAAGCCGGTCTCGTTGTTCACCGCCGTGGCACTGATTGTGAAGGTCCCGGGTTTGTTGTAGATCTTGCTGATCGACAATCCAGAGATTCCGGTGACCACCCGCGGCTTGCTGCCATCGCCCCAATCGACTGTATAAGTGTATTGGCCGTCCGTTACGGTTCTGCCGTAGAGTTTGAGCGAAACCACTCGCCGCTGCCCGACAACACCATCGTAATCGCCGCGAATCCGCAGCACAGCAGTATCCTCGCCAAACACGCGGACAACGTTGGATCGGGAGGCGCCTTCATCGTCAACCACCTTCAATCGCACGACGATATTGCTTTTCCCGTTTAAGTCGGCAGCAGTGATGTAGGGGCGAACTCCCACGGCATCGTAGGTGCCGTCGTTGCCGTAATCCCAAAGATAGGTCAGCGTGTTAGCGGGTTGATCCACATCGAAGCTACCGCTGCCATCGAGTTGGATCCGATCACGATTGCCCAACACATACGGCCCTCCGGCATCGGCAACAGGGCGAGTGTTGACGAAGGGGATGACGTTGATCACCAAACTCACGGTGGCATCGGGGGTCGTGCCGACAGTTACATCGTCTACGGTGACCGTCACGCTTAAAACTGGATTCGAGTCGCTATCGAGAACAGCGCCGGCCTTCAGAAATAATTCGGTCCCGAGAATCTCAAACAGATTGGCGTCCGCTCCGGTGAGCGCGAGTTCGTTGTCACCCAACGTATCATCGGTGACCACGATGTCCGCCACTTTGGTGCGGAACGTCGTATCGATTCTCTCCGGTAAACTGTCGACCGTGTTATCTAACGTGACCATCGGTGGATCGTTCACGTCGACGATAAAAATGGAAAGCGGCACACTGTCGTCGGGCGTGCTCCCCACCGACGCGTCATCAACATTGACGACGACGTCTAAAATGGGATTGCTGTCGTAATTTAAGATCGTGCCGGCCTTGAGGAACAGTTCATCACCAATAATCTCGAAGAGATTCGCGTCCGCTCCAGTGAGATAAAGAACATTCACTCCCAGCCCATCGTCGCTCACTGCGATGTCAGCGACTTTGAGGCGGAATGTCGTATCGGTATTTTCCAGGAGACTGGTGATCGCATTGCCTAACCCCACGATCGGCGGGTCGTTGACATCAGCGATTTGAATTGCCAAAGCCGCGCTATCGTCCGGTGTGGTACCGACTGCGTCATCATCGACATCAACAATGACGTCCAAAACGGGATTCGAACCGATATCAAGAACCGTGCCGGCCTTCAGGAATAGCTCATCGCCGACGATCTCAAACAGGCCCGCGTCCGCTCCGGACAGCGAAAGCACGTTCGTGCCCAACGCATCATCGGTGACGACAATATCGGCTACTTTGACGCGCGACGTTGTATCGGTGTCCTCTGGTAGGATCGTGACCGTATTGTCCAATGCGACCATGGGCGGGTCGTTGACATCGTCATTGACGGTGATCATCATCGCCGCACTGTCATCAGGCGTGCTGCCCACCGTACCATCGTCGACATTGACCGTGACGTCCAGAACCGGGTTGGAACTGCTGTCGAGAACCGTGCCAGCCTTCAGGAACAACTCATCACCAATGATCTCGAAGAGATCCGCATCCGCTCCGGTGAGCGTCAACTCGTTCACTCCCTCAGCGTCGTCGGTAATGACGATGTCAGCCACTTTCACGCGGGAGGTGGTATCGGTCCCGTCGAACAAATCGGTGACCCTGTTCTCCAACTCGACCATCGGCGTCGCATTGTAGAACATCGAATAACCGACAATCGGATCACCTGTATCGGACGCCCACTCTCCATTAGGATTCTGCGGCGTCCCGTTGGCCAACTCCCCGCTCGCTTCCAAAGAAAACGAGAGATTAAGAATGCTGTCCGCACTAATTATCGGATTGCCATCTGGATCGACCAAGAAGCCCTTGAGTGGGACCTTCATCTCCAATTCGTGCCCGTCCGGCGAACGCATTTGGGTGATGATGCTTTCATAAACCGGCCCTTTGTCTTGAACGAGTATGATCTGATCTTTGACGCCTCCTCCTTCCAGCGGGACTTCTTGATAAACCCATTGCGTATAATGCTCGTAAACGCCGGGCCGTACATCCACAAATCCAGGCGTATAGGGACCAACGACATCTTCAGGGAGTTCACCAGTGATGTCTTCGATGTCTCCAGTGAATTCACCCGATGTCTGGTCCAGAAACGCCTGATACAGCTCTTCTTCGTCAAGTGCGCCGTGACTCAGATAATGCCCCGTATTGAACTCGCCATCGTAAAATTCAATCTCGGCATTCATGTCGTAGCCGGAGGTTGTGGGATAATACCCACCTTCATGCAACGGATATCCCGTATTTACATCGTTGTCGACATCGATGGTCACGATCACATAGTACCGCCCCGCCCGCTCGCCACCCGAAGAATCCTGTGTCCGACCAATTTCCCCCGCAGCACGAAAATAGAAGTAGAGATTCTCAGCATCATGCGTGACGCGGTATTCCAAAAGGTCGACATCGGGATGATCGACCAGCGCGGGAACATCATTTTCACCAGTGTGGTCCGTGTCATGGGGATCGCCGGCTGGGTCAACACCGCCAGCATAGTCCGCCGTATCCCAATCGTCGAAATTGCCATCAATAATGATCGGTGGTGCCGCGGAAAGAACCAGTCGATCTTCGAGATTTTCGATCACCAGAGTCCGACTGAAGGGATTGCCTCGCCCGCTGGATGAAAGTGCGGACGAACGATTCGTTACAGATAAACGTCGTGCAGCTTTATTGTTGGCCCGTTTGGTCATTTACCAATCCCTCTTGGAGACGCCTTAGCGTGTTGCGGATTCCAGTGCTTAGTTCACGTTTCTCATAGATTTGCGCAAACTGCGCACAACAATCAGCAAATTAAATGACGTGGGAACGATTGCAAATCGCCCACGAAAAGCTAGCGCATCTTACCAATGCTACCGGACCGCTAGGGCCGATTCAATCGTTTTGTGCTCGATTGATGTCTTTTCCGACCGCTTAACGCGCTGCAGACACCTGCTCCAAGACGTCTCAAACAGGCTCGTTCGTCCGCATCGGGGCCGCAAACCAATCTAAAGCGTAGCCAACAGCGCGCAATCACGATTTGGGGAAAATGCGCTGCCGACGCATTGCCGTGTCGCCGATTATTTCTCGGCGAATTCTTCTGCCGGATGAAAAAGTCGGAACGTTTTGTAGCCGCCGCTGACATTCACAACATCATATCCGGCTTGCATAAGCACCCGCGTCGCCAAGTACCCCCGCTGCCCCACTTGGCAATAAGTGGCAATCCGTCGATCGGTTGGCAATTCCTCCAGCCGCGATCGCAATTCATCAATCGGTATATTCACCGCATCCGGGAAATGCCCAGCTGCATACTCCTCCGCTGTGCGGACATCCAACAGCAGCGGACGTTCTGCAGGCGACTGCTCCAGGAGCGTTACAACATCAATCTGGGGATGCTCACCGCGCAACAGTCCCGCAGCCACAAATCCCGCCATATTCACCGGGTCTTTGGCGGAACCGTATTGTGGTGCGTAGGCGAGTTCCACTTCTTCGAGGTCATAAACAGTCATGCCCGCTTGAATCGCGATCGCCAACACGTCGATGCGTTTATCCACACCTGCGCCGCCAATGCCCTGCGCACCCAGAATCCGTCCCGATTCGGGATCGAATAGCAACTTGAGCGTCATCTGTTCGGCGCCGGGATAGTATCCGGCGTGGTTCGCCGGATGAACATAGATCATCCGAAACGCAATCCCGCTTCTTTGCAGCGACTTTTCCGATGCACCGGTCATGGCCGCCGTATGATCGAACAGCCCCAGAATAGCCGTCCCCTGTGTTCCGCGGTAACGCACCTCTCTGCCGAAGACATTGTCAGCGGCTATGCGCCCTTGCCGATTCGCCGGGCCGGCCAGCGGGATTTGTGTTGGTTCGCCGGACATATAATCCTTGACCTCAATCGCGTCACCGACAGCGTAGATATCCGGATCACTGGTTTGCAGGGAATCGTTCACTCGAATTCCACCACGCGGCCCCACCTCCAAACCGGCGTCAACGGCCAGCTTGTTTTCCGGTCGTACCCCAATTCCCAAGGCAACCAGCTGCGCCGGCAATGCGCGGCCGGATTTGGTATGGACGACGACTCCCGTCTCCGTCGTTTCAAAACGGTCGGCCGATTCTCCCAGAAGCAGTTTGACTCCCCGGCGCGTGAGCAGTTCGGCGAGCGGCGTCGACATCTCCTTGTCAAACGGCGGCAACACCTGATCCTGCAATTCGACAATTGTGGTGTCGATGCCAAGTTGCAATAGATTCTCGACCAATTCCAGTCCAATAAACCCCGCTCCCACCACGACCGCCTGCTGGACGTTGTTATCAAGCATGGCTTTGATGCGGTCGGTGTCCTGGAGATTGCGCAGCGTGAATACACCGGGCGAGTCGATCCCCGGAATCGGTGGCCGCAACGGCGCAGCTCCCGGCGCCAGGATCAATTTGTCATAGGCTTCGTCGTAAATTCGACCTGATTCCAGATCATGAATACTTACGGTCTTGGCTTGGCGGTCAATCGATTCGACAGAGGAACGGACCCGCACATCCAACCGCATGCGGGCCTCCAAGCGCTCTGGCGTCACGACCAACAGTTTCTGCCGATCAGTAATGGTCCCGCCCAGGTAATAGGGCAGACCGCAGTTGGCAAAGGAGACATCCGGGCCTCGTTCCACAAGCACGATCTCGGAATCCTCCGAAAGCCGTCGAGCACGTGCAGCCGCTGAAGCCCCTCCAGCCACGCCTCCTACGATAACAATCTTCATTGGGATAGGTCCTCAGTCTCAATTATCTCATTCCGTGAAACTTGGGCGCACGCTATTCGTGCTCCGATCAATTCGTGTCGCGGTATTCTTGCTGCCAACACACTCCCGCTGCAATAGTCCGGAAACGCCACATCGTAAAACATTTACTGGTTTAGGTGACTCAAGCATTTGTCTACCTGCAAAGTAATGGGTGAATTCGTTGGGTCGCTGTCGAACCTTGTCTCGTCAGCGTGATTCAGCTAACGTCCGGAGACCATTTCAGCTCAAGGAGTCCTCCGGCTGGCGAGTTATCGCTTTTCAGTCTATTTCCGATCTAGGAAACCAACGACGAATTGCCACAACCATGGATGTTGTACTCCGCCTCTTTCAAAGCACGCTCATAGTCGGCGCGCTTTGGGCATTGCCAGGTTCTGTGACTGCCGCTGATCCGATCACAGAACATTTCCCCGAAGCGGTAAATTCCGGCTGTATGAAATGCCACGCGGGCATTGAGTTGATCCGAGAACCCGACTCGGAAATGATGCAGCAGATTATGCAGCGCGGCACCGAGCAAGGGGACCCCGCCGGCTGTATTATTTGCCACGGCGGCGACCCGACGGAGACAACCGATAAAATCAAAGCGCACGGCGGCGAACAGCCGCAGACATTCTACCCCGCACCCGCAAGCTCTTGGGTCAATCAGAAAACGTGTGGACAATGCCATCCGGATCAGGTCAAGACTCAGTGGACCAGCCTGATGATGACCGAAGCGGGGAAAATCCAAGGCGTCTGTTGGGCGTTCGGTTCCATGACCGGCTACAATCACCTTTGGGCTAATTATGCCGTGAAAAACCCAGCAGATCCCGGCGATCGCCTGGGTACGATAACGTACCGTCAATACATGGAGAGGCTCAAACGTATTGAACCGAACGTCTTCGTCGACGCTCATGAACCGTTGCCTGAAGCTCTGAAAGTCGACGAATTGTATCGTTTGCGAACAGAGCCGACACAAGCAGCGTTCACCTACATTCGTGAGGAATGTCAACGCTGCCACCATGCGGTCAAAGGCAGGCAAACACGGGGGGATTTTCGCGGCATTGGCTGTGCTTCGTGTCACACCCCCTACAGCAACGATGGACACTATGAAGGGGGTGACCCGTCAATCGACAAACAAGCAACCGGACACATGCTCGTACATTCCATTCAAGGCACGCGCGATGCGAAGGTCACCGTGCATGAGAAAACTTATAGCGGCATCCCCGTCGAAACCTGCACCACCTGTCACGCCCGGGGGAAACGGATCGGCGTATCGTTTCAAGGGCTAATGGAGACCCCCTACCATTCTCCATTTGCCAAAGATGGTGGACCGCAGCCTGCGCTGCATACGAAGCACTATATCGCGATGGAGCAAGACGTTCATTACCTAAAAGGTATGACCTGCCAGGATTGCCACACGACGACGGACGTCCATAGCGACGGTTTTTTGGCTGCTGCCAATCTGGCATCGGTGCAAATTGAATGCGCCGATTGCCACGGCACGCCCGACAGATACCCTTGGGATTTACCTCTCGGATTCATGGACGAATTTGCCATGACACCCGCGACCGGAAAACCCCGTGGCGTGACCACTGAACCATTAGAACAGACACGACAGGGAACTGTGCACGAGCCGCTCGACGGGTATTTGATCACCGCACGAGGCAACCCGTATGAAAACGTAGTCCGCGACGGGAACGAAATCATCGTCCACACCGCAGCCGGCAAAGACATACGCATGCAACCACTCAAGAAATTATTTGCGGAAAAGAAGGTCAGCCAGAAGGGTGTTGTGGCCATGCAAGGTGTTGCGGGACACCTAGAACGCATGGAATGCTACACCTGCCATAGCAGTTGGACGCCCCAATGCTATGGCTGCCACATCAAGATCGACTATTCGCAAAAAGACAAATGCCCGGAATGCAAAGACTCGAAGCAAGGATTTGACTGGGTGGCGGCCGGCCGTAAGCACCAAGATGACCCAGCCCACCGGACAGATCGCGGTGAAACGGATTTCGACACGATGATTCCTGGAGAAGTCTCGGAACAACGCTCCTATTTGCGATGGGAGGAACCCATGCTCGGGATAAACGGCGAGGGACGCGTGACACCACTTGCGCCAGGTTGTCAGCCCTCGGTGACGCTCATCGGCGAGGACGGCAAGCCGATTTTGTTAAATCATATTTTCAAGACCGATCCAGGCTTGGAACAAGGAGGCGAAGAAGGACAACTGGCCATCGACATGAGTCCCACTCAGCCGCATACGACGACCAAAGACGTACGGAGTTGCGAATCGTGCCATGCCTCCCGCAAGGCGCTCGGTTTAGGAATCGACTCGGTCCGTGCCTGGGACAAAGAGCATGTTGTCGATCTAGAAACCGTAGACGGGGAAATCCTGCCCAATCAGTTTAAAGTACAGATGGAGCCGATCAAAAACTTAGATCACGATTGGTCAACAATCGTCGATGAAGCAGGCAAGCAAGTCGCCACGGTTGGGCATCATTTCCAGCTCTCGCGGGCATTCAATAAAGAAGAGCAACTGCACATCAGCCGTGAAGGGACCTGCGTCGCCTGCCATAAGGAAATCCCCGAGGAATCCTTGGCAGTTAGCTTCCTGCACCACGTTGCGAAATATTCGGGCCAATTGCCAAAAGAGAATCAGGAACATGGGGTGCTCGTCAACAAGATCGTGCTGATGAGCGCTTGGCTGCAATTCACACTTGCGCTAGGACTGCCGATCGGAATCGGGTTCGTCGCATGGCGTTGGCGTCGGCGAAACAAACTGGCATAATGGTCAATACGTCGTTGTCAGTGGGATTGGACAGATTCTCAGTACATCCAAATGATGGAGCGTATAGAGACATTGAGAATCCAGACCGATATTGCATGCAATCGTTGCACACAGTTACTCCCAGAAATGCAAAAAATGCTCCAAGTGCCCAGCGTGAATAACATATCGCTGCGACTGATATTGGCGAGTCTGTTCGCCTTGGTTGGACAGATTCTGTTCGTCACAATTGAGGCCCATGCGGCGGAGAATCCGCCGTCCGGTTTCCAAGTCCCGGTCGGCCAGCGACAGTTGTTCCTCGACGATCACGGGATCGCTCAGCAAAACAATCTGCGTCGCCAGATGCATCAGCCAGAAAAACGGGGGACGGTAATCCGTAGTCCGCAGCCGACGAAATCCATTCAAACACGCACAGCGCCGGTCTGGGACGAGAAGGCGGGGCTTTACAAGACGTGGGTCATCACCGTCGACGACAATCTGTGGCAAAGCCAGGATGGTCTGAACTGGACGCCCGGCCCCAAGACCAACATGCCGATCATGCTAGCGGTTTACGATCCGCTTGATCCCGATCCCGCGCGGCGTTTCAAAGCGCCGCTATTAAACCGCGGCTTCGCCGTCTCGCCCGACGGAATTACCTGGAAGCAACTTGATCTCAAGGCGATCCCCAGTTCTGACGAAGGGAATTTCAGCTTTGATGCCGAAAACGGCCTGTTCATACATACCGTCAAACGGGGCGGTCAACTCGGCCGTGCGGTGGCTCTGGCCACTAGCAAGGATTTCAAGACTTGGGACGATCACGGTATCGTGTTCCAGACCGATGAACTGGACCAAGAACGCGGCAAGCAACACATCGCGAATCGTTTGGCCGATGCCACTTTGCAGCAACCGCGATACAACGACCCCAGTGTCTATAATGTCGATGTCTACAACATGGGGGTGTTTCGCTACGAGGGTTTGTATATCGGCCTGCCGGCCCTGTATCACGCGGTCGGGTCCGTTCCGAACTATCCAAACACCGACGGATTTCAGTTGATTCAACTCGCTTGCAGCCGCGACCTGAAAAACTGGCAACGGCTGGGAGAGCGGGAAACGTTCATCGGCCCGTCACACATCGACTCCGGTGCTTATGACCTCACACAACTGCTGCCCCCCTCCGCTCCGATTGTTCACGACGATGAATTGTGGTTCTACTACACCGGCCTGAAGTGGCGCAGCACTTTCAATTACATCGGAACCTACCCCAACGGTCGGACTGAACTGATTCCCGGACGCGATCGCGATGGTGGCGGAATCTGTTTGGCTGTACTCCGGCGTGACGGCTTTATCTCGCTCGATGCGGGGGACGCGGAAGGCCAAATCGTGACCCCACCGTTTAAATTGTCCGGCCAAAACCTGATGATCAACGCCGACGCTCGCAATGGTCAAGTGCGAGTTGAAGTCTTGAACCCGCAAGGCGAAATCGTTGCTGCCGCGAAAACCGTCGCCGAGGACTCCCCCCGTAAACAATTGCAATGGAAACAGGGTGACCTGAGTGCACTGAAGGACCAGACCGTGTCGCTCCGCTTCACACTCCGCAATGCCAGCCTTTTCTCCTACTGGCTGACGGATTAGCATCTGGGGCATCCGACAAGCGCAGTCTCAAGCAACGGTTGACGGCAGCTCAGCATAGGATTGCTGATTCATCCTATCCCCCCCCTCCGTATCATACTGTACATTGAGAATCGAAGATTGAATCATCAGCCGTTCATTGCTCGCCTAAACGGTAACGACCTAAGCAAAAAGAGGACACCATGAGAAATATGCTTTCACGCAGTGCTGTCGCTATCGCCTTCGTATGTATATCCATCCTCCCCGCCGCCGCAGCCGAATATTCACCGGTGACCGTTTTTCAAAATGGCCAGGATGGCTACAAGATATTTCGTATCCCGGCCATCATCCAAGCAGCCAACGGCGATCTCTTGGCGTTTTGCGAGGCCCGGGAAGGGGGAGACGCGAGTCGGATTGATTTAGTGTCGAAACGCTCCAACGACGGCGGGGCGACATGGCAAAAACTTCAAGTTGTGCAAAACAACAAAGATTTTCGCGATTTGTACAAGGACGATCCTCGGCCAATCACCGTCGGCAATCCTGCACCGGTTGTCGATTTGCTGGACGAAAAACACCCCGGCCGGATCTGGTTGCCGTTTAACGTCGAAAACGACCTCGTGTTTGTGACCTACAGCGACGATCACGGCCGGAATTGGGCGCCGCGCCACAACATCACCGCGGATGTGAAACCAAAGGAGTGGGGCTGGTATGCGACCGGTCCGGTCCATTCAATCCAACTGCAACATGGCAAACATCGCGGCCGGTTAGTCATCCCTGCGGATCACCGCCTCGGCGACGACGGCGCGGACCGCGGTAGCAATGGCGCGCAGGCCATTCTCAGCGACGATCATGGAAAAACGTGGCGACTGGGGGCGGTCGACACTACCTACGAGGATGGATTGAATTCCAATGAAACCACCGTTGTGGAACTGAACGATGGACGGTTGTATTTCAATACCCGTGATCAAAACGGCAAAGCTCAGGGGACGCGCGGCGGCGCTTATAGCAGCGACGGCGGCGAAACGTTTGATCCTTCAAATGAGACTGCCTACAAATGGTTCGCACCGGAAGTCGCTGTCCTTGATCCTTCTGTCGTTCAATGTGCCTTACTCCGCGGACTTTCGACGAAACTCGGCGACAGCTCGGATTTGATTCTCTTCTCCGGCCCCGATGAAAATGGTCCTTCGGGGAAAGGACGCAGCGATCTACGGATTCGCTATTCGACCGACGAAACCGCCACGTGGCACGATGGGCCGTTGATTCACACCGGCCCAGCTGCCTACAGCGACATGGTGCGGCTGCAGCCGGGTGAATTCGGTGTGCTGTTCGAAGCGGGCGATGCGGGGCAAAAGCGTTATGACCGGATCGTTTTCGTGCGGTTTAATGCCCTTCCATTTTCGCAGGAATAGTTACTGTCCCACATGCAAATCACACTTTGATAACCTCGCATCAACGGTAGCAGCATAAAGGCTTGGGATACCACGCCCGCTCATTCACAGAGCGCTCTAAGTCAGGCCGGATCCCCTTTGATAGCAAGCGTTAACCTCGCCCCCATTGGACTTCCTCGCCGTATGTTGTCAGAACGAGGTATCCAAAGGTTGAGAGGCATGTTACTCTCATTAGCTAGCTAACGAACCAAAGCTCAAATCCACAGCGGGCATCAAGCGAATGGAGTTGAGTGTTTGGGCGGGAGATTGCCCGCAATCACCGCGAAACGAAACGTCCTAAGAGATTGTTTCGCATCACGAAAACAAAAGCGTCGATCTGGTCGGGCGGAGAGTATCGTCGATCAGAGTGTTCTGGGAGTACATAATGAGCTCGTCACATGTGATAAAACTTGCTTTAACCGCCTTGTTGCTTTTGGCCGGTGATCGCATGGCACATGCCCAAAAGCGGCCCCCCGCGCGTGTTGTTGTCCAAAAAGTTGTTGCCAAAGAGATGGCGGCTGGTCAATCCTTTGTCGCCACGGTCCTACCAATCAAACGCGCCATCGTCGGCAGCGCCGTTGATGGACGAGTCGTCAAGATTTTGGCCCGTGACGGCCAACGCGTCACAAAGATGCAACCGCTGGTCCAACTTCTCACCGAAACGATCGAACTGAAATTGGTGGCCGCCGAAGCCGAGTTGGAATTGCGACGACAGGAGCTCTTGGAGTTGGAAAACGGGACGCGGAAACAAGACATCGCGCAGGCGCAAGCCAAAATGCTGGGGGCCAAGGCCAACATGGCCTATACCACCACGCGCCGCAACCGACTGCAAAACCTGCGCGATGCGCGGGCGGCGACACAGGAGTTGATTGAAGAGGCCGAAGCAGCGGCAACGCATGCTGAGCAGGATTATTATGAGTTCAAGTCCGCCTATGAGTTGGCCGTTGAAGGTCCGCGGCCGGAAAAAATTGCGCAAGCCCGCGCCAAAGCCGCCATCCAACAAGCGTCTGTCGACGAGCTCAAATTACGCATCAAAAAGCATACGATGATTTCACGATTTGATGGTTACGTCATCGGTAAAAAAACAGAAGAGGGAGCCTGGGTCTCGTCGGGCGATCCCGTGATGGAATTGGTCGCACTGGATTATGTCGAAGTACAAGCATTTGTGACTGAAAATCACGCCGCATTTGTGAAACCCGACATGACAGTCCGCGTGGAAATCCCTGCATTACCCGACCGACTTTTTACCGGATTTGTCAGTGCCATTATTCCGCAGGCCGATGCGCGGGCCAGAACCGTTCCGATTCGCGTCCGGGTGAAGAACGAAATTAGCGAAGCGGGTCCGCTGTTGAAATGGGGCATGTATGCACGGGTCGAATTGCCAACCGGCCCATTGCAAAAAGCCGTCATGGTCCCCAAAGACGCGTTGGTCCTCGGTGGTCCCAAACCGTTGGTCTATATTGTCGCAGTGGGAAAGGATCAATCCGGCACGGTCAAGGCAGTCCCGGTGGAACTGGGGGTCGCCACACCCAATTTGATTCAAGTCAAAGGACCGATTCAGGTGGGGGAATCAGTTGTAGTCGAAGGGAACGAGCGTCTGCGGCCCGGTCAAAACGTTGTGATTGTCAACAACATCCCGCCAACGGCCGCGGCAAAGAACTAGCCGAGAAGCATTACTGTGCAGTTTCACTTTCTCCGAGAACGGAAAAGTGAAATACAAAACACCCCACCCCGAATGTGCATGAGAATGACCCCACAACGCGAGAATCGGTCACGATCCATCCGCGGGGATGAAATCCAGTCGCACGCTAAACCGCAGCTTTGATGGTACCCAGTCATGCAGCTCATAGAATCGTTCGTTCGCAATCCCGTCAAAGTCAGCGTCGGCGCACTCTTGGTCGCCCTCTTTGGACTGGTTGCCTTAACGCGAATGCCGATGCAACTCACACCGGAAGTGCAGACTCCCACGATCACCATCGAAACGCTCTGGCCGGGAGCCAGTCCGCAAGAAGTCGAACAGGAAATCGTGTTGGAGCAAGAGGAGCAGCTCAAAAGCGTCGAAGGGATCACCAAGATGACCTCCGAAAGCGCGGACTCCAAGGGAACCATCACGCTGGAATTCCAAGTCGGCATCGATATGGGGGAATCGCTGCTCAAGGTCAATAGCCGCTTGCAACAGGTCCGCGAATACCCCGAAGATGCGGACGAACCGGTCATCTCGACTGCGAACTCTTCCGACCGGCCGATTGCCTGGTTTATTCTCAGTTCGCGCGCTCCGTCTATTGAGCAATACGACGCATTCGAGGCCAAGTATCCCCAATTGGTCGAATTGATCGCTCCAGCGCGGCGGGCCAATAATGTCGGTTTGGGAATGCTGCGACTCCGCTTGCTGTCCAAAGACCATCCAGAGCTCAAGGAGTTGTTACCTCCGGAGGATCTAGATGTGACCAAGATGCGGCGTTTTGCTGAGGATGAAATCGAGGCTCGCTTTGAACGCGTCTCAGGTGTATCGCAATCGAATGTGCTTGGCGGACTCGAAGACGAACTGCAGGTCGTCGTCGATCCGGAAAGACTCGCCGCACGGCAATTGACTCTCACCGACGTTCGTAACGTCCTTCAGGCCCAAAACTCCGACACGTCAGCCGGAGACTTCTGGGAAGGCAAACGGCGCTGGGTCGTCCGTGCTCTGGGACAGTTTCGTGATCCAAAGCAAGTCGAAGATCAACCGTTGGCCGTTGTGGACGGCGCGCCGGTTTTTGTACGAGACGTGGCAGAGGTCCGGTTGGGATACAAAAAGCCAGACGGCTTAGTGCGGCGGTTCGGCGAATCTAGCATCGCCATCAACTGCCTGCGTGAAACCGGAGCCAATGTGTTGGATGTGATGGATGGTCTGCGCGCCGCAGTGGCCGAGGTGGATGAGGATATTCTCAAGCCCCGTGGTCTGCAATTGGTGCAAGTCTACGACGAAACGGACTATATCAATTCTTCCATCAATCTCGTGCAACAAAACATCTTCATCGGTGGTGCGCTGACCATGATCGTGTTGATGTTGTTCTTGCATCTGGGGGTCCGCACTTTGTTGGCTGTACCGTTGATTGTGGCCAGCGCCTGGGCAGCCGCCTACATCTCCCCGATTTATTTTGTCGTCTGTGTCGCAGTCATCGTCGCTTCGGGATTTTGGTTTGCCCGTGGTGCATTGGTCGTCGCGTTGGCGATTCCCACGAGTCTGATCGCTTCGTTCCTCGTCATGGGGATCCTCGGACGATCATTAAATGTCATTAGCTTAGCCGGATTGGCATTCGCCGTGGGGATGCTGGTCGATAACGCCGTCGTTGTTTTGGAAAATATCTATCGCCGTCACGATCTGGGCGAAGGTCCGTTTGAGGCCGCCGTCCGTGGGACACAGGAAGTTTTAGGAGCCGTCGCTGCTTCGACCATAACGACAGTCGCCGTGTTCCTCCCGGTGGTCTTTGTTCAAGAAGAAGCAGGCCAGTTATTCCGTGATATCGCACTGGCGATTAGCGCTGCTGTTGCATTGTCGCTGGTCGTCTCGATGACCGTGATCCCCACCGCCGCATCCCGATTGTTTCACTCCGACGAAGAAGACGCGACTCCCCGGAAGCCATCAGTCTTGCACCGCTTGTTCCACCGTTCCGGTGGAAGGAATGGTGCGCAACAAAATCAATCCGCACCGCAACCGACGCCGGCCCCAAGTTCACGTTTGGGGAAATTCGCACAAATCATCGTCGCACCATTGACCATATTGGGCAACTTATTTGTCTCGGCGATCGTCGGGTTCAACCGTTGGATTCAACGCGGACTGTTGCGTCGTCTCGCCGTCGTCATAGCTCTGTTCGGCATGGCGGTCGGAGTCAGTTGGGCACTCTGGCCCAAAATTGAATACCTGCCAACCGGAAACCGCAACTTGGTCTTCGGAATTGTGCTACCGCCGCCGGGCTATAATCTTGACCAGATGACGAAATTGGGACAAATCGTTGAAACGGAACTGCGTCCCTATTGGGACGTCGATATCGACAGCCCCGAGGCCCGAGCGCTGGACTACCCGGTGATTAACGACTTCTTCTTCGTGGCCCGCGGCCGGCAAGTCTTTATGGGTATTCGCGCGTATGACGGGCAACGTGTGGGAGAACTCGTGCCATTGGTGCAACAGGTCGGTTCCCAAATCCCCGGCGCATTCGCCATCGCAAAACAATCGAGTCTGTTCGAACAAGGCTTATCAGCGGGCCGGACGATTGAGATTGAAATCACCGGTCCGGACTTGAAGAAACTCGTGGCATTGGGCGGACAGATTTTGGGGCAAGTCACACAGATCATGCCCGAAGCCCAAGCACGTCCCGTTCCCAGTCTCGACTTGTCTACCCCTGAATTACACATCGACCCCAAACTCGTCCAAGCAGCCGAGATGGAAGTCAGCAGCCGCGACTTAGGATTTGCAGCGAACTCCTTAATCGACGGTGCTTACGCCGGCGACTATTACTTGGATGGGAAGAAAATCGACTTGTCGATCGTCGGCCAAGAAAACTACGCCGACACGACGCATGAAATCGAGGCGTTGCCCGTGGCGACCCCCAGTGGACAGCTTGTCCCGCTGTCGTCGTTGGCTCATGTGACCATGTCCAGCGGGCCGGAACAAGTCAATCACCGCGAACGGGTCCGGGCCATCACCATCGAAGTTTCGCCCCCGCAGGGGACCGCCTTAGAAGATGCGATGATTCAAATCAAAGAGAGTATCGTCGGACCGATCATGCAAAGCGGGCAATTGGATGGAGGCTATCAAATCAACCTTGCAGGGACTGCCGATAAACTCAGCAAAATGCAAGACACCTTTTTCGGCCGGTGGACTGGTTGGAACGTGGACAGTCTCACCAGCGTTTTCACCAGCCAATTTGTACTCGTCGTGCTGATCACGTATCTCCTGATGGCGGCATTGTTCGAATCGTGGTTGTATCCCCTGGTGATTATTCTCACCGTGCCGTTGGGTGCCGTGGGAGGCATCTTGGGGCTCAATTTGCTCAACGTCTATCTGGTTGCCACCGGTCAAATTACGCAACAGTTGGACGTACTGACGATGCTCGGCTTCGTAATTTTGATCGGTACAGTCGTGAATAATCCGATTCTGATCGTGCACCAATCGTTGAATCATATGCGCGAAGATGGCATGCTGCCCCGCGATGCTATTTTAGAGAGCATTCGCACGCGGATCCGGCCGATCTTTATGACGACGCTCACCACCGTGTTGGGCTTGCTGCCGTTGGTGCTGTTTCCCGGAGCGGGAAGCGAACTCTATCGCGGATTGGGAAGCGTGGTATTGGGCGGCTTGATGGTGTCGACCGTCTTTACGTTGGTACTGGTCCCCACGCTGTTCAGTCTCATGCTCGATGCCAGAACACGGTTCGTGCGGTTGTTTGTCGGGGAACGGATTCCAGAGACAATGCCACCGCCCGAACCTCCACAAACACCCGCCCCGCAACGGGAGCTGGTGCACCCAGGCTAAACAGCGGCGTTGGGCGACGTTAATTGCGAAGAATTTCGCTGGCGGACTTGCCAATTCCCGCTGCTACCAAAATCCAACCGCCGATGAGTGTGCCGGCCACCGGCCAAGGTGCGCCCACCACAACGCCAATTATCAATGCCTTTAAGACAGCCTTCCAGAGGGGGTCTTTCGCAAATTGTTTTTGAAAGAACAACGTACCCGCGCCACCCAGCAGGAATCCCAGGACGACGATGATGGGTGTCGCCAATCCACCCGTCAAAGTGTTTGACCCAAACAGCAGCCAGTCCAAGCCGAGGACCCACAGACCGGTCAGCGGCAACAGCAGCCGCCGCGGCTCGTTATCGATTAACCAGCGAAACTGACCACCTGGACGCGATGGCTTCGCTGGTTGTAATTTATCGGCATTTGACTCAGACACGGAGGCAATCCTTCCAGACAGTCTCGCGGAAACCGCTACTTGGAAGCCGCCATTTTGGAAGCAATAAACAGCACCAGTAACGCGCCAATGGTGGACATAATCCATCCCCCTGGATGCATGACAGCCCCGTCACCCCCGCCGAAGATTAGCGTGGAGATAAACCCACCGGCAAATGACCCCACCACGCCGAGGAGGATCGTCATGATCAGCCCCATACTCTGCGTACCCGGCATCAAAAAGCGAGCGATGGCGCCAATAATTAGCCCAAACACACACCAACTGATGATTCCAATAATCATGGCAGACTCCGATTTGTTCGATGTGATCTAAAAGAAATTGCCACGACAGCGACCTGCTGTGGCATGGAAAGGCAACTCGCTGAAAGTATTCATGACGGGACAGTAGGGATAACGCTATACGGTGACGTACTCAACGTCAAGCTTTGCCCCTCAACTGAGGTTCGCTATATCTAAAGTGAGTGAATTCGTGCGACATAGGTGACGATCACCTGTTGATACGCCACGACGAGCAGAGGGCAGTCACTCACAAATTGTGTTTGGCGGATAACAAGTAAGTTTTGGCAGGTAATGAGTGATCATTCAGTGACACAGCTGCACTTCGAATTTGCAGGTGTCGAATTGGCAGGCGTCCGTGATGGGACATCAAAGCCCCCTTCTCTGCCCCGCAACCCAACCCGCTTGCTCCACCAGTCTCACGAGAAATCACAACTGACTATACGGGATCGAAAACGTGTCCCCATCGTTTACGTTGCCCCCTTTGAGGCCGCGCACAAACCAGCGGGCGCGTTGTTCGGACGTGCCGTGTGTGAACGATTCGGGTACGACGTAGCCGCGTGACTGTTTCTGCAAACGGTCATCGCCGATTGCAGTTGCTGCACGCAGGGCTTCTTCAACATCGCCCTCTTCTAAAATCCGCCAGTTCTGTTGCGCATGATGCGCCCAGACACCGGCGTAAAAATCGGCCTGCAATTCGAGTCGCACCGACAATTGGTTTGCTTCCTCTTTGCTGACTTGGCGTTGCCGGTTGTGCACTCGTTCGTTGGTGCCCAATATTTTCTGCACATGATGACCGACTTCATGGGCGACGACGTACGCTTGTGCGAAATCACCCGGTGCGCCCAACTGGCTTTTCATGTCATCGAAGAAACTCAAATCGATGTACACTTGCTCGTCGAGCGGACAATAAAACGGTCCGGTGGCCGCATTTTGGAAGCCGCAGGCTGAACGGACCGAATCGCGAAACAAAATGAGTTTGGGATCCCGGTATTGATTCCCGTTTTCTCGCAACAATTCGCTCCATACTTCCTCAGTGTCGGCCAACACCACTGAGACCATTTGCGCCAATTCGTCTTGAGCCGGATCGATGCGACCCGGGGCGCCTTGTTGCGCCGGCTGATTTTGTTGCATCTGTTGCAATAATGGAGCCGGATCGCCCCCCATCACGATCACAATAATCACGATGACGATGCCAATGATCCCGCCACCGGCGACCGCCGGACCTCGGACTGACCGCCGGTCCTCGACATTGTCACTTCCCCGTCTACCTTTCCAACGCATCGAATCGCACCCTCTTACCAATCTGGAACTTGGATGTTTGAACAAGGCAACAAGCTGCCCGACTTCGGACCGGCTAGATTTTCACCAAGATGAACGGCCACTCAGAAAACGGCTAATCCTTTGTTGCGTCCGCGAGTGGCTGGCCATCCCTGGCGACGTTCTCATGATACACATGCACATCGCGTTGTGGAAATGGAATGGAGATGCCGTTGCGGTCGAATTCCTCTTTGACTTGCCGTGTCACGTCCCAAAATACGGTCCAATAGTCGCCCGCTTTGGTCCAAGGCCGGCAAATGAAATTGACCGACGAATCCCCCAGCTCGTTGAGCTGAATGACGGCCGGTGGATCCTGAAGGACCAATTCGTGGTTGTTGACAATCGACTCCAAAATCCCTCGGGACTTCTCCACATCGTCGTCATAGCCAATTCCAAACATCATATCCACGCGACGCGTGTCGCTGGCCGTTGCATTGGTAATTGTGTCCGTCGCGATTTTGTTGTTGGGGACAATCATCACCTTGTTGTCGAACGTGCGGATTTTTGTAGATATCAGATTCATCGAATCGACGATGCCGGTTATCCCTGCCGCTTCGATCACATCACCCACATCAAAGGGACGATAGCCCAGAATAATCAACCCGCTGGCGAAATTACTCAACGTCCCCTGTAGCGCCAGACCAATCACAAATGCCGCACCGCCGATAGCAGCCAGCAACGGCGAAATGTTGATTTCCAACGCCGAGGCGGCGATCACTAAGCCGATCAACATCACGACTTGCTTGACAAAGCTTCCCAGAAATTTTTTCAACAACTCCGACGAACCCTTAGAACGCGACGATGCCCGCACCACCAGATTGCTAACAATGCTCGCCAATATATAAAATACCCCGAGTATGAGCACAAATTTCAGTATATTCCAAAACCAACGTTGTCCCCCCTGCTCCGACATCGCCCAACCCTGCAACGCCGCCCAAGTGGTACTGGCATCAGTCACGTCAATTTCCAGACCGCCCACCGCCGAGACATATTGTCGATACTCTTCAACATCTCCACCCTTTAACTCCCAGGCATCGAGCACCGCATTGAGCCGATCGATCAAATGCGTCCGCTCCTCCTGCAACGCCGGAAGTTTCTCAACCAATTCCGCCTTAAGGTCTTTTCCGCCGACATCGTCTCCCGCGTCGCCCGGCTCTCCCTCCGAGCCCACTTCGCTCGCCTGGGTCTGCCGTTTCGCGCCAACTTGCAGATTGCTGGATTCTTCCACCTTTTCCTTGAGCAAATCGCGCCAACCTGCAGCTTCCACAGCTAATTCTTCGCGTGTCAACGGTTTAACAAGTAACTGCAACTGATCAACGGTAATGTCCGCATCAGTAACCGTGGTTGGTTTTGGTGGTGCGACGGCTTCCTCCGCGGCTTGGAGTCTGCTCGGCATCCAGGGCGGAACAAGCGCGATGGCCACAGCTACAGCCCCGCAAAACATCCGTTGACAAAACTTCATCCCAGTTATCCTTTCTTCCTGATTCAAGGATTCTCCGCAATAGTGGCTGCCATATCCCCAGCGGATCAGTGGGACCGCTTGACTAGCGGAGGATAAACATTCCTCCGCTAGTCAAGCGCGATAGGCCCGAAAGTACCCCCTACCCGCTTATTGACCAGACATTGATTTCATCTTATCCATGAACGCTGTCAATTTAGGTTGAATGACATCGCTCACACCTGGAATCGCCTCGATCTTCTCGATCAACGCTTTTAATTGAGCAATCCCTGCGGCGATCATGGGCCCTATTGATGTTTGGGCGCTTTCGGGCAATTTGCCGACCATGTCGCTAATCTTCGCGGCTGCGCCATCGAGATCGCCCAACTTCGATACTGCAGCTTCGGCCGATTCCTTGTTCGTGATTCCCTTGAGTGTCTCTTGGGCCGAGCTAAAGAATCCTTTGATCTGCGTTAACACCTCACTTCCGCCGTCAACACCTTCTAAAGCACTCGCCGCCTTATCGGCGGCCGCCGAAAAGCCAGCACTCAATTTATCACCAGCCTCTTTTGCAAGTTCGCCTGCCGATTCCGTGGCATCACCGACTGCCTCGCCGGCATCTTCCGCCGCATCTTTTACCACACCGCCGGTTTCTTCAGCGGCATCGCTCACAGCCTCTCCCGCCTTGTCCAGTGCATCCCCGGCTTCTTGCGAGCAACCGAGATTCACAACCGCGATCAATGAACACACAAGCGTGGAAACGACCCAAAGATTTGCCGGACGTGCAACACCACGCTCACTCACATTTCTCATCAACATCGTTCTCTTCCCCTTGCTGAGTCTGCATGAAACAGACGTAGACGTGAATAGAAACAGCCTTCGTTTGGTTATTCTGCCGATTTCTGCTCCGGCTTCAATCGCATAAACACGTATTTCCCCACGATCCCAGAATTAATCGACCGAACCCAGAGCTGTTTCCACCGTCAGAAACCCGCTAAACCATAGGAGTTTCAGCCAATTTCGGGACAATTCGACCACCTTTCTCTAGACCAACGTAACGACCGATCGCCATAATTGATGTACACCATAGCGCGCGGTCGGTGGGAACTCCCTGTTCAGGAGTCAACCAACAGACTGTTTTTCTCCAAGATGACCGAGCTTTTTCGTATGCTTTTTCGCACCTATTGGCTGACGCGGCTTTCGATGGCTAACCGCCTAACGGCTCTACGTCACCCGCGACTTCTGGACGATTCGACCATCCTACAGCCGCTACGGCTTGAGGAGCGGCGTCTCCTAGACAGCAATCCGGTGATCACCGCCCTCGATGTCACTCCCACTGTTGTCGACCCAGGTGAGACGGTCACTCTCAGCGGAAGATTCCAAGACTCCCCTCCCGGTGAAGTCGATCACCACATCCTGGTCGACTGGGGAGACGGACAAACCAGTGAACTCACAGGCGACTTTAGCGGATCAACTGCTGCGGCCAACCGCGAATTCACCGCAACCCACATTTACCAGGACGCACCGACTGGCGACACTTCGCAAAGTCAATTCACAATTACCGTCACCATTACCGACGAAGATGGCGGGAGTGACTCCGCACAAACCCTCATCAGCGTCAACAACACTATCCCCACATTAGCCGATCTGACGCTCACCTCACCCGTGCTGGAGAACGGTCTCGCCACCGTCACGGGACGGGTCATTGATGCCGGTAGCTTGGATACGCACACCATCCGCGTCAACTGGGGCGACGGCAGCGCAGACTCGCTGATCCAACTCACCGCCAGCGAAACCACCTTCACCGCCACGCACCGTTACCTCGACGACAATCCGACCGGCACACCGCAAGACATCTATCCGGTCACCATCTCGGTCGTGGACAACAACGGCGGCAGCAGCCAACAACAACTTACCGTCACCGTGCAGAACGTGGCCCCGCAGATCACCACGCTGCTCACCAAACCGGATGCGGTCGAAGAAGGTTCGCCTCTGGTGCTGGACGGCACCTTCAGTGATGTCGGCAGTCTCGACACGCACACTGCCACGATCAACTGGGGCGACGGTACGAGCAGCAACGTTGCCGCCGGCGGGGGACTCTTCAGTGGCGAACACACCTACGTCGATTCGGGTGTCTACACCATCGCTGTCACGCTCACCGACGACGATGGTGCTAGTAGTACCTCGCAAATCAACGTCACCATTGGCAACGCCATTCCCACGCTGACCGACCTCACAATCAATTCACCGATATTAGAGAACGGTCTCGCCACCGTCACGGGACGGGTCATTGATGCCGGTAGCTTGGATACGCACACCATCCGCGTCAACTGGGGCGACGGCAGCGCAGACTCGCTGATTCAACTCACCGCCAGCGAAACCACCTTCACCGCCACGCACCGTTACCTCGACGACAATCCGACCGGCACACCGCAAGACATCTATCCGGTCACCATCTCGGTCGTGGACAACAACGGCGGCAGCAGCCAACAACAACTTACCGTCACCGTGCAGAACGTGGCCCCGGTCATAGAAAGTGCAACTTTAACGGCCATTCCGGAGGTCGATGCGGAATTTGTGTTGTCCGGCGAGTTTTCAGATGCCGGTTCGCTAGATAACCATACGCTGACGGTCGACTGGGGAGACGGATCGGCACCTTCTGTGATTTTGTATGCGGGTGGAGCACAAAACTTTATTGCCTCGCATGTGTTTGAGTCCGAAGGATCCTTTGCAGTGACGGCCACGCTGCGGGACGATGATGGTGCGGTTGCCGTTTCCAGGTTTTCGGCCGATGTCAGTCTGGAAACACAACTGATTGTTACCGAATTCCCTCAAGCGACAGTGGCGAATGCGCCCAGTGGTGGATATGTCGCTGGCGTCGTGATTAAGTCGACTCGCGAAAACATTACGACCACGGTCTCCCCGAATCCGACGACATCAATTCCCTTTGAAGGCAATACGAGCGACCGGCCGGTCAAGGCCATGGAAAATCGCGGTTCTCAGGAAGAAGTGGTTGTGATTGAACTGTTATCTCCTGAGGGAAAGAGGATTCGACACCAGAATCTCCCCAAGACCATACTGGTGGATCTGCCCGGATATATTCGGAAATTGCCCGACGGTCATTATCGATTCTACTTCAAGACGCCTGAAGCCCAGCGTTTGATTATGGATGTTCATGTCAGAGGAGGACAAATCATTGATCCGGGAGATTTGTTGAAAACGCAACAACAAAACGTTTCACAAACCCCCACAAATGACGGCGAATTGTCAGCGCAGGCGAGTGCCCTGCGAATTGATGCCGCAGTTCAAGGCGAAGCGGCGAACGCACACACCGATCATCCCAATTGGGAAGCCTCGGTCGATTCGGCGATGTCCAAGTTTCCTGAGAATTCCTCTCAAGGCCCATTGTCGGCACGGCGTTCCATTTCGACTTACTAAGTCAATTGTTTCTGTAAGACTGCCATACCATGTTAAATTGTCCGCACTGCCGAACCTCGTTAAAAACGTCGGACTTGGAGTTAGACGCCTGTCCGCATTGCGGCGCCGTATTAGTACCATCCAATAGCGAGTCTTCGCTGGGGACCAATCAAACCATAGCCGAGAATCCCGACGACGCTGCCGATGCGACGACCGCCGAAACTCCCACGGTCGCCGATATTGAGGCATCTAAGTCAGCAGAAACCGATGAGACTTTCGTCACAAATGTTGTCGATGAAGTGGACGACGACCAAACATACGCCAAAACAATCTCGGATACTGAAGCATCCGATTTGCCGCTTGATTCCGAGAGTGATAAGACGATCGTCGTCGATTCCGGCACTTTCGAAAAACCGTCCGCTGGCGACCAGACTATCGCCGATTCCGGTCACATAGACGCCACGGAACAAACGTTTGTCTCTGACGAGTTTGATGCCGACCGCACCTTCGCCAATGATACAGAGAAGGATTCAGGCTCCGACCAATCCGCTGCGATCGACCGTACTTTTGTCACCGAAGACGTCGACCTTACTGCCAACTTGAATCGTTCGATGGCGGACGACTGGTCAATCGCGATCAAGCACGACGATGCACCCACCACGTCGATCCGTGCCAAGGAACGATTCGAACCCTCGTCCAATTCTTCTTTGGTCATCAAGACCCGCGCAGTTCAGTCCACAAAAGTCCCGACCGAGACCGATGAAGCGGAGTACGAAATACTCGGCATTCTGGGCAAAGGCGGCATGGGGGTCGTTTATGAAGCACGGCAAACGTCGATCGATCGGTCTGTTGCCGTCAAAATGCTGGGAGAAAAAACAAAGTCCGGTGCACAAAACCAGCAAAAGTTTCTCGCCGAAGCGGTCGTCACCGGCGAGTTGGACCATCCCAACGTCGTACCAATCTATGACGTGGGCGTGAACGATCGCGGTTCCTTGTTCTATTCGATGAAGAAAGTCCAAGGGACCCCTTGGAGCAAGGTCATCAAGGACAATTCGCAGGCCGAGAATCTCGACATCTTGCTCCGTGTCGCTGATGCGGTCGCCTTTGCGCATTCGCGCGGAATCGTACACCGCGACCTCAAGCCCGATAATGTCATGCTGGGCGAATTCGGCGAAGTTTTGGTGATGGACTGGGGCCTAGCGCAGCCGACAGAATCCTTCCGCAAGAAAAACACGGTCGCCAATATCAGATCCTTGGGCGGAACTCCTTCGTACATGGCTCCGGAGATGGTGCTCGGCCCGGTGGAGGCCATTGGACCGGCCAGCGATACCTATCTGTTGGGCGCGATTCTCTATGAGATTTTGACCGGCAAACCGCCTCACACTGCCTCCAACGTCTCACAGGCATTGGTTTATGCCGGAAAAAACGTCGTCAAGCCACCCAAGGAAACAAATGAATTAACCGAAATCGCCATGCGGGCGATGGAGACCGATCCGGAAGATCGTTATCCCAGCGTACGGGATTTCCAACATGACATTCGCGAGTACCAATCACACATCGAATCGGTCGCCCTCTCAGGTTTTGCTGACGACTACCTACGAAAATCGCGGGAAACGCACGAGTATGAAGGGTTCTCGCGCGCCTTATTCGCCTTCGAAGAAGCATCGTCGTTGTGGGCCGGAAACACCTCCGCCCAACGCGGCGCTGCAGCGGCCCGGTTGGAATATGCGCAGACAGCCTTAAACAAAGCCGACTTCGATTTGGCCGCGTCGCTGCTCGACGCGGACAATCCGGATCACACCGAACTCCTTCAAAAAGTCATCACCCAACAACAAGAGCGTGCCGCCCACAAACGACGGTTACGCAGGGCCAAACTACTGGTCCGTGGGCTGGTCGCAATGGTTTTGGCCGTGGTGAGCATCGGCTTGGTGCTGGTCATGAAAGCCGAGAAAACCGCCCGTCGAGAACGCGATGTCGCAGAACAACAACGGCAACTCGCGGAATCGGAAACACTCCGAGCCAATGACGCGGCTGAAAAAGAATCCTTGGCAAGATCTGCCGCGGACAAGTCGGCCGAAGAGGAACGGCAGGCTAAACACGATGCCGTGAAAGCACGTGATGAAGCCGTGGCATCGCAAAAACAAGAAGAGGCCGCCAAAATCGCTGCGGTCGATGCTAGGAAAGAAGCGGAGCAAGCCAAACAGGAAGAAACCAAAGCCAAAGATCAGGAAATCGAAGCCCGACATTTGGCCGACAAAGCACGCGTCGCCGCCGTGGCAGCCAAAGAAGCGGAGGAATACGAAGCCTACATCGCGCGCATCGGTTTGGCGGCCGCCAAGATCGATGAAAACGCCTTTGATTCGGCGCGGGTGTTGCTCGAAGATTGCGACCCGAAGTTTCGCCAATGGGAATGGGGCCGGTTGATGTATTTGTGCAGCCAGTCCGAGAAGAGTTTCGATGTAAGGGAACCAGCGAGTTGTTTAGCACTGGCGCCGGACAATCAAACATTCGTCACCGGCGGCCCCAGCGGCGTTGCCTGGATGTGGAATGCGCAAGACGGGAAGCTCCTGCACGAAAGCCGTCACGGGGGCGATGTGATCCACGCGGTCGCGTTTTCTCCCGATGGACGACTGCTTGCCACCGGCGGCGATAACACGAACAGTTTCATCAAGATCTGGGATGCAAAGACAGGCCAACCGATCGAACGGCAATTTGGCCCCCCCGCATCTGAGGACACCTTTGAAACCGGCCATACGCAAACCGTGACCAGCGTCCAGTTTTCACATGACGGACGCCGGTTGCTCACCGCATCGCTGGATGGCACAGCGCGGTTGTGGGATGTCGAGTCTGGGCAGCAGATACAACGGCTTTTCGGTCACAATTGGTGGGTCAGGTCAGCTACTTTTCGTCGCGAACAGGATACCCAAGGCAAAGCAGTCGACGAAAAACGAATTGTCACGACCGGACAGGACGGTACAGCCATCGTCTGGTCGGACGAAACCGGTCAATGGACCGATGACACCCAGATCCGACAAGGCATTCCGTTTCGCGGTCACAAAGGCCCGGTCTTTTGTGCCCGGTTCACTCCCGATGGCAAACACGTTGTCTCGGGAGGATATGACCGCCGCATATTGATTTGGGAACCCGAGGCGATTGTTGAGTTCGATTTCCGCAATCTCGCGGAAGAATTAGCGCCCACCGAAACTACGTTTCAAGAATTGACCGGCCACACGGACACCGTACGGTCAATTCGCTTCTCACAGGACGGATCTCTGATTGTCTCCAGCGGTCGCGATAATACCGTCCGTGTGTGGGACATCGGCTCCAAGAAATTGATCCGAACGTTTCGCGGTCACGGCAGCGCGGTGGCGGCGGCCGATTTTTCCGCTGATGGACGTTGGATCCTCTCCGCCGGCGGCGATGGACAAGCCAAACGTTGGAGTCTGGACGGGGACGACGAAATCCAAACGCTGCAAGGTCGCCGGCTTGCTGGGCACACCAACGCTGTGTTGGGCGCCAGTTTTTCACCTGACGGCCAACAAGTGGTCACCGCCAGCCAGGACCGCTATGCCAAATCATGGTCGGCCGAATCCGGCGACGTTACACGTGCGTTCTTCGAAGGGCATCAGTTTCTTTCCTCCTCGGTCGTATTCATGCCCGATGGACGGCGGCTGATCACCAGCGCCATGGATAATACGGCGCGCGTGTGGAATCTTGCTTCGGGAACGGAAGAATTTTCCCTGTCGGGGACGGGTCGCAAAGCGGCTGTGGCCGCCTCGCCTGATGGTCGTTGGATTGTGACCGGCAGTGACCAATCGACCGTAAAACTATGGGACGCCGGCAACGGGAAACTCGTGCGCGAATTCACCGGTCATGCCCATGAAGTCACCGCTGTTGCCATAACCACAGCCAACGGAGGTTTAGTGCTCTCCGGAGATGAGGCAGGCCGCTGCTGGTTGTGGGACGCCAATACCGGACAGCAAATCCGGAGACTCACCGGAAAACTAGGAGGACATTCCGGACGCATTGTCGCGGCCGCGTTCACCATAGACGGAAGCCGCGCATTAACGGCCAGCAACGACCGTACTGTCGCGCAATGGGATGTGGAGACTGGTGAAGAGTTGGTTGACCGCGTTTTAAAACATCCCGCAGCCGTCACAGCAATGGCCCTCGCGCCGGACGGCGGTTTTGCCTTAACCGGTTGTCTCGACGGCACGGTCCGCTATTGGGAGATTCAAAGCGGAAAGCTGTTGCACTCGTTTGTGGATGTGGGGGGGAGCGGCGCTGTTTCTGATAACTTGCGGTCACTGATGGAAGAACGTGCGTGGTCGGTCGCTGATCTAAGCCGGCAAAGTCATGTTCGTGAAGAATTGATCGACAAACTTCTTTCCGGCAAGGCAACTGTCGAAGAGGCCACGATCTCGCAGTTAGCCAAAGCGTTTGATGTTGCAACGACAAAACTGCATGAATCGGTTCCGGTCTCGGTGAGCCTTTCCCCGGCCGGGATGGCAGCGGCAACCTATGCAGCCGATGGGAAAGTCCGCGTGTGGGAGGTGGCCTCGGGCCGTGAAGTCCTTAATCAGGAGTATCCGTTTTTGATTTGGTCGGCGGCCTTTGATCCGCAGGCCCAAGGCTCACGGCTGGCCGTTGTCGGTGGAAATCAGACGCATTTGCTCGATGCGGCAACCGGACAGGTCGCGATGGCGTTCGGCCCGCACGGAGCGGTCGCCTCGGCGAACTTCTCGCCTGATGGCAATCGCCTGGTGACGGGAAGCTGGGATAGTTCGGCGCGCATCTGGGATGCGACCAGCGGTCGTGTGCTGGCGAAATTGGAAGGGGCACATGCCGGCGCCATCAACAGTTGTGTCTTCTCGCCCGATGCCGACGGCCGATTTGTCCTCACCTCCAGCGACGATGGAACAGCCAAACTCTGGGAGATCGTCACCCAACGGCACAAGACCTCTCCAGACGCCGCTGAAGTCGAAGTCCGTATAGGTCGCGTGGTTCGCACTTATGCGGGACACACCGCGCGCGTGGGATTTGCAACGTTCTCTCCCGACGGACGCTGGGTCCTGACCGCTTCGGATGACAAAACTGCCGCCCTGTATGAAACATCGGCGCCCGCAACCTCCAGCGAAGACGAACAACACATCCAACCAGCCTGCGTCCTACAGGGACATGAATGGGAAGTTCTCTGCATCGCCGCTTCGGCCGACGGGACACGCGTCATCACCGGCAGCGCCGACAATACAGCCCGTGTCTGGGACCTCGAGATCCAAGAGGACGGCCATGTGAAGGCTGCTCCCCGCTTGCTGTTGGACGGGCATACTTCGAGTGTCACCTGCGTCGCATTTTCGCCACTGCGAGACAAAAACAACAACGGCCATTGGGATCCCGGTGAAACCAACGCCGTCCGTGCCATCACCTCCAGTCGGGACAACAGCGTCAAGCTCTGGGATACCACGGTCAATTCCAGCCGAGACCAGGACGACGGCACCGGAGGATTGTTGAATGCGACCGAAATCCTGACCTTGACCGAACACGACCGCACGGTGACATCGGTTGCGTTTTCCAACGATGGTCGCCGCATTCTCTCAGCCAGCCGCGACGGCCGAGCGATTGTTTGGAAATCCGTCGATTGGTCAGGACCGTAAAACAGAATCTGGAGTCACATCTCTCGACATGTGGGGCATCTTGTCACAATTCGGAATGGTCTCGGCACGCGGCGAATTCAACCGCGCCCGCGCCGCATTGCGCCGTGTGGAAATTGAGGAACGTGACCTGGGCGGTTTCACCGACGATCAATTACTGCGCGAAAGCTCCTCACTGCGGTATCGCGCCAAGTGCGGAGACGCCTTAGACGCGTTGTTACCCCGCGCGTTTGCCCTGGTACGCGAAACCGCCGACCGTCAATTGGGCATTCGGCATTACGATGTGCAAATCCTCGCGGGAACATTACTAGCACGTGGATGTCTGGCCGAGATGGCAACCGGCGAAGGCAAGACGTTGGCCGCCGCATTGCCGTTATATTTGCACGCCTTATCCGGCAAGGGCGCGCATCTGGCCACCGCCAATGACTACTTGGCGAATCGCGATGCCGAATGGATGCGGCCGATTTTTTCAGCACTTGGACTATCTGTCGGCGTGATTCAATCCGATATGCTCCCCAACCAGCGGCGAGCGGCATATGCCTGCGATATCACCTATGGAACCGCTAAGGAATTCGGCTTTGACTTTTTGCGAGATCGATTGCAAGGAAGCGAACAGGGAGTCCTCGACACCGGATTTCACAATCACGGCGAACACCGCGCTGCGCAATTCGTACAACGCGAGTTGAACTACGCACTCGTCGACGAGGCCGACAGCCTTCTGATTGACGAAGCTCGCATCCCTTTAATCATCAGCCAATTTGAATCCGCATCATCCGCAACACTAACGGCAGTCTCAAAGTGGGGCGCTGAGATCGTTGGCCGTCTAGAACAGCCCACGGACTTCATCCCGGATCCGCAAACATCGACTTTTCGCCTGACACCCGCCGGTCGAGAATTGATCCGCCGATCTCCCAAACCGCTAAGCTTGTCGGGGATCCAAGTCAGCGATCTCTATCACAGCGTCGAACAGGCGATCTTGGTCCACCAGCGTTTTCGTCCCGAACAACAATATGTAATCCAAGACGGCGAAGTCGTCATTGTCGACGAATTCAACGGACGAATTGCCAACGGACGCCGCTGGCGAAACGGGTTGCATCAAGCGATTGAGGCCCGTGAGGGTTTGGCAATTTCACCCGTCTCATCGTCCGCGGCGCAGCTCACCACGCAGGAGTTATTTCTTCGCTACAACTGTTGGGCCGGCATGTCAGGCACGCTTCTTCCCGCTGCCAGGGAAATCAATAGCGTCTATCACCGACCCACCGTCGCCGTGCCCCTCAACCGTCCCTGTCGGCGGAACCATTGGCCCGATCAAGTCTTTCTAACGGCCGCCGAGAAATGGACAGCGATCGTCGAGGAGATACGCACCGTCAGCCAGCAAGGCCGTCCGGTCTTGGTGGGAACGCGGTCCATCGATAAATCAGCGCACCTCTCCCGGTTACTCGACCAAGTGGGAATCTCGCACCAAGTCCTCAACGCACTGCATGTTCGCAGCGAAGCCGAACGCATTGCCAGTGCGGGACAGCAGGGACAAGTCACCGTCGCCACCAATATGGCCGGTCGCGGCACGGATATTGGTTTGGGACCGGGAGTAGCTGAATTAGGCGGTCTGCACGTGATCGGCACGGAATTGCACGAATCACCACGGATCGATCGACAACTCAGCGGCCGCGCGGCACGCCAAGGGGATCCCGGAAGCTATCGAATGTTTCTTTCACTGGACGATGAAATTCTCGAAGCGGGTTTTGGTAAGGAGCAGTCCGCCAAACTGAGTACCGCTGCGCAGAAACGCCAAGACACACGCGGGTTAGCCAGTCTCTTTCGATCCGCCCAGCACCATGTCGAAAAGCGACACGCGGGGCAGCGACGGCAGTTGATTCAGTCCGCACTGCGCCGGCAAGACCAGCTCGAACAATTGGGGCTCGACCCGTTTTTAGAAGTCGAAGACGACGCGTCCAACGCGCTCTCTTAAACAGGATACGCGTGCTACGTCTAATAGAGACCGCACCCCCGGAAGGGCGAAGCTCCGTCTGAGCCGCATCGGGCGGCACAGCATGGTTTGCAAGATCGTAGGGCAAACCATAGGTTCGATTAATTCACGTCGAATAAACCAACCGCGTCCTCGCTCGCCCCTTCGAACTCTTCATCAAACCAGACTTCCGCTCCGTCGCTATCATCGGGGCTAGGAGGCACGGCGACTGGTTCCGAGAATTCCGGTTCGCAGTCTTCCGGCAAGACCTCCGCGAATCGGCTCACCTGCCCGTAAGGGCCGCGGCTGACCACCGGATCGGAATAGGTCTTTTGCAAATTCTCGAGATTATGAATCCGAGATTGCAATCGTTCTTCCGCATCGCAATAAGCGGCTTGCGGCCAGGGGCCTTCTGACAGATAGATCTGATTGTGCTCCAGCAAAGTCCCTTCGGCATAGAACAGATTTTTCAGTCCCAGCGCGTATTCGACGCGGGCTTTGTAGTGGGCGCTATCTGCTTCAGCAAACCGTCGCTGGGCGTCGAGCACACGATCAAGATCAGTGATGTTTTCCTTCTCGAATTTGTCCTGCAACACTTCAAATTCCCGTTTGGCCGCCAGTCGCCGATTGAATGTCGTTTTCACCGAGGCCTGTGACCGCTTCACCTCGCCCACACTATTACTCAAATCGTGGACCACTTCCCGTTCTTGCTCACGCAAAATAGCTCGGTCACGGGCCAAGGCTAATTCTGCGTTTTTCACGGCGGCATTCGCACGTCGGTGGCCCAACGGGACCGCGAATTCCATTCCCAGTTCCCATTCTTGGTAGTCGCCGCTCCCCAGATTGCCCCAGGCATTATTAAACTGGCCGTTGACGCCGGCATGTTGTCCCATGAGGTCTTTCCCGAATCCGCGGAACCGGTAGGTCCCCAATGCATCTAAACGCGGCAACAGAAATTTGCTTGTGGCTTCTAACTCCAACGTCCGGCGTTTGACTTGCCAACGTTGCCGCCGCAACTCGACGCGGCGTGCCAAGGCTTCGGATTTGATCGTATCCCAATCAAAAATCACTTCCGCCACAGGGGGTTCGTCAATCGGACGCAGCAGTGTCCCATCCGTGAGTGGCAGCCCCATCAACAGCCGCATCCGTCGCTCGGCGACTTGAATACCTTCCAGTCCCCGAAACGTACCACCCCGGCTGCCGTTGTTGTCCCGCGTCCCTTCGACCAACCTGCCGGAGAGCGCGTCCTGCACCGCTTCTTGAAATCGATAGTATTGTTCCTGGGCCTGTGCTTCGTTTTCTTCTTCGCCTCCCACGCGTCCGGCAATATTGAGCGCCTTGACGCGCCGCCACGTTTCTAAAGCGGCGTCACGGGCAGCGATACGTGAATGCAAGTTGCGATAGGAAAAGTAGAGATCCCAATAAGCGTTTTCCACGTTGCTAATGAATTTGATCACACTTTCTTCAAAGTCCGCCAGACTGACGTCTTCATCAATACGTGCCAGCATCACACCGTTAAATCGCGATCCGTAGGGGAGTCGCGGCAACGTTGCCGTGCTGCCGGTGCCGGGAGGAAATTGTGGTCCGGCAATGCGGTTGAATTCCACGCCGGCTCCCAACAACAACGGTTGCCGAACATTGGCTTCAATCCGCGTATCCCATGCGCTGGGAAATCGGTTGCCGGGAGCGTTGTTTGCGTCGTAGCCGGTGATCTGCCGAATGCCCAACTCAGCCCCGGTTACCGACCGTTTGTCCAAACCATATTGCATGAATGCGGCGTCTTGTTGCAGCATTTGTGTGCCAAAAGCAGTGACCGCGTTATTGACGGCTCGGTCGTTCTTCTGATGAAAGCCATTGGCATAAAAATTGGGATCAAAGGCGCTCAACGCCCCCTCCACGCCAAATCGTGGGTCAGTCTCGGTGATGGCCGGATCGAAGGTCGTGGCAACGACTTGCGGAGCATCCAACACCCGTCCGCCCAGATCCCGCAGTACGCGAGAATTCGAGAGCGCCGTCTTGACGGTTTGTTCCAACGTCAGATCAGTAAACTCGGCGATGTCAACATCTTCAACGGTCAAGGGTGCCGGCGTGATGGACGCATCTAAATCCTGCCCCTGATCGACGAGCGGTTCTTCGATTTCAGTCGAGGCGATTTGATAATCACTCAAATCAGGCGAGAATGGCACGTAGGAATTCGTACTACTACAACCCGTGTACGCAACAGCCATGAGAACCATGGCCGCTGACCAGACCGCTCGTAATGCAGATGAACGGGTGTAATACACGGAGGTTATCTCGACTTTGTGGAAATTGAGATCGACAACTTTGCCCCAGCGGCACCGCACTCATTCGACTGCCACCACCTAAAAAAGGCGTTGGCCGATCCTCGGCGTGCGGACCCTAGACATTGATGTGGACGTACCTTTACAAAGTATCGGCAATTCACGCGATCGGCATGACCGGTACTATTGATACAAACCGGAAATTCTATATTTCCCATTCAATTACCCCATTCTTCCATATGAGAGGCGTGTGCAGACAGCCTCTCCCATCGAACAGATCCGCCATCAAGCTGCGCAGACAGCTGTTCCGCAGAGGTTTAGAATGAATCACTGCCCGTATAAAACGGCGAGTCATTGGCCGCCCCAGTTCTATATTTTGAGTCTTCAATGCCTCCTTCCCCACTCAGTGATCCACCGGATTCCGCAGCGATGGCGCTGCGCGAAATCCACGAGTTGATCGCCACGATCGCCCGTACTGGGGAAGGCGGTGTCACCACCGAGGTGTTTTACGACACCCTGCTGGAAAACTGTGTCCAAGCGACCGCTGCAATGGGCGGAGCCGTGTGGTATCAAGATGCCGACTCCGGCTTTTTTAAGACGGTCCGCGAACTCAATTTCCCTCCGACGCTGTTCAATGACTTCCAATCGGAAGAAGCCCATGCGGGTCGTCTAGCCGAGACTTGCCGCACGGGCGAACCCCAAAGTTTCCCCTACTCGACAACAGCACCCGATTCAGGTGATGCCGCGCATTCCCCCGATTATCTCCTGTTGCTGTGTCCGATTCCTGTGGATGAAGATTCGAAATGGATTGTCGAACTAGTCCTGCGACGTGCAATCTCACCTGCCGCACAACAAGGACATCTGCGATTTCTCTCAACCGTCAGCGAGATAGCCGCTGACTATCATCGACACGCCGAATTGCGAACTCTCCGTGATAACGAAGAGCGTTGGCAAGAACTCTACCGCCTCTCGATCGACGTCCACCAAGGCCTCTCCGTCGATGAAACTGCTTACGCCATCACCAACGGCAGTCGGCGATTACTGGAGTGCGACCGTGTGAGCGTACTTCAACGTCGCAGCGGTCGTTGTCGCCTTCTGAGCGTCTCGGGTGTGGATCAGATTGAAACCCGTTCACTTTCGGTACAGCGGCTGGAGTCGCTCGCTGAAGCGGCCGTCGCGACCAGAGAACCGGTGTGGTCCATCGAAAACGGCGACCCGCTGCCTCCGCAAATTGAACGACCGCTTGAGGACTACCTCAACGAAGCGCACATGCGGCAGCTCGCCGTGATTCCGATGTTTCAAGCTCGCGAATCGACCGAGACCGATACGGGTCCTGCGTTTGCAGCACTTGTTGTCGAATGGAAACGGGCACAAGACTTTGACGACGTCGCCCGCAAACGATCACTCCGCGTGGCCCACGTCTGCGAGTCGGCTTTGGCGCGGGCACTGATGATGCGCGCATTGCCATTCTCCGGTTGGTTGCTGCGACGACGTAAAACAAGCCTGGCGACATCGCGGCGTTTGTTCAAAAGACTCGTTTTTGCCGCGGTCTTGATAACCGGCTTGACGTTGCTAGGAATGCTCCCCAGGCCTTTCACCGTTTCCGGATTAGGAGAACTTCAACCGCGAAACGAGCAGCGGATTTTTGCGGTATCCGATGGCGAAGTCGATAAACTGCACGTCCAACACGGAGATGATTGCGCTGTTGGCGATTTGTTGGTCACCATGACAAATTCACAACTCGATTTCGATCTCAAACAAGTCGGCGGAGAATTGCAGACCACACGCACACGACTGACATCGGTCCGCGCCGCCTATTTGGGCATTGACCGATCGCTGACGCAATCCAACCAGCGGTATGAAGAGCTAACGGCCGAAGAACAAGAACTGCAGGAGAAAATCGACAGCCTCAACAAACAGTATGAGATCCTGTTGGCACAAAAAAGGAGATTAGAAATACGCAGTCCGCTCGACGGACGCGTGCTGACCTGGGACGCCGAAGAATTGCTGCAAGCACGACCGGTCCGTCAGGGCCAAGCACTTTTGACTGTTGCCAATCTCAACGGCCCATGGCGCGTCGAATTGCACGTGTCTGAAGAAGACGTTGGCTATCTCATCGCCGCACAGGAAGAACTCGGAACAGAATTGCCGGTAAGCTTTCTTCTCGAGTCAGACACCAGCGTCACTTATTCCGGAAGACTCGAAACCACAAGCCTCTCAACCAGCTTTGACGAATGGGACGCGGCCGGCATGGCGGTTGCAATCGTCATCGACGATGATCAAGCGATCCCGCTACGTCCCGGTGCCCGTGTCCGCGCAAAAATCGCGGGTGGAGAACGTTCACTCGCGTTTGTTTGCCTACACGATTTATATGCCGCTGTGCAGCGATGGTTGTTGTTTTAAGGTGCCAAGTGACATGAGAATCATGGATCTGCGAAATACGATGCGAAGTTTTATAATCCTGATGGCCGGTGTGTTGTTGACGGCACAGTCCGCACCGGCGGAAGAACCGCAGACCATTGTGATCGATTCGGTGCTGGTCACCGTGCTGGAAAAAGCCGACGTACCGGCTCGAGAAGCGGGGCTGCTGGCTACGCTCAACATTCGTGAAGGGGATCTGGTGCGCGCCGGCCAAGTTCTGGGAGGGTTGGATGATAAGGTTTCCCAACTCGAGCGGGACCGCGTGAACGCTGAACTCGATTTGGCCAAGCAGCGCTCCACAAACGATGTGCGGATACGTTTTTCTGAAAAGGCCGAAGCCGTGACGCGTGCGGAATTAAAAAGGGCTCAGGAATCGGTCGACAAATTCAGCAAGGCGATTTCCCAGACCGAAATGGACCGCCTACGGCTTTCCACAGAGAAATCGACATTAGAGGTCGAGCAAGCGCGGCGCGAGCAGCGGGAAGCGGAATTGGATACGCGGGTGAAAGAACAAGAATTGCGCCTCGCCGATGAAGCCGTGCATCGACGTACGATCAACGCCCCGATCTCCGGCATTGTCGTTCAAGTCAGCAAAAGCCCCGGTGAGTGGGTTGAACCGGGAGAAACCGTGCTGCGCATCCTCCGTGTCGATCTGCTCCGCGCCGAAGGATTCGCCGATGCGCGTCTCATGCAACGCCGCCAATCCGGCCAACCGGTCACCTTGACGATTGACCAACCAGGTGAAAAATCGCAAACCTACTCCGGCAAACTGGTATTCGTCAGCCCCGAAGTGAACCGCTTCAACGGACAAGTCCGCGTTTGGGCCGAAATTGAAAACCCCACGCTCACGTTGCGTCCCGGTTTGACTGCCACAATGACCGTGACATCCAAGCCCCACAAAGACAACGAGCCACCGGGGGAATAAACGTCATGATTTCCCTCACCCCCGTTCAACCGCTTCGGTCGGCTACACCTCGAGCAATGTCATTGCGCCTCCGCGATGACTTGATCATTCAACAGGTGGGCACCGACTCCGCCACACGGTGGGTGGTCAAAGATCCCATCGCAATGCGTTACTTTCATTTTCGCCGCGAGGAATTTTTTGTCCTGCAACGGCTGGATGGCACGCACTCCTCGGAAGATATCCGGCAGCAGTTCATGCGGGAATATCCAGCTGAGAATCTGACAGCAATGCGGCTGCAGACCTTCATGGCACATCTGCACGAGAACAGCTTGATCATCACCGATGCCGAAGGCGAAGGACAGCGGATGCTGGTTCGTCGGCGGCGGGCCCGAGCAAATAGTACGCGGGCCGCCATGACCAACCTCTTAGCCATCCGCTTCCCCGGATTCGACCCGACGCGATTGTTGGACTGGTTGTCGCCGCGTTGCCGGTGGATGTTTTCCCGCACGTTTGTCGCCGCTTGCCTCGTGGTGATCGTAGCGGCGGCGCTGTTATTGGCAGTCCAGGCTCGTACGCTCCTCGTGCGTCTGCCTGATTTCCACGCGTTTTTCACCGTGACAAATTTCGTCTACCTCATGGCGGCGGTCGCCGGTGCGAAAGTCCTTCATGAATTGGCCCATGCTTTGACCTGCCGCCATTTTGGAGCACAGTGCCATGAAATGGGATTCATGCTGTTAGTCTTCACCCCTTGCCTGTATTGCAACGTCACCGATTCCTGGATGCTGCGTCATCGCCGCGAACGGATTCTCATTAGCGCCGCGGGCATGTTCGTCGAAGCAGTATTAGCCGGCCTGTGTGTATTCGGCTGGTGGTTTAGCCACCCGGGTCTGTTCAACTCCTTGTGTCTGAATCAAATTGTGGTCTGCTCGGTGGCCACGTTGCTATTCAACGGAAATCCGCTATTGCGTTACGACGGTTACTATATTTTGTCCGATCTCGTGAACGTCCCCAATTTGCAGCAGCGCGCAATAGAGGCGCTCCGTGCAGTGCTGGCGAATTTTTTTCTTGGCGTGAAGTTGCCCCGGGCTGAGTTCGGACAGAGGTCGCATATCGGCTGGCTGGCCGCCTACGCCATCGCCTCCCTGGTTTATAAGCTGTTCATCCTCACCGCGATTTTGTGGTTCTATTACAAATTGCTCGAGCCATACCAACTGCAGGTCTTCCCTCAAATCCTAGGCGGATTAACGATTGCAGCCGCATTCTTGCTTCCCTTATGGCGTTCGATGCGATTCTTCGGCGGGCTAGCAAGCGGCGGACATGTGCACTGGTTTCGGTTCCTATTCCGTTCGAGCGTTGTCGCTGCAATTTTAGGCTTGATTATTTTTGTGCCGCTGCCCAGGACGGTTTCGGCGCCGGCGGTTCTCGAATCCGAAGGCGCACGACGGGTGTATGTCACAGTGCCGGGGGAATTGAAGTCAATGATCGCCGAAGGAACTTTCGTACGGCAAGGGGATGTGTTGGCGGAATTGGAAAGCCCCCAACTGCGGCGTGATGTCGCCGAATCGCAAGGGTTGCTGAATCAGGAGCAACGCCATCTCGACAATTTGCGCAAACGTCGCATCCAAGAACCGGATGTCGAATTGAAAATCCCTGCTGTCATCGAACGGATCAAGGATTTGCAGGACCAATTGCAGCAGCGGCTTACCGATCTGCAATCGCTTTCCATCAACGCCCCACGCAACGGCACGGTCATCGCCGTGCCCAACGACCAAACACGTCCCTCAGAAGGCGAATTGTTGGCCTGGTCGGGGAGTCTGCACGACGCCAAGAACCTGGGATGTTTTCTCGAATCGGGAATTCAACTCTGTCTCATCGGCGACCCCGATCAGGGCGAAGCGATGTTGCTCATCGATCGCAACGATATTCCGTTGGTGCAGCCCGGCCAAAGCGTGAAGTTGTATTTCGGCGCGCTACAGAACCATTTGCTGACTGGCAAGATCGTTGAAGTGGCCGAAGCAGACACCGACGTGCTGCCTCCCATGTTGGCCAAACAGGTGGAGATTCCGGTGCGCGATCAAACCGACAACGGAGCGCGGCCAATGGAGACGGTTTATTTGGCCCGCGTCGAATTTGAGGACCAGCCGCAACGGATCATTTCCGGCAGTTCGGGCGCAGCCCGCGTGCGCGTCGCCCCACGTTCACTTGGCCTCCGCCTAGCCGATTACGTGGCCCGCACATTTCGCATGGAATTCTAAGTTAAATCCCACCGGCGATTCAGCGACAACATTCGTAAGCCTTGCCAGCGGATCGGCAATGCCACTCGAACGGGACGCAACGACCGGGACGATAATGGCCCAAATAATATTCGCAGTCGTGGGGCGGTTCGATCAGCATCTTCAACGGCAATAGACCGATGGAGGCGTAAAAATGCCCGGCCGAGACCCACGGTTGCCAACATCCGAAGGTATTGCCGTAGCGTTCCGCATTGACTTCCTCGAAGTACAGCGGGTTGTAACAAAACGCCGGTGCCTCCCATTGGTAATTCATCAGGCCCCACAACCGCACCTGTTCAATGGGCACTAGGTAATCCCCATTCGCGGCGAAGTATTCACTCGCGCGATCCGGTGCCATCATCAACGCTCGCCCTTGTTCATCGCGCGTTTTGGGGAGAATGTTCACGCTCAATGCGGTGATCGGCACAAATCCCACATCTTCCTGAACGGGCGTTGGCGACAGCACATCCTCAGGGAGTTGCGACACAAATCCAACACCGTCCTCTGCGGGATTGCTTTCCACCGCGGGACGGCTCAGGTCATCAGCGCACGCGCACCGCGTCTGTGTTCCGATCCCAATTGCTACGGCCAATAGGCCGAAAACGGCAGGGAACCACCGCATCTCAAAAAGCTTGGCGCACGACATACCTGGCGACCTCCGTGTCTGGTGGAATGACATGATTCTTTTTCGACGTGCCTCGCTGCCGAGCTACAACCGTTCAACGTCCGTTGCCACCGATCCTCCAGTGAAACTGGGAACAATCGCGCAAACCCGCAAAATCCCTGTAGCTTTCTTGTGAGACAGTCGCAGTTGTCTCACCCGTTGAGATAAGCAACACGGATGCTCGACTGTGCCATCCGGAACGCGATATGCAATCCAGAATTGGAACCCCTGTCATGCCTTAGGAAAGCAACGCGTGAACCGGCTCATGCTCTTCGACACCGGTCAGGCGGAAATTGAGGCCTTGCGAGCGAAACGTCAGGCGCGAGTGATCCAGCCCCAAACAGCGCAGGATCGTGGCTTGAACATCGTGCACATGCACCGGATTCTCCTGGGCATGAAACCCCAGCTCATCGGTGCGTCCGTAGGCGATCCCCGGTTTGATGCCCCCGCCGGCAAACCACATCGTAAAGGCCTGTGGATGATGGTCGCGGCCCATGCTGCGGCCCAGCGCTGCGCTGGCTTCGACCATTGGCGTCCGCCCGAACTCTCCACCCCAAACCACGAGCGTATCATCCAGCATCCCGCGACGTTTCAAATCCACGATCAATGCCGCACAGGCTTGGTCGGTTTTGGCGCACTGGCCACGGACGCCCCCTTCAACATTGCTGTGATGATCCCAACCAGCGTGATAGATCTGCACAAACCGCACGCCCCGCTCCACCAGCCGCCGCGCGAGCAGGCAGTTATTGGCAAAGACCGCCTTGGGTTCTCCCGGTTGCGCGCCGTATAGATCCAACGTCTCCTGACCCTCTTGAGAAAACTCCATCATTTCCGGAGCACGGGACTGCATGCGGTAAGCCATTTCATAGGCGTTGATGCGGGTTTCGATTTCGGGATCGCCGACAGAGTTGAATTGCTGTTCATTCAACGACCGAATCAAATCCAACGATTCGCGCTGCGCGCGGGCATCGTATCCCGCTGGATTGGCGACATGCAAAATCGGATCCCCTTGGCTGCGGAACGGGACCCCTTGATGCACCGACGGCAAAAATCCACTGCTCCACATCGCCGCTCCGCCACTGAGACTACCTCCACTTTTGAGCACGACGAACGACGGTAGATCATTCGCCTCGCTGCCCAATCCATAACTCAGCCATGACCCCATCCCTGGACGTCCCGGAACACCGCTGCCGGTATTCACAAACAACTGCGCGGGTGAATGATTAAACAAATCCGTATGCACCGAACGGACAATGGCGAGTTCATCCACCACCTGGGCTAGGTGCGGCATCACGTCGGCAATCTCAGCCCCGCATTTTCCATGCTTGGAAAATGAAAACCGCGGCCCCAGTACCGCTGCGTCGGGCTGGATGAAGGCGTACCGTTGCCCTTGGATCACCGACGGCGGGATCGGCTTGCCTTCCAGTTCCGCCAATTTTGGCTTGTAGTCGAACAGGTCCAACTGGCTCGGAGCGCCTGCCATAAACAAGAAGATCACCCGCTTGGCCGTGGCTGGGAAATGCGTTGCGCGCGGCGCAAACGGACTCGGCGTTTCCGCCGCCGTCGCTGAGGAGGGGATTAATCCCTCGGCCAAGAGCGACGCCAAAGCGATTTTTCCCACGCCGACTCCGCAATCGCGAAAGAAATGTCGCCGCGTCTGTTGTTGCAGTTGTATTGGATTCATGATGTCGTTCGTTGGTTGCATTATGGTTTTGTAATCACTTCATCCAGGTTCATCAGCGCGCGGGCCGCCATCGCCCAGGCTGCTTGCTGAGGGTTCGCCTCTTCGTTCCCCACGATTTCAACGGCATTCAATTCGCCGTTTTCTAACCGCGCTAGTTGCGCCCGTTGATATTTGACGACTGCATCGATCTCGTCGACTTCGACGGGGCGCGTCAATAACCGTCGCAACAACAGACCCGCCCTCACCTTTGAGGAAGATGCCCGATCCATGATCCGTTTCGCGAGTGCCCGAGACATTTCGAGATACATTTCATCATTCAACAACGTCAGCGCTTGTAGCGGTGTGTTGCTGCGATTGCGACGGGCGATGCAGGTCTCTCCAGTCGGCGCATCAAAGACTGTGAAAGCTGCAAACGGCGCCGTCCGTTTACTAAACGTGTACAGTGCGCGACGGTAACGGTCTTCACCAGTCGAAACCGGCCAACGCGCGCCTCCGTATGCCAATGCGCTCACGCTGTCCGGTTGCGGTGGATAGACGCTACGGCCGTAGAGTTTTGGGGACAATAAACCGCTGACGCGGAGCATGATGTCGCGAACGGTCTCCGCATTCACGCGCTGCCGCGGCCCGCGGGCTAACAATGCATTGTGCGGGTCGCGCTCTAGTAATTCGGGGGTAAACTTGCTCCGCTGACGATACGTCGCGCTCGTCACGATCAGCCGGTGCAGCTTTTTCAGCGACCAACCCTGTTCAACGAATTCCGTCGCCAACCAGTCCAGCAATTCGGGATGCGTCGGGGGATCCCCTTGGGTGCCGAAGTCGCTACTGGTTGGTACCAGTCCCGTTTCGAAAAATGCCTGCCAGGCGCGATTGACCGTCACCCGTCCGATCAACGGATTATCGCGGCTGACCAACCAACGGGCGAGTGACAACCGGTCGGACGGCGCATCTTTTCCGTCGGCTGTGCTAATGAGAAATTCAGGGATCCCCGGCGTGACCGGTTCTTTGGGGCTGAGGAATTCACCACGATGGTGCCGGTGGGTTTCACGAGGATTGTCGAGCGGACGTTCCTGCATCACCAGCGTCGTAGGATAGTCCGGTAATTTTTCGCGCAATTCATCAATCGGTTTGCGGGCTTCCGCCAACTCGGGTGCTCTGAGCGAATAGTGCCGTTTGATTCTCGCGAAATCTTCGTCCGACCATTGATCCACCCCTGCGGTCAAAAGTTTTTCCAAGGCGACCGTCATTTTCTTGGCTGTTATATGCGTCTCCGCTGCACCGGTCGAAAGTCGAAACCGCCCCAGGCTAGCGGCGTAATGCCGCTCGAACAACATCTCAACTTGCAGTTCCCCCGTCTGCGTGATCGGTTGGGCCAGATTCAACACAAGTTGATGCGGCTCCCCTTCCCGCTGTGAGGTTGACCATCCGGTCGCCCCGTCGCCGTCATAAACATTCTCAGCGTTGGCATTCACGCTATCGACATTACTGGCGAAGGCAAGCTTTCCATAACTCTGCGACGCAGCAACGAATTCAAGCGCCGCACCGCCGAACTTGGCGGACAATTCGCTGAGGAAAAAGTCCCCCTTGCGGCCTTCGTAGTAAGCCCGTCCCGGACCTCCGGCGGGCAGTCGATCATCGGGAAGCACTTCCAAGCGAATCGCCGTAACGGGTAGCGCCGCCTCGTCGATTTGAAAAGTGAGGTGAAACACATCCCGTTTGGTAATGTCGCCACTCGAATAAATCGAATGATCATCAAGCCGTTCCAACTTGGGGAGGTTCGACTTGAATTGAACAGGTCGCAATACCGTCCAGTTGACCGCTTCTGATTGTGCCTTCTGCAACCATTCCTCAATCTTGACCTTAAATCGCTGCCGAGATTGCTCCACGTTGGGTTTCGCTTTGGGTTTTTCGACAGTTTTCTCGACAGGTTCTGCGTCGGGTTTCTCGTCGGGTTCTGCGTCGGGTTCCGGTTCAGAATCTGATTCAGGTTTCGCTTCTGCTTCAGCTTCAGCGTCCTCGTCAGGTTTCTCCTCACCGACGGTGGGAAACTGGTTTGGCAAATCCGCTTCCAGAGCCGTAATTTGCGATTCCAATTCCTCGCGGCGTTGTTGAACATCCGGCGTTTTCAGAATCAAATCCGGCTCATCCGCATTGTCCAACAAAGCCATAAAACGGTAGTAGTCGGTGTGCGTGATCGGGTCATACTTGTGTGTGTGGCATTGGGCGCAGCCTGTGGTTAGTCCCAACCACACCGTCCCGGTTGTTGCGACGCGATCCACCATTGCATAAAAACGATACTCCAACGGATCGATGCCCCCCTCTTCGTTAAGCATCGTATTGCGGTGAAACCCCGTCGCGACGATCTGATCTTTTGTCGCCCCGGGCAGCATGTCGCCGGCGAGTTGTTCAATGGTGAATTGATCAAACGGCATGTCGGCATTGAGCGCGCGAATCACCCAATCGCGATACGGCCAAATCGAGCGAACGCGATCCTTTTCATATCCATTCGTATCGGCGTACCGCGCCAAGTCCAGCCAATCCCGCGCCCACCGCTCGCCATAATGCGGAGATTCCAGCAACTGATCCACCAGTTTTTCGTAGGCCGCCGGATCTTCGTTGGTCGCAAACGCATCCGCTTCCTCCGGTGTCGGCGGCAATCCAATCAAGTCCAAATAGACCCGGCGAATCAGCGCATAACGATCCGCTTTGCGAGTCGGACTCAAGCCTTCAGCTTCAAGACGAGCCATTACAAAATTGTCGATCGGATTGCGTGGCCACCTCGCATCCTGAACCGGCGGAACCGGCGGCCGTTTCGGGGGGACAAACGCCCAGTGTTCGTCGTATTCAGCCCCCTGACTGACCCAGCGGCGAAACAACTTTTTCTGTTCGTCGGTCAATGTGTCATTGGACTGCGGCGGCGGCATGCGCAGCTCAGGATCGTTTGATTCAATTCGCGCGATCAATTCGCTTTCATCCGGCTTGCCTGGAGCAATCGCTCCCAACTCCAACGTCGCCTTGCGGTCATCGAATCGCAAGTCAGCCTCACGATGCTCCTCATCCGGACCATGGCAGGCGTAACATTTGGCCGCAAATACCGGTAGAATGTCGCGGTTATAATCGACCGGTCCGTCGGCCGCTTGGACGGCCGGTGTTATTGCCACCCAGGCCATCGCCAAAATGGCCCACATGCTGAATCGTTTCATACCACTTTCGTTTTCTTTGACAAACATTTTCTTCCGCCAACCCATACCATGACACACTGCATTCCCCAGTAACATTCCGTACGATTTTCGTCACCAGAATCGTAGTTTTTTATCGGGATTCCCATGAGAGCGCGTTCCCAGAGAACCGTTCACTTATTGTACGAAGTCCCGGCGGCATTTATCACCCTTTGCGCTATGGCCCCGGTGGACGAATTCTCCCAAGACTTACAAAAATGGGGCGATTCGCCTAGGAATTCTTTGGGCAAACGTAGAGCGAATCAAGCCCCGACACCCCAACCGTTCGCCCGTCACAGCAATTCATGAATCGGCTTGCCCGTGCCAACAATACTCACCGGGCGACCTGCGGCGTCTTCGAAATGGGTGCCGAGCGGGATGCCCATGGTTTTGTAAATCGTGGCCAGCACGTCCAGCGGAATCACCTGCCGCTCCCGCACGCCACCTCCATGTTTTTCACTCGCGCCAACGACCTGTCCCCCCTTCAGACCGCCGCCGCCCAATAAAACGGTAAAGCAGTTGGACCAATGGTCGCGGCCCGCATGCCCGTTCATCAGCGGCGTTCGCCCGAATTCCCCGGCACAATAAATCAGCACATCGTCCAGCATCCCGCGCTCGTCAAGGTCCTCAACCAATGTGCCGAGTGCCCGATCCAAGGGGGGGAGATGTTCTTCGAGGCCCGGTTCGATATTGTCGTGATGATCCCAATAGCCGGTATTGATCGTCACGCAGCAGCTGCCTGCCTCGACCAATCGCCGTGCGAGCAACGCGCTTTGGCCGTACTGATGCCGGCCATAACGTTCCCGCAACTCCGGCGATTCGGCAGCCAGATCAAACGCTTGCCGGACGCGGTCTCCGGAAACCATATCCAGTGCCTGCGCCTTGAATGTATCGAGTCCCTCTAGCACCCCCGACCCATCAATGTCGCGCCGCAATGTATCGAATGTTGATAACAGTTTTTTTCGCGATTCAATACTTTTCAATTCCAAGCCATCCGGCAAGGCGAGATTCGGAACCTTAAAGTCCTTCGCATTGGGATTGGCACCAACCTCGAACGGATTATATGCTTTGCCGAGATAGACAGCGCCCTGATAGCCAAACGCCTCCGATTTCGGCACCGTGACATAGGTCGGCAGTTGCGGCGTCCGCGCGGGGCAGGTACGGGCGATCACTGAACCGAACGAGGGATGCTGTGCCGCATTTCGCGCAAGCGTCGGCCCAAAATAACCGGTTTGCATCCAATGCGCTGAGGGAGCATGAATTCCGTTCTCATGATGCACCGACCGGATTAAAGAGAGTCGGTCCATCACCTTGGCATGATGCGGGAATCGTTCGCAGACTGAAATCCCCTCGGCTGAGGTCGCGATTGGTTCGTACATCCCCCGATACTCCGCCGGCGCATCGGGTTTCATGTCATACGTATCCTGCTGACTCATTCCGCCATGGGTCCAGAAGACGATCAATGACTTTGCATTGGACTTTTCTCCCTGATCAGCCGCGCACGCTTGCGCACGAAACAGATCCGACAGCCCCAATCCCAACAGGGGCGCGCCGATTTGCAGAAATGTACGACGGGGAATTCCGTCGCAACATCGATAGGATGAACCAGAGACTTTCAGCATAGCGTCGATCTCATATTTGAGACGTTAATGATTGAACATAAACTCGCCCGTTGCCAACAGCGACCACAACAGCGTTCGATACGCTTCCGCACGATCCTCCGAGGTCTCTAGAAAATCCACCGCGGCAACTAACTCTTCAGCGCGCGGTGGACGGGCAAAGGAGCGGAGAAAGATCTCCTGGACGTTGTCGCGATGAGATGCGTCGCTCGTAGCCAATTGAGCGGCATAACCTGTTTCGTCCGTTAGCTTTCGTTGAATTTCGGTTGAATTCACAATTTCCAAGGCTTGTGCCAACGCCGGTTCGTCGGAACGCTCACATTCACACGCCGAAGTCCGCCCCGGACGACCGAAGACGTCCAAGAAATTCAGCGGCACGTTTTCGTCCGGTAAATCGATGGCCCGTGTTCCGAGTGGGAACTTGCCGGGCGTTCCCACAAAAACCGTCGGTACGTCGAGCACCTGACTCATCCCATCTAGTAAGACTTCCGCAGTCAAACGTTTGGGATAAAACCGCGCAAAGTTTTGTTTGTCCCCGCGATTCCCCGACAGCGGCGTCGAACTATGCCGGTACGCTTGGGAGGCTGTGATCGTGCGGATCAATTGTTTGACGTCGTATCCACTTTCAACAAACCCGGCCGCCAATGCATCGAGGAGTTCAGGATTGCTGGGCGGATTGGTACTGCGGGCATCGTCGATCGGATGAATAATCCCTCGCCCCAGAAAATGCCCCCACATGCGATTGGCCATGGTGCGAGCAAAAAACGGGTTGTTCGCCGAAGTCATCCAGGCAGTAAAACCGCGCCGAGGATCGTCGAACCGGGAATTCGCGAAGACCGGCCCCCCCAAGGCGCGGGGCTCGATCACAGCATCGGTTCGCGGATGCCGCACCGTTCCTTCGCGCTTCACATAAATAATTTCGTTGGTCGGAACTTCCGAGTCAGCAAAGCCCTGCTTGCGACCGATCCGCGCAAAGACCGCGGCCAAACCGTAATAGTCTGTTTGGCTCCACTGCTCGGCGGGATGATGGTGGCATTGCGCACATTGGATGCGGACCCCCAAAAACGCTTGAGCGATCGACTCGACATATTCCTGCGGCGTGCGGATCGAGCGGTACCAAATCGTGGGAGGATTCTCCTGTTGGCTGCCGGTCGCCGTGAGAATTTCCGCCACAAACCGGTCATACGGCTTGTTGGCAGCGATCGAGTCACGAATCCAAGCCGAGAATAGCGCCGTCCCCGCCCGTTGCTTACTCGTGGCATATCCGCCGCCACGATTTTTCAAGATCGCGGCCCATTTCTGCGCAAAATACCCGGCGTACTCCGGGCGATCCAACAACCGATCGATCAGCAGCGCCTGTTTGTCCGGCCGTTCGTCAGCGAGATAGGCTTGAACTTCCGCAGCCGTCGGCAACGTGCCGCAAATATCAACTGTCGCCCGGCGAATCAACTCCGCATCGGTCGCCGGTGGGGAAGGCTCGATGCCTAAACGTTCCCATTGCCGCCATAGTTGCTGATCGATCCTCGACAGTTCCCCTTCGGGACGAGTGGGCGCCGCTCCACTAGTCGACGCATAATCAAACGGAATCGTCCCCTCGAAGGCGGCAATTTTGTCGCCGAAGCGAACCATCACCGCAAACAACCCGCCGCCCGATTGCGTCGTAATCAGTCCATTCGCGTCAACATCAGCAATTTCCGCATCGTTGGACTCAAAAACCGCCCGGCGTGTCACATCGCGCTGAGTGCCATCGGAGAAATGCGCTATGACCGTCAATTGTTGCTGCGTCTCAGGTGCTAGCACTTCGCGGTCGGGTGAGATCGTCAACTTTTCCAACACGGGACTATTCTCGCGCGGCCCGATACCGCCCATGGCGATCCAGCGATACAAGACGCGGTACTCGTCTGAGTCCGCCGTCAGTCGCCGCCCCCCACCGTGCGGAATCTGACTGGTCGCTTTGCGCAACAAGAGACTTCGCTCCGGTGCCGCCGGTAGTATGCGACGACTTCTCCCCTCTTGGACTAAGGCTGCATGATCACTTTCGGGATGAAATCCGAAAAGCGAAATCTTCAACCCTCCCTGCCCCGTCGACTTCCCATGACAACCGCCGCTATTGCAATTCAATTTTGTCAGCAACGGAATCACGTCGTTTCGAAAATCGGGCGCTGCCACTTCAGCGGCATCCAAAGCGGACGCAAGCCATGCGACCGCAATCAGCGACATGGACAAACATCGATAGTTGGAAAAAACAATCCTCATGGTCCCGCCGTAATCTTTCAGGTGGTTCCCATTTGACTCGCCAACGTTACTCCACGACTTCCAATTCCAAGAAGCAGCTACCGTGATAGATCGGTTGATCTTCCACCGTGCCGATGCCGTACAACCGCAAGAATGGTTGTTGGCCTAATTTTGCATCGTCGTTGGCGATGATTTGTATCGTACCCGAATCGGTCTGTCCCACAAACGTCACCCCCCGCCCGCGAATCCCGGCGACCTTGACCGGTGCGGCTAGTTCCGTATGAATCTTGCTAATAAACCCGTTGATCCTTTGAGCCGTATAGTTGATTTGAATGACTTCGCCGCGACGAATTGTCTTGGGGGCGTAGGGGTCGATTTTGACAACAAATGCCGGGCGCTGCACTTCAAAGGAAACCACGTTGCTGATCACGGCAACCGATTTGGGTTTGCCCTCGTTGAGCGAATCAGGCGCAGTGGTTTCCGCACGGATGGCGAGCGAGTATTGGCCCAAATTCAGCGTCGGTGGAAGGTAGAAGCTGATGTATCCTTTATTTTGCCCCGGCGGAATGACGACTGTCTGATTCCCAATCATTGGCGGCAGTCCGGTACCGATGAGTTTCACTTCTGCCTGATGATCCGCTTCCGCCCGTTCAACATGCACCGCTACGTCCACGATCCCGCCGGGAGCATGCCGGACTTTCAATTCCCCATACAGTTCATGCAACCGCGGTTCATGTCCCTCGGCGATAATCCTTAAGGGAGCGGGCGGCCCGGAAATTGCCACCGGACGATCGGCGGTAAGTCGGCCCCAACCATTGGGACGTCCCGTGCGCACCATCGTTCCCGTTTTGACCGGACGCGCATCGACCGTTGGAGCCTCCGCAACCAAATCGAGAGACGCAACTCCCGGCGCCGCTCCGCGCGTTGCCGTGATTACCAACGGTGCGGAATCGACTCCTGGCCCCAACCAAATGGGCGGACATTCCAAACCGGGCGGAAGATTGCGAGCCGACACGCGAATCGATCCGCTCATGCCGCGCTGGCGAAAGGCTAACACGTCGAGCAGCGTCCGGCCCCCCGGCTGGACATTCATTGACTCCGGACGCTCAGCGCGAGGAATAGCGACGACATGAAAACCGGGTTCTTGCCGGCAGATGGTCAGCGCGTAAACTCGGCGTGGATCGGAATCCAATCCGCCGATCAGATTTCGCACCAAGATCAAGTACCGTCCATCAGCCGGAACCACCCACGAGCCAGCAGGATCCAAGTGCGCCGACGGAAATCGAACGCCGCCGAGATTTCTCACGTCATCACTGAATCGCGCAAACTCCGTTTCGCCATCGGCGGAGAGAATACTCAGATCCAAATCGACTGGCGAACCGAGGCGTTCTCCGAAACCTTCCAACCAAAGTATCTCGCCCCGCTGCGCCTCAAACGCAAAAACATCTCGTTCGTCCCCCGCTAACAATTGTCCGCTGATCGCACACGGAATCGGAACTGACAGGCGCGAATCGTTGTCATCTTTCGCATCGCATTCCTGGATCACCGGAAGATCGGTCGCAGCCAGCAACACGGGAACATGACTGCCGGCAAGGTGATAGGCGAACGGACCGAGCGTCGCTTGCGCTGAACGCAGGCGCAATGACCGTGCCGATGTTTCCGTATCACCGGGAATATTCACTTCCACATCTCGACGATCCCATTCGCCGCGTGTTTTTGCCACGAAACTCACCTGCGAACCGTCACCAGCCACATTCTCGCGGGAAGTCGGTGAATTCAAATTCCAGCCGTATAGCGTAACGGTTGTCGGTTTGTCCCGTTCGACAATCGCCGGCACCGCGAACGCGACGCGCGGATGGTTGCCGATCTCCAAACGATAAACAGCATCGTCACTCCCCGTATAAACGAGGTCAAACACCCGCACGATATAGTCGCCATCCTTCGGCACGACGAAATCAATCAGCGGATCGATACCGAAATAACCCCGATTGACCCGCAGTCGCCGCCCCCGACTGTCGTACACCTCCAAGACAGCCCGCAGTGGCGAATCAATGCGTTCCGCCCAGCATTCAATAACAATCCGCTCACCCCGTTGGGCGGTGAATTGAAAATGATCCTGATCGCCTCTTGCAGCAATGCGGCCATTCACCGTTTGAACCGCAGCCACCCGTTGCGCCGCTGACAGGGCGTCATTCGGCTCTGCTTCCATCTGTTCCGCATACGTACCGCAACTGAACGTCCGCGGCGAACTCAGGCCGTTTTGTCCCACCGTGCGCAGATCGTACTGCCCCGGCAATACAGTCTCGGGAATGGTGACTCGAAATTTGTTCCCAGCGATCTGCTGAAAGCCGATGCCAGGGTGGCTGCATTGCAGGATTGTCAGGCCGTCTAAACCCGTTCCGGCAACGTCCACCTCAAATTGCGTCCCCGCCTGACCGCCAGCGGGAAAAACGTGATTCAGCACAACTGCCGGCCCGTCCGCTTGCGCCGCTGCCCCGCCCGAGGACCAGAGAATCAGCCCTATCGCACAAACGATGAACGACTCCACTTGGGGATATCGAAAAATTGACAAATCACGAAATCCAAAGAAACGGCCTGGGAAGGTGACGAATTCAATCGATTACGGTTTTCACTTGTGCGTTCAGAATGGCCTGAATTGACGCCACTGGACCGAACGACACAGAACATACACATCAACGGCAATCGATGTATTAGAGTAACTGGTGCCAGCGAAATTGTCACCCCGGAAACTTCAATTCCCTACAACAAGCCGCATAGACAAGCGCGTCTCCGCATCCAACAACTAGTGCAGATTACTACTGCACGCGGGGCAATCGCTCAGTAATAAAACTCAGCATTTGCTCGTCCACGTCCGACAATCCGCCGTTCGCAGACTGCTTTTTCGTCCACAGCAGGTCTTTGGCCTCTCCGTAACTCTCTCGAGCTGATGCATTATCCTTGCGCAGTTCAGCAATGCGCGCCCGTTGGACACCATCCAAAACTCGTCGGGCCGTCGGATCATTCTCTCCATGCTCCCAAGTGTAATCTTCAACGACCTCTTCGAATTGAACAGTCGTGCTCTTTGCCGAACTCTGTTTGGCTCCGAAGGTCAACAGAAACAGAATTCCAACCGCACATGCCCCCAGGATGATCAGCGAGGTCGTATTCTTATTACCGTTTTTTTCAGCCGGTTCGTCCGTCGATTGCTCCTCGTCGTCGTCGTAGCGTTCCGTCGACGGCGCCTGTTTCAGCGCCTCTTCAGCCGACTGCAGCATCAGCGCCGCCTCACCGCCGATCTCCAATTCCTGCCCCAGGTCCCAGGGATTCGATGCCCCTTCGGGGACTATCTGCCCGGCGATTCGGATTGGTGCTGTGCAACGATTGAAGACATAATACCGGCCGCCGCGATGTTGAACCGTCAACGCATGCGGCGCGATTCCCGGGAGCGGCAACTCGCAACCCGCATCGCTCCCCACACGAATCACATCGTCATTGACCCAAAATTCGGTGAGGGCGGCATCCGACGTTTTAGCAAATATTTTGGCTGTCATCTGAAGACTCCGGCAGTGAAATTTTATTGGTGAATAATAATCGAGTGATTAGAAGGGCGAATTTTCAATGGCATCGATGACGAACGGGGCCACCACAATCAACAGGCAAGCCAACATGACAACCAGCCCCGGAAAGGTAATCATGGTTTGCGCCTTACCGGCTGCAACTTCGGCCCATTGTGATCGCTTCAAGCGGATTTGATCGGCCATCGTCAAAAAGATCTTGCTCAGCGGTGTCCCCAGTTCTTCAGCTTTTACAACCGCGAAGACCAATTCGTCGACATCCCCATCGCCCAACCGATTTTGGAACTCCTCAAGTGAGGCTCGCATCGATTGTCCCCGTGCCAGGCTACGGAGCACACCGGCGAATTCCTCTCCGACCGGGTGGCCATCGCTCTCATTGACCACGGTTCGCAAACTCTCGCGAAACCCGCCACCGGCTTGCATCATCAAGGCCAATAAGTCGACGGAAAATGGTAGACGTTGTTTGAACCGCGCCATCCGCATCGTGGCGGTGCCTGACAATTTTTGGACACCAATCCGCAGATAGCAAAAGGTTGCGAAGACGGCGATAAAGCCTGTGACGAACATTCCGGCAAAATTGCTCACCAGGAACAACGCACCGACTCCCACGCCGACGGACTCCAGAGCCCGAACAGCCAAATATTCCTCAGCCGTCCACGGAACCGTTGTCCCCCGCAATCGCAACGCGTTCTCAACCCGCGCCGTCCCGCCCAGCCAGCCCAACAGGGACGAGCCTTTGATTTCTTCAACGAGCGGTTCCAACCAACGATACGTGCGGCTGGCCGTACGGAGTTGGATGCGGCGATTTTCCTCAAACTCCCACGACTCAGCTGCCATGCGATACGGGCGATAAATCAACGTACAAATCTGATAGGCCAACCACGCGACCGCGACCCCACACAACACACCGCCCAAAACGAGCGACGTATTCGGCGGCACCACAGCCGGTTCCGTTGTACTAAAAAAAGTAGTGACCATCAGTTCCACTCCGAAGTTCAAAAACAGTTATCTTTTCGTTTTCAAGTATTAGTCATTACAGGGCAGTGCCTTCGGCACTAGACATCGCATCGCATAATCCGATTGGCCCAGGCCACTCCCAGATAGACGAGTATGGCCACCACACACACCACCAATTGCCCCGCCAATGTCCCGAACAACAATGCACCGGCATGGGGATCAACAAAGTAGAAGAAACCGATAAAAAACAGCGGGAACACGGCGAGGATTTGCACGATCTGTCGTCCACTGGCCGTGTCGGCTTCCAACTTGCGTTCGATGCGTTGATTTTCCTGCAAACTAACACTGATGCGATTCAAGGCTTCACCAACATTTCCGCCGCGGTCCAACGAAACTTCGATAGCTAGGGCGAACAATGTAAATGCGTCAATATCGAGACGTTGGCGAACTTCCTCGATGGCATCCCGCAGCGGGCGGCCGCGGTGATATTCAAATTCAATCCGCCGCAATTCCGAAACCAACGGCTCGGGAACTTCTTCACAAATCGAAGTCAATCCTTGCGGCAACGACAATCCGGCTTTGACCGCGTTGGCCAGCCCCATGGTGGCAGAAACCATTTGGTCCCGAATCAGTGTCCGGCGGCGTTCGACAAGGTAGTGCAAGATGTATCGTGGCGCGAAATAAACCATCACGCCGGTCATCAAGGCCACGGGAAACATCCCGCACACCGCCCACAAGAAAAACACCGACCCGATCATCGACGCCCCCCACAACCGCAACCCAAGCCGCAGTCGGCTCGTTTGCAAACCAAGACGCCGAAACATCTCCGTTTGTTGCGACCATTGCGCCCCGGCAATGCTATCCCAAACCGCTCCCGCCCGGGCAACACCCCAGGCCACAGCGGCGAACAGCGAGGCCGATCCGAGCACCAGCGTCATATCAGTTGTGGTCATTGTGGCAAACATCGTGTGTTCCAAGTTCCTACTGTGCGGGGTTAGCGGTAAAAGCCATCGAGTTCGATCAGATTTCCGTCAATCAATTCGTCCATGAAACTCGGCAGTCGCCCGGTCGGCATCAGCTCCATCGTCTTCCCCATTTTTTCGAGAGCAAATATATCCTTGGTCCGCACTCCGCCGTGAACTTCGTCGATACCGTCAATTTCAGTGACTTGCGAAATACGGCGGCGTCCATCCTTGGCCCGATTGAGTTGGACCACCACGTCGATTGCCGAAGAAATCTGGCGATGAATCGAATCCACCGGCAAAGCCACCGCTGATTGCACCATGATTTCTAATCGCAACACCACGTCGGCAGCGTTATTGGCGTGAATCGTGGTCAGTGAACCATCGTGGCCCGTGTTCATCGCCTGTAACATGTCCAACGCTTCCGCCCCACGGCATTCCCCCACAACAATCCGCTCCGGCCGCATCCGTAACGAGTTTTTGACTAAATCGTGAATCGTATAGGCTCCGGTTCCCTCGGTGTTGGCCTTCTTCGTTTCCAACCGCACGACATGTTCTTTGTTGAGTTGTAACTCGGCGGTGTCTTCGATCGTGACGATCCGTTCCTTGTCAGGAATGAAGTCGCTGAGACAGTTGAGCAAGGTGGTTTTTCCCGTACCCGTTCCCCCGGAGATTAAAATATTTTTGCGTGCAATAACGGCCGCCCGCAGGAACGCCGCCACTGTGTCGCTCATGGCCCCCATGGCAATCAGGTCATCGATCATCAACCGCGATGCGGGAAACTTCCGAATCGTCAGGCACGGTCCACTGACTGCCAGTGGCGGAATCACCGCATTCACCCGGCTGCCGTCCAACAAACGCGCGTCGACCAACGGTTGCGACTTATCGATCCGCCGCCCAACTTTTCCCACGATCCGTTCGATAATCGTTAGCGTGACTTCATCGGAGATAAAACGCCGCCCCGAGTTTTCCACCACGCCGTTTTTTTCGACATAGATCTGATCCCGGCTGACCACCATGATTTCGCTGACCGTCGGCGTCCGCAACAGGTCTTCCAAGGGTCCGTAGCCGAAGACAATGTCTTTGATTTGCTTTTTCAGGTGCCGCAGTGCCGTATAGAGTCGGAACTCCTCAAACACGTCTCCGCTCAGCCCATCCCAGGCAGTCCAAAACTTCGACTCCACCAGGGCCATTTGCTCACTGATGTCGGTCACTGCATCCAGTTCCAAATCGCGAAACGTGCGATCGATCACTTGATCCAACTCGCGTTCCCGGTCCGGAACGGCGGAAACCAAACGTGCCCAGTCGTGCGACTCACACAGCGGATTGGCCATATCTTCTTTTTTACACTGATCAATCAAACGCTCGATCAACAGATTACGGACGGCTTGTCCGGCAATGTGTGTGACCAACTCGACTTTGTCGGGAGCGGTGATTCCGTTGAGCCGTGCAATTTCGTCAATGTTCCGTTCCAACGACATCAGGTATTCGTCGCTGTTATTCCGTGGGTCATCCGCATCGCCCAAATCCATGTGCGACAGCAATTGAACATGCATGTCGCGGATCAATTCCGACGTCTGAACATCGCCGGCACGGTGCCGTTCTTCCGGGGTACTGACTTTGTTTTTTTCCGGCTCCAACGTGAGCGTGAACGGAAACAGTTTGATCTTTTCCGAACCGTCAAGCGCGATCCGGTCGCCCTGCCACAAAGGCGAATCGTTGACTTCACAGCCATTCAATCCCAAGGCGATCAGTTCCCACCGGTCGCCTCGTCGCGAAAGCACAGCGGCTTCCTCGGCGACGTAGGGGCTTTTCAGAACAATATCATTCCCGACACCGCGTCCAATGCGGACACGATTCCCGACCACGTCGGTAATGAATCGTTCGGATTCCAGAGCGTTGTTGTACCAAATTTTCATAATGACCGCGGCTTTACAATTAGGGAAGAATTTCGTCGTTCTGTCAGTTGTTCTAAATAGTCGCCGGTACTTATCAGCCGTCCAAGAACACGCCTAACACGCGTTCAACGGAGTGAGTTTCCATAGCTTGCGACAGGCGTTCCATCCGCTCGTCGTCCCATTTGACAGCGACTTTGATGTATCCATTGGACCGAGCCGCATCTTCTTCACCCGAGACGTCGAACCCGCCGACCTCCAAGACGCGGAACGGGCCGATCTTCTGATCAGTCGTGGCATTCGCCACGTAGTTGGTTCGTGCGTCGCCTCGCAATTTAGTCGTGTCGGTTCCGACGCGAAAACTGACCTGCTGTCCCGCGCGGATGTCCTTAGGCACGGCCTGCAGATCACGAAAAGCAACGTGAAACTCCAATTCGCCCGGTTCCGCTGAAAGCTTCAGCGTGGGAGCCGTGGCATCCCGCCAAAACACAATATCCCCCGCCTGCAAGTTACGCGGCACGGGGCGTTGATAAAGCACCGCCCGTTCTTTCCAAGGCACAAATGTCTTTGACAAGTCCGACCTTTCGCCTTGTAAGGAGACTTTGGTGAGGTTGTCGCCCGAAAAGCTTTCGCCCGCCTGCAGGTCCTCGCTCACACGCACAAAATACTGCGGCTGGATCCGAGCACTCACCGTTTTGTAATTCAAAAACGCCGCGACCAACCCTAAACCGACCGGCAACGCTAGTTTTGTTAAATGATTCATAAAACACCTTGTGAGTTAGAAAAGTCAGATTCAGCGAATCACTTGAGGACTGCGAACGAACAGCACATATTCCGAGGGGATGCCCGGAGCGGCCAAGATATGCACCTGCACAATTTCCGAGCCGCGCGTCAACTGAAAGGAATTGGGATCGGTCGCCGCGATTGGCAACTCGTTCACCGACCAACCGGAGTGCTGCCAAGCCAGGGACGCTTGCTCCAGCCCGCCGTGCAATTGCACAATTTCGCACTGCAAGGTGCCATCCGCATTGCGACGGGCGGCGACTCGCTGTGATCCAGTCGGCAAGGTCGTCAGAAAGGCTTGGTTATCCACCGTCAATGCTTGCGGCACACATCCACGAAGCATGACGACCATCCAGTTGCCGTCCCCACGCGGGACCGCCACGTTTCCCCCCAGAAAGTGGTCGGTCCCGCCCCCGTCCCGAAAGTACAAGCGAACGCGAGCAGAGGATTCGTCCATGCCGTACACGCGAACGTCCTGGTCGGTTGCCAGCACAGCCATGCGCGACTTGAATTGATTGATCATCACCGACAAGTCGTTGGCGACGGAAAATGGATTTTCGTGAGCAGCCGGAGCTTGCGACAAAATCGCATCGACCCGGCTTTCGTCTGTTTGCAATAATTCGATGCTGACCGGCATCCCGGTGACTTCCCACCGCCCGCGAAGCATCTCAATCGTCACCGCCGGCATTTGTGGGAACGCATCGTTCTCGATGACCTGAGGAGCTTTGGCCGCTTCGCTGGATAACAATGCCTCCAGCGCGCCACCCGTCGAAATCCCCGCCCAGATCAGCAGGACGATGATCAGAATCCGTCCCGCCCGGGTCGCGATTTTAGCCGCCCCGCTTTTCTCTTGCGTGGGACGAGTTTTTTCCGAAAGGCTCGACATGTTTCCCGCCGGTTTGTGATATGGTCCTCGGCCATTTGACAACTGGTCAAAACGGCTGATGAGGAAAAACCGCGAGGCGAACCCGACGTTCGCCTCCTGCGGCTACCTACTTGATCACAAACTCGCGTAAAAACCGGACATCTGCAGCACAGATTCTTTCAGGGAATTGCCTCAGACACCTTTCGCGACAGCCCCAACAGAACCAATGTCCCTAACCAGTTTATCCACAGTTAGTTAGGACGCCTCGGGCATCTTAGGGCCGTCTCTGCATTCTGCCGCTTTGGAGGCGAGAGGACGGGGCTGCGTACGCATGTTCCCCTGCCGGCACAGCAATTCCCTCCCGCCAATAAGGTCAGATTGGTAGCTGGTTGCCAAAGTTATCCAGTTCACCCATCGCGTCCTGAATTTCGCTGATCTGATTATACAACTCTTGGATTTGCTGCTGCAGAGCCTGAATCTGTCCCCAGTCCGGCGGATCGGCATCTTTCAATTCTTCGATTTGCTTTTTGAGGTCTTCGATTTTTTCCTTCAGTTCCACAATCTTCTTCACCGCATCCGCTTTCCCTTGTGTGAGCGCATCCAGGACATCGCTCCCATCCAGCAGTGAACCGACGTTGGCAATCAGATCAGCACTCAACAAGTCGGCAAAACCGGACATATCGGGCATCCCATCAAACGGCAACGAGGTGAACAGGTTCGACGGAACCAACCGGCCCCGATCGGTGCTCGGCACGCGCCGGTGATCCCACGCTCCCCCCAAAACAAAATGATTGGCGTCGGTCGTCAGATTTTGGGATTCGTACCCCGGATGTGCCACGGCCACCGATCGACTGTCGTTCCCTTCCAACAGACCCGCATTGGTTGCATACCCCGGCCCCAGCGCCAGGATCACACCCAAAGCCCCCGTCCCAGCCACGCTGCTGTTGGTTTGGGTGTAGGTCGGCGAGTCTTGCCATTCATTATTTCGTTCCCGCCACGCATTATGCCGCGCGCTGACGGCGCTTTGCGACTTGGTCAGCCCCGCGCTAGCCAACGTGAAGATCACAGCCAACGCCCCCACCAAAAAGGGAAGGCACAGGACCAATTCAATCGGAGCCGCCCCACGACGGCGCGATGTGGCGAGTTTTTGTTTATGGTTGTTTTTCATTGTGATCACCCGCGCAATTTATGTTTGCCTTGGCCTCGCCAAGTGTTATTAAAAATGCCCTCTACGAAAGTCCGCACCCCAAATGAGCCATTTGATACAACCCGATGTCGGTTGCCTTATCCACGTTTAATGATGAACCATAGGCGAGGCGCTGACAGTCCGTTCCAACACACTGCGAAACGGCTCCTGGACCATGGCTGTCGGTTGTGCGATCAGCATGCGATTGTTTGTCACCGGGACGAGTTTTGCCTGCCAATTCAGTCTGATCGTCGGAAATTCCGTGCTCCGTTCATCAGTCGGGCATTCCACGGGTCGATCTTGCCAGTTCAGCGTATCCCATCCCAGTGCCGCTTGACGGTCTTGAACGCTTTCCAGCGGTTCCTGAGGGTTGGCGTTGTAGAACATGGCTTGAGCAAAGTTCACCATGCCATCCTCCTGCGATTGGGTATAAACGACCGGTGAAATGACCGGCGGCCGTTCGCGGTGCGCGAAGCCGACCATGGTGAATATATTGTCCGCTTCTTGTGAATCGGTCGTCCAATCTTCGTGCCCTTTGTCAGGATCTTTCACATCGGCCATCATCAACAGTTTCATAATCCCGTCGGTTTGCAGACGTTTGCAAACGACGATCGTACACTCGTTCGTGTGCGTCTCGTAGAATCCTTGCGCTCCGGAAAACGTGAGCCAGTTTCGCATGAAATCGAGAATCGGTTTGCGGTGGAATGTCACCCAAGGGTACGTCGCACGGACGAATTGGGTTTTTGCGACATCCTCATCCGAGCTATCACTGGTCAGATCCTCGCCAATTGGATCCGCCTCCAATGGCAGCATCAAATTCGGCAGCGCGACAAAACCAGTCGTGTCGTTTCGTTCAGCGACTTCTTTAGCCGCTGCTAATCCGACGGCCGGTACTCCCCCTTTGACGACGATCGTGTAACCCTTTACTGCCGGCAATACCACTTTCTGCAGTGCCAGCGAAACCGGTTTTAGTCCCGACGCGATTAAGTGAATGCCCTTCAGCACCATGTACTCTTGATAGACCTTCAACTCGACCGCTGTTGCGGCAATGTCCAAAGCGATACCAACCGCGTATGTATACGGAATCGCTTCTAAGACGGCCGCAACCGCCTTCCCCCCATAGGCCACCGTTAAAATGATTTTCAGTTGGGTTTTTGAATCCAAGAGCGTCCGCTCGGCTTCGATTCCATCTTCTTGGCGAACCGTGTCGTAGACTTCGTCCTGCGGAGCAATTGCCGCACTCTGGGCCAAGTTGTAGGCAATCTCCAATGCTGCATCCTCTTCCTGCGTCGCTTCCTTTTGATTGGTGTCATCCAGATCCTCCCCACCAATCGCCTCATGCAGCACGACGAATGCGTTAATCTCGCCCATGACATGATTGGCCATCGTCACCGCATTCATCCCGCGGGCATGCCACAGTGCAGCGGTATAGGCGGTCGCGTCGGCCGAGTTTTGCACCTCAACCTTGTGCCGCACAATATTGCCGGCATTGACCACCAGGCCCATCAAAATGGTGCATAACAAGATCGCGACGACATTCACGACCGAGATAAAACCCGCTTCGGACGAATGCAACGCGGTGATTGGTCTCGATGTTTTAGATGGCTGAGTCATATTCGATCCCCAACAGTTGATTAGACGACTGCGGCCCCTCCTGCTCGAGGATGACCGATGAGCTAATTTTTCGCGTAAAAAACGGTGCCGTCGGCCATGATGCCTGGTTCCCCAAGAAGCGACCGATGCCCGGCACGTTGATCGGCATTTCATATTCGACACTGACTTTCAATTCGCTGTTCGGCTCGTTGCCTTGCGGTTCGATCGCGATCTGCGTGGCAATATCGGCGAACTGGTATTTGCCAACAATATAGTCCTGAGGAGCGTTGCCCTTGGTGTAAAACTGGTAGGCTTCGTAATACAACAGCCCGTCGATCGACGCCGATCGCGGCAGAAATTCCAGCGGTGTCCCCCGGCGATGCACGTCGCGCCCCGATGCAAACGGGGTCATGGCTTGCACGGCGGCTTTTTTGACCTTCGCTTGCGATGCGTCGTCGTCCTGTGGCTCGGCCGGCACCCATACAATCGCCGACCGCCCCGCCGCATATGCGGCATACATCGTGCCGGTCTTCACAACCAACATGAGCGTGCATTCCACGATCAGACACACCAGAAAAATATAGACCGGCATGACAAGCACCAGCGATAGCGTATAGGACGCCCCCTCTTCGCCGCCGGCCAATTCGCGAACGTTCCAGCGCCGCAGTCGCAAAATCGCTCCGCGGGTCAAGTAAACGAGCGCGGCGGCGGAGAGAATCCACACTAGCCAAACATCCGCTACGGACTCCATCAGTGATTGAATTGTGATCATACCGCTTTCCCCCTAAGGGCGAAGTTGTCGTTCGTAGAAATGGAATCGTTGTGCAGAAGTGTCGAGTGTTATTCGTATGCCGCGAAGTGCATGCGAGTCGAAAGAAATACCGATGATCTGCTACATGTACGGCGAACCAACCATACCGCCGATCACCTGGAAGAGATTGTGGCAAGACATAACGGCCATTCTGTAAAGCGCGACCGTAAAGACGAAGACCGTCCCTAACGTCAGGACCAATTCCAACATGGCCAGTCCGCGACGTTTCCGCATAGCGGAACGCAATGGTCGTCGGCGAATGATTTTCATAGCGTCAGCCCCTGAAAGTACGAGAGGATTGTGCCGACCGCGAAGAATGCGGCCAATGGTACGGGACGTTTAAGGATGGCTTGCGCGCCCAATCCGGGCTTTGAAATCTGACTAGGCAACAACACCGAGCCGACGTAATGCAAAAGTGTGGTAAATAATTTCAATGGGCCGATCTGCCAGACCAACATGCCAACCATCACGACCCCCGCCGCGATGTGACACCACAGAATGACAGTGAGCCCCTGTCCGGTTCCCAGTATTGCCCCCAGCGCGGCCGCCAATTTCACATCGCCGGCACCACTGCCGGCAAATTGGAATACGACGAGCATCGCCGCAAAACAGACCGCCGCTCCCAGCAGCGACGATCCGATTCCGATCGGTGGCACTATCGCACTCGAAGTTCCAATCGCCTCGCCGCTCATAGTCGCCGAGGCAAGCAAATTGACCGCCAATGCCCATACCAGGGCCGAGTAGGTCGCCCAGTTGGGAATCTTTCTCCAGTGGCTGTCCGTGAAACTCGAGACCGCCAACAGCAGCACCAGTACAGTGGCATTTACGGGCGCCAATGCCGTCTCCCATGCGACCACTGACTGCGACAGGGCAATCCCCAAACCCACAACCAACGGCGCAACCGCGGCAAGCAGCCAAGCCCGTCGCCGCTCCCCGCTGCCGGCGGGGGAACAGATTGTGCGTTCGAATTGAGCCGTAATCGTCACGTCATTGCTCCCACTGATTTTCCGAGATCCGTTTGTATGATTCGTTGATTTGTTGTGCACCAAGTCTGCACCAAGAAAAATGCCGCCCGTTCGGTCCAACGCGAGTCGGACCGAACGGCGGCAACATCCCCCACAGGATTAGCCGTCGGTTCCACCGAAATCGACATCGAAGATCCGGCCCAACAGGTCGTTTACCCAACCCCCGACCGTGTTGTCACCAGCTCCGTCACCCGCGTTACCGACCCAGGTGTTGATCATCAATACGATCAAAGCGGCAATCGCGACAATCACCACGACCTGCAGGGTTTCCATGCCCCCTTCATCGTTGTTGAACTTGCCGACAATTTTCCGCAGTTGACTGTTTTTTGAAAAAGCCTTCATAGTTTCGTTCCCTTTAAGATGGAGTCCTTGTGATTCCCCAGCCGAATGATTCGGCCAGATTTGATTTCACCATGTCGTATGGCTAGTAAATGTCGCCGCAGCAATTGGTTTCGCAGTTGGCGACTTCTTGGCGACCCTCACACCTGTCGCCCCCCTTCGTTAGCTAGATCGCAATTCCGTCGAATAACCGGACATCCTGCCGCTCACGATTTTGTATTTTTTTCCGTTTTGTGAGATCCATTGCTACTCGAGCTCCGCGCAAAGTCCGGTGACTTTGAAAACAACCCTTCCGTCAGTTGAATGCGGTCTTCAAACCCCATAGCGGCCGGCTCATCGGCAAAGGTCGGGCGCAATCCAGTCGGCAGCAATTCGCCTTGGATTCGGTCGTCTTTATCGCGTCCCTGTGCCTGGAATTGGAATAGATCCCGCCATTGGTATTTGTCGCTGTCATCCAATCCAATGGCCTCACTGATCGTCTGCACCCGCCGCGAACCGTCTGCCATACGCGAAATCTGCACAACCAGGTGGATCGCCGAAGCCACCTGCGCCCGTGCGACATGGACGGGAAGTCCCGTGTCGTTCATCAGACACAAGGTCTCCAAGCGGCTGGCCGCATCCCGCGGCGTGTTGGCGTGGACGGTCGTCAATGACCCGGAGTGCCCCGAGAGCATCGACTGGATCAATTCCAAAGCTTCGCCGCGTCGGACTTCACCCACGATAATACGATCAGGCCGCATCCGCAGTGAGTCCACAAAGAGGTCGCGAATCGTGACCCCGCCCCGTCCGCTGGGCCGCGGTGGTTGTGCTTCTAAGTAGACCGTGTGCGGTTGATTCAACTGCAGTTCCGAGGTGTCTTCGATCACGACAATCCGCTCTTCGTTAGGCACGGCTGCCGAAAGCGCATTCAGCATCGACGTCTTCCCCGTACCGGTCCCCCCGGAAATGATGATGTTTTTGTGTAGCAGCACACTGGTGGCGAGAAATTCCGCCGCCGTATCGCTCATCGAACCGCGATCGACCAACGACGGCAGCGTGAATGTTGCCGGCTGGAATTTTCGAATCGTCAGACAGACACCCCGCCGCGAACTGGGCGGAATGATCACATGAACCCGCGAACCGTCCGGCAGTCGCGCGTCCATGCTGTGGTTGTCCGCATCCAGCCGCCGCCCCACAAACTCCGCAATATTCTGAACCGCCGCCATCAAGGAGGGTTCATCCTCAAAACCACTCTCCGCCTGTTGAATCCGCCCCGCAGTTTCAAAATAGACGGTGTCATACCCCACAACCATCACTTCCGAGACCGCTGGATCGTCCAACAACGGCTGAATCGGCGCCAAAAAGTGCCGCAAGGTTTCACGATAGATTTCAACAGTTTCCATGATCGTCCCCGGGGATTCTCCCCATTGGTCATGTGGTTTTACAAAGTTGCTGCAGGCATCGGCTGCCACTGGCGAATCGGGTGCCCCTAACAATTCGGGTGCCACTGGCGGCTTGTCCGCCAGTGCAAACCACCCTCAGCCGTGGAGCAGAGCGAAAAGCCATTCAGTCCCCCAATTACCCGAACCGAACGTTAAGTGATGATCCCAACCATCGAAGCGGCAAACCGATTGGCCGCCGTTAGAAACGGTCGTAACGTTCGACGGAGCAACCCACCCGACTTGCCCGAAGCGGGCGTCGGTTTCGTCGGGCTGCTGGTTCTTGGTTTCTTCTCCGAACCGTTCAATTCCGCGATATTCGCCAACGGCCGAAACGACGTTTCGTTTTCACGTGCGGCACGTCCGTCCGCCCCAATTTGACCGGCGCGAATCAATTGACGGATCTGTTCAGTGGTCCCGGAAATCCGCTGCACATTGCCGTCATCCCCGAGGAACACAACCTTCCACAACGCATCTTGCTGCGGCTGTGGTTGGGCGTCAGCGTCGCTCGCACAACGTAAATACCCGACGGTTGCTTTCGCAAACGCTTTCGCACTACTCGGACGTTTGGCGGAATCCTCATGCATCGCTGCGCGAATCAAATCCCGCGTTTGCTGGCTGAGTCCCGGAACGATTTTCTCCGGCGGCACATAGTCGTTGCGCGATTTGCGGATCAATTGATCAATCGCCGATTTCCCTTGAAAGGGCGATGCACCGGTGACCATTTGATACAGCGTCACCCCCAACGCATAAATATCAGCCGTTTTGCTCACCGTCTTGGCATCGCGAAACTGTTCTGGCGGAGCGTATTGCATGGTCCCCAGCGCGTGGCCCGCCTGCGTCAGTTCATAATCCAGTTCCTCTTGCTTGGCCAAACCCAAATCGGTGAGACGGGCATTGCCCTGGCTATCGAACAGGATATTCCCCGGCTTGACGTCGCGATGCAATAGTCCCTTGCCGTGCAAAGCATCCAATGCTTTCGCCACATCATAGGCAATCCGTAAAGCCTGCGACTCAGACAGCCGACCTTCCGTTTGGAGAGTTTCCTTTAAATCCTTGCCGGCAATGTACTCCATGGCAATGAAGTGTTTTCCATTCACGCAACCCACTTCGTATGCCGGTACGAGATTCGGGTGCGACATCTCCATCGCCAATTTTGCTTCTTGATAAAACCGCACCAGAATTCGCTCATTCTCAACCAAATGGTCGTGCAGAATCTTGATAGCCACAATCGAACCGTCAGCGGCGCGGGCGCGATGGACATGTCCCATCGCACCACGGCCAACCTTGGAGATCAATTGATAGTCGCCGATGCGGTCCGAAAAACCTCGCAGTAATTGCACAAATTCTTCCATCGACTGCGGACGCTCCTCGGGATCGGCAGACAACGAGCGTTCAATCACGTCCGCCACCGCGGGAGAGAGTTCCGTCGCAACCTCAGCAGAGCCGCGGTAGTTGTTGGCCCGTTTGTTCTGCATCAACGAAAGTCGCCCCGCACAAGCAAAGGGGGAGACGCCGCTCACCATGGTGTACAACAGAGCCCCCAACGCATAGACGTCGGAACGGACGTCCGCTTTGTTTGACCGGCGTAATTGCTCCGGCGCAAGGTACCGAGCGATTTTCGTATCGGCCGTCGACGGCGATGATTGGTCATCAAATTCCGGAGACGAAGAAAAACCAAAGCTAATCAACTTGGCCTTGCCTTCGGAGGTGATCAGCACATTCTCCGGATGAATATTGCGGTGCACCAGTCCGGCGGCATGGCAAGCGGTCAGCGCGTCGGCGAGGTGCAACACCATCTTCACTGCCCTTTTTTCGCTGATCTTTTTCTTCTTCTTGATAAATCGCGACAGCGGTTGGCCGCTGACGTATTCCATCGCGACCAGGTCGCATTCGCCGGAATTCATGACGTCCAACACCTCGGCCAAATGCGGATGCTTGATCTGCGTGGCGAATTTCGCTTCGCGATGCAGCTGTTCGGTCCAGTCCGGTGACTTCTCGTCACGACCGGTGATCACCTTCAGCGCCACCCGGCGGCCTTCCGGATCATGTGCCCGATAGACGGTATGCCCTAAGCCGCGTGATTTCACGCTGCGAAGTCGATAGCCGCCCATGTCACCCAATAATGACGCCCAACGTCCTCGCGACGCTGACCGCCGTTCCGGTTGATTATCCAATGAAGCCGCTTCGTGTGGGAACGTTGCGGCCTGTGTTTTGATTGTTTGCATCGAAAGGTCTCTCCTAAGGTGGTTTGCGTTACCCCCTGGATCGGAGTTTCTCTAAAAAAGCGGACATCTCACCACAGATTTTCTTTTGCAGCCGCCCTGTTAAGTCTGTTGGCTACACGACTTACCTTCAACGAGAAATACCTAGACCGCAGAGACCGAAGCGAATTGTGTGATTGTTTGTCCGGTTTTTGTGAGCAATTGTGATTCCCTATTGAAGGGCTCCACCAAACGAGATAACTGCGGTGGAAAATCGATCGCCCGAAAATCAAAGCACGGCTAATAAGGGTTCAACATGCGAGATAACAGCAAATCGTCGCGCTCGGCGCGGAAACTCGACGCCTCATTCGCGGCGGATGACTCGATCTCACGACACCCAAATGGTGATAGTGGAGTGTTGGGAGACAGCACGCACTCTTCGGTAGCCGAATTACTACGACCCGAAACCCGCGAGTCCTACCACATCCGCAAGCAGGGCGAGTCGTCGCTCCATGGCCAATTCCAACAATATCCAGCCGGCGCTGGCCAGAACGACATTCCCGCCTCGTCTTCGTCGGTCCTGTCGGCTTCATCCGCACCGAGCGCTGCGCCTGAAATCCGCCCCATTGATCATGCCAATCAAATGATCGAACAACTAACGCGTTCGATGAAGCAAACCCAACAGCCGCCGGTTGCCAAAGCACCGGTCGCCGCGGCTCAACCGACGCTACCACCGGCTGACGGCGCGCCGCTTCCCAGCCACGCGGATTACGAAATCCTCCGCGAACTCAGCCGCAGCGAATCCGCTGTGGTCTATGAGGCTTACGACCGATCGTTGCGCCGCTATGTTGCGATCAAACAACTCAACGAACAACTCCGCGCCGACCCGCGTCAAAGCGAACTGTTCTGGCACGAAGCTCGTTTTCTGGCAAGTTTGGTCCACGAAAACGTTTGCCGCGTTTATTCCGTCGATGAACAGCAAGCCTGGATCGTCATGGAGATGATGAACGGCAGCCTCGACCAACGACTGGCCGAAGGTCCATTGCCCAGCGACTTAGTCAGAAGCATTCTGCGGCAAGCATTGCAGGGCCTGAAATATCTGCACGAACAAGGAAAACTCCACGGCGAAATCAAACCGTCGAAATTGCTGCTTGACGACGGCTGTATCAAACTCAGCGCCTCCGCGGGATTTTCCATCGGCGGTGAATTTCGCCGCCCCAGCGGGACACAAAAATACGTCGCCCCCGAATTGCTGCGCCCGGAAGTCTTCGGCGACGTCGGCCCGGGTGTCGATCTGTATTGCCTGGGTCTCACCGCTTTGGAATTGTTAATGGGCGATAACTTTTCCACAGCCTTCAAAGGTGTCCAAGATGTCAGTGACGATCTGGCCTGGATGCGCTGGCACTGTTCGTCCAGTGAAATACTGCCGGAGCTAGAACAACTCATCCCCAAATTGCCGCAAGACTTGGCGAAGACCTTGTCGCGCATGCTTGAGAAACCTGTCTCCGCCCGGTACGACTCTGCAGAGGCGGCACTGAAGGATCTGGAGGAAAAACCAATCATTCTGGTCGACGTTCCACAAGCGGCTGATACGAACACGCGTCGCGAACACAATCCGGCTACGGTGCAAATCGGTGCGCGGCCCAATCTCAGCGCCACTCCCTGGCCGCACCAGGACCAGGCGTCCAAGAACAAAACCTGGTCCGCCCGTTTCGCGCAACTGGCCGATCCGGAGTTCCTCAACAAACAAAGCAAAAACCCCAAAGTCCTTTACCCAGTGCTGGTTGTCATCGTTCTGCTGATGTTCCCACTGTTAATGTCGAGCAACTCTGGCAACAAACGGTCGAACAATACTGTCGCGGTAGCCCTCAAATCGACACCCGCCGGCGCCCAAGTTCTGTTGGACGGGAAACCGCTGGGCATTGCCGCGCCTGGTAAAATTGAACTCAAACCGGGCACCTACAAGATTCGCGCCGAGATGGCCGGATTCGCCCCCACGGAAAAAACCATCAACGTCGAATCAAGCGGCGAAGACCTCCGCTTGCATTTCGAGCTAGCAGCACTTCCCAAGAAAACGCCGGTCAAACCATCGGCTCCCAAGAAACCTAAAATCGATTTACCACAAAAGGATGAATCCAAGGTTCTGGCCAAGGCCGAAGCGCAACCACCGGTTGAAACGCAACATCCCACCCCGCCCGAACCGCAGCCCGAGACGCGTACGTTCCAACGCGAGGTTGCCGCCGACTTTGCCACCTACGCGCCGCAACTCATCGGTGACGGAAACGACCGCGATGTCTACCTGTTGCACGTGCATGGCATTCTCAACGATGCGTGGGAAACCCAAAACTTCCGCGAAGCATGTGAGATTGCTGACGGGCATTTCCGTGCTGCTAGAAACATCAACCGGCATGCACCTTGGGCGTACTATGCCCATGGCCTGCTGTTGTCGAAAAACAATCGGAGCCGCGAGGCACTCGCCCAATTTGAAATCTCAGCTGAGAAATCATTGAAGCATCGGATTCCCCTATTCGCGCCTTTGCGTGAGGTGATCCGCCATCGTGCATTGAATGACGAATTTGCTCCGGCCGTGCGTGATTCACTCCACTTGGCGCAAGCCGTGATCAGCTTCGCTGATGCGGATGAATTGGGAGACCAAGCAGCAGCCACCATCGAAACCAACGTCGACTTCGTCGGCCGCATCATGGGCTTTATCAAAGGCCCAGCCGAAAACAAAGCCCGTACGACCGTCGACTTAGCGGCCTGGGAAGGCGAATTGCAAGCCGCTCTGCCGAGCCATACTTGGATCACCTACACCGAAGCCCGGGATGGTGTCCTCAAGAAATACACAGAGCAGTTGGCCTTAAAAGAACAAAAGGAGCGGGCATTCAATGAACGCGTCCAAGAAGAGCGCAGCAGCGGCGAGACGCGCGCCGTCCAATTCTCGGGAAAAGTACATGGCGAACGTTCTCGCGAGCGTTCCCATTCTCGCACGAGCACGTCGCTCATGCCGATACCAATTGGACAGGAGCAGTCTCCCACGACAACAGGGCAAACCAGCTTGCAACAAAATGGAGTGGGATCAGAGCAGTCCACAACGCTGCAACAAACAAACCGCGAAGAACCCAGCATCTGGACCAACGTCTTGACTAAAAGCAAACGCATGGTCGATTGGAATCGACAATATGAGTCGACAAAGCACCTCGACCAAGAGCAGCCACAAATTCGCGAGCCGTACGTCTTGCGAACTTACCTTCCGGAGGATTTCGAACTCCGCCGACTCGTCTTCATGAGCGACTTATCGTAAAGCAACACCCAAACAAAAAAGCGACCGGCGAATTTCTCGTCGGTCGCTTTTTTAATTTCTTCAACACTGCACGCTGTTAAAAGAACATGCGGTATTCCGCTCGCAGGATGTCTTGGTACCAGCGTTCG